>CACCYT010000004.1 GCA_902550325.1 uncultured Bacteroidota bacterium | reverse complement strand
GTTGAATGAGTTAGCGAATGATTAGTTAAGTAGAATATCGCTAAATCCACCTTCTGGTTTTTTTCTTGTATGATAGGTAATCTTCACCAAATTTTTCTGTAAGAAAAACTTCTTCTCTTTTTATCTGAAATCTATTTATCCACAGATAAAAAAAGAGAGGAGTTAATATTGAATAAATATTCAAATAAAAAATTGACGAAGAAACAACTATCATTAGCAAACCTAAGTACATAGGATTCCTTGAATATTTATAAATTCCTGATGTTACTAGTTTATTAACTTTCTTGAACTTGATTGGATTAATCGTGGTTTTTGATTTCTTAAATTTTAATACTGGATTTAATAAAATAAGTATGCCAATAGAAAGTATAAAAATTGATATGAAGGATTGGAACGGTATCTGAATTAAATCAATTTTTTTGGATGAAAAAAAAGTAGAAATAACTAAAATTAAAACTACTAACGGGGGAGGAATTTTTGAGAACTTTTCCATTTTTAGATATACAAAGTTAATTACTTTTTATTTTACTAACCCAATGCCACATCTAGGGACATCATAACAATAAATCCTGCAATAAGACCCATTGTAGCTAGATCGGTATTTCCACCTTTTTGACTTTCGGGAATTACCTCTTCAACAACAATAAAAATCATTGCTCCAGCAGCAAATGATAGTGCATAAGGAAGTATAGGCCATACTAACATAACGAGAGCAGCTCCAATTACAGCAAATATTGGTTCTACAATGGCTGATAGTTGACCCCAAAACCATGATTTTCTTCTTGATAATCCAGCTCTTCGAACAGGCATAGACACGGCAAACCCCTCAGGAAAATTTTGAAGGCCAATTCCAATGCCAAGTGCAACAGCAGCACCTAAAGTATAAACATCAGCAAACTCAGGAATGAAAAGTGCACCAAATGCAACACCAACTGCTAAGCCTTCCGGAATATTATGAATTGCTATTGCAAGTACAAGTAATGAAGTTTTTTTTAAGTCAGTTTTGGGACCTTCTGCATCTTTCAACTTTCCAAAAATATGAAGGTGAGGTATGGCTTTATCTAAAGCAAACATGAATATAGCACCCATAAAAAACCCAATTGCTGGTGGCAAAAATGAAGGCATGGATGATTGCCCTAATTCATTTTGAATCTCCACAGCACTAATTGCTGGGGCGATTAAAGACCAAAAACTCGCAGCAATCATAACTCCTGCCGTAAAGCCCAAAGCCATATCCAAAAACTTCCTGTTTGTAGATTTAAAGAAAAAAACTAAGGCTGCTCCAAGGGCAGTTAGAATCCATGTAAAAAGCCCTGCATATAAGGCCATCAATATTGGGCTGTCTTGTTGATTAAAAAAATCTAAAATTGAATTTAAAAAATTCTCCAATTGTAATAATTATAATGAAAATAATATTTTCAGATGCTCACTAATCAAATATACTGACTAATAATTTCTTTTTAATAAAAAATCACTCAGCAAAATTAAGTTAGGTCTTTGATCAAACTCAGGCGTTAATTTTTGAATAATAGAATCTGCCTTATTTGAATAGTCCTCAACTAAGTTTTTTAAAGATTTATCTGTGTTATTGTCGGAAAATAAAGACTTGATTTTTCTTACTTTTTCATCATGATTTTTTAGTAGCATATAATCTTGATATTTACTTAGTTCTGTTTTTGATGCTTGATTTACAAACAAATGATGTAGAGCCGTTTTTTTATTATTTATTACATCTAATCCAACTTTTTTACCAATTATTTTCTCATCGCCGAATAGATCTAAATAATCGTCCTGAATTTGAAATGCGATACCTAGATTTAAACCAATATCGTATAAACGATTTAACTCATCCTTATCGAGTTCATTGATAATGCCTCCCATCTTGATTGAAGATGCAATTAAAACTGATGTTTTTTTTGTGATCATATCGATGTAATCATCGAAATCAATATTGATTTTATTTTCAAACTCCATGTCCAGTTGCTGACCTTCACAAACCTCCAAAGCTGTAGAATTAAAGAGTTTTAAAAGATCTTTCTGGATTTTAGACTCATAAAAATCTAAAAATTTTGTAGCCATTATGAGTATTGAATCTCCTGATAGAATTGCCTGGTTAACATTCCATTTCTCATGGACTGTATCAAAACCTCTTCTCTTTTTGGAAGAATCCATGATGTCATCGTGAAGCAAGGTGAAATTATGAAACATTTCATTTGAAAGCGCTGCAGGAATTGCAAATGAATGGTTGTTATTGTATAATGCGTTTGTTAAAAGAGTAAATAAGGGTCTGACTCTTTTTGATGGAAGTTTTAAAAAATACTTTACTGAATCATAAATTGAATTATCTCCCAGTGAATTGATGTATTTATCAATTTCAATTTCAATCAAGTTAATCTGAGATTTGAATTTTTCCATTAGTGAAATCAAAAATACATCATTAATGGTATAGATTAAAATTCGATCAAATTATTTAATTTATTTATTAGATATTTGTAACCATGTACAGAAGTCATAATTGTGGAGAGCTTAGAATAGAGCATGTTGGACAGGATGTTAAGCTCTCGGGCTGGGTTCATAAAATAAGAGACAAGGGATCACTTCTTTGGATAGACCTTAGAGATCGGTATGGAATCACTCAAATCATTATTGATATTAATGAATCAAGTAAAGATTTAGTAAATCAAGTAAAAAAAATAGGGCGAGAATATGTGGTTTCTGTTAAAGGAATTGTTGAAGAAAGGCAATCTAAAAACCCTAATATAAAAACTGGTGATATAGAGATTTCATTGTCTGAAGTTGAAATTCTCAATGAGTCGAAAATTCCTCCTTTTACAATTGATGATAATACAGATGGTGGGGAAGAGTTAAGGATGAAATATCGATACCTCGATCTCAGAAGAAATTTGATAAAGAATAATTTAATTTTTAGAAATAATGTAACGCTTGAAATTCGTAAATACTTGAACGAGTCGGGTTTTATAGATGTAGAAACACCTTATTTAATAAAGTCAACACCAGAAGGAGCGAGAGATTTTGTTGTTCCCTCAAGAATAAATAAAGGTGAATTTTATGCCCTTCCTCAATCTCCTCAAACATTCAAACAACTTTTGATGGTTGGTGGAATGGATAAATATTATCAAATTGTAAAATGTTTTAGAGACGAGGATTTAAGATCCGATCGTCAACCAGAATTTACACAAATTGATTGCGAAATGTCTTTTGTTGAACAAGATGATGTTTTGATGCTGTTTGAAAACCTTGTCAAGAATACTTTCAAAAAATGTATTGGTGTAGAGTTGGATAATTTCCCCAAAATTTCATACTGGGAAGCAATTGAAAATTATGGTTCTGATAAACCCGACACAAGGTTTGAAATGAAAATTTTTGATTGTTCCGAAAGTAGCAAAGGAAAAGGATTTAAGATTTTGGATGACAGTGAATATGTGTGTGGTATTACCGTAAATACAACAGAACCTTTTACAAGAAAACAAATTGATCAATACACGGATTGGGTCAAACAACCTCAAATTGGTGCAAAAGGATTAATATGGATCAAGCACAATAGTGACGGTAGTTTTAAATCCTCAATTGATAAGTTTTACAATCATGATGATTTATTATCAATTGTTGGTGATTTTTCAGAAGACTCCACTACATTTTTAATTTCTGGAAATAAAATGAAATCTTTGACTCAGCTTGGACAGCTTAGATTAAAAATTGCGGATGATTTAGGTATGATTGATGAAAAAAAATTCTGTCCGCTTTGGGTAAATGATTTTCCATTATTTGAATTTGATGAGGATGAGAATAAATACCATTCTATCCATCATCCATTCACTTCACCAAAAGACAAGAATATTGATACGATAGAAAAAGAACCTTCTGGGGTTGTTGCAGATGCTTACGACCTGGTGATAAACGGGAATGAAATTGGTGGTGGATCTATTAGAATTCATAATAGAGATCTACAAAATCAAATTTTTTCAATTTTAGGGTTTACTCCAAAAGAAGCAAAAGATCAATTTGGTTTTTTGATGAATGCATTTGAATATGGTGCTCCGCCACACGGGGGAATTGCTTTTGGACTTGACCGACTAGTTGCAGTAATGAATGGAGATAACTCAATTCGAGACTATATAGCTTTCCCAAAAAATAACAGCGGAAGAGATGTGATGATTGATAGTCCCTCTCAAATCGATAATAATCAACTCGATGAACTTAACATAAAGTTGAAATAAAATTGCTTTACAAAATTCTACTTTACATACTTTTCATTTCCAATCTCTCAATGATATTCTATGGGATTTACCTAAATAACCAAGTTTATGGAAGTGGAGAGAAAATCGTTGGAGCCGGGGTTTTATTTTTTTGTTTTGTTTTTTTACCGCTTTTTCTTTACTACAGATATAGAAATAAAAATATTGAGGACTATATATATAAGGACTAGGACTTGAGTTTTCTTTGCTTTATAAAAAAGGCATCTATCAACAATTTACATTCTTTTGATAATATGCCGCCAGAGACTTTTGTTTTCGGATGAAGTTTAGTGTTTAATTTTCTAAATCCTCTGTGTGGGTCACTGGCTCCAAAAACAATTCTACCAATTTGAGCCCAAGCAAGCGCTCCAGCACACATTTGACATGGCTCTAATGAAACATAAATTGTACACTCTTTTAAATATTTACCGCCCAAATAGCTAGAAGCTGATGTTATTGCCTGCATTTCAGCGTGAGCAGTTACATCGTTTAATAACTCAGTCAAATTATGAGCTCTAGCAATGATTTTATCTTGAGCTACAATCACTGCCCCTACAGGAACCTCATTTTTTTCAAAGGCAAATTTTGCTTCCTGAATTGCCTTTTTCATAAAAAAAATATCTTTTTCTTTTTGATCCATCAGCTCAGTTTTTCATACCATTCCAATGCAAGACCATCTGTTAAACTAGCAATAAAACAACTAACATCTAAAAGGTTGGTGTATACATCCACATCTTTATTTAAATAATCTTTTGGAATGCACTCAAGAGCAAGTTCATCAAAGGCGTTGAGATTGTCATCTCTCCAATTCATCACAGAATTTGTGAAGGTTTTTAAAAGGAAATTTAAAACCTTGTATCCCGTGAGCTCTTTTTCAATAACTTCAGAAGACTTGTATACTTTTTCAATACTAACTTCAATTATGCTTTTCATTTGTGATTTAAACTTGCTTTTTGACAATAGTGAAGATTCAAAATTTCCATTTAAAATTTCTTCTTCATTTTCAACAAAAATTTGAACAGCTTCTTTGATAAGTGTATTGATGGCTAAAGCTCTTAAGTAAGAAACTCTTTGAGACTTTAAATTCATCTTATTGTATTTTTCCTTGTCAATTGAATCTGCAACGAGTTTTACCAAAAATTCCAAAGCATATTCCTCAGGAATCCATCCTAAATTTATTCCATCTTCAAAGTCAATTAAGGTGTAACAAATATCATCAGCAGCTTCGACCAAAAATGCCAAAGGGTGTCTCATGTAATTTGACTCTGATATTTTCAACCCCAATTCACTAGCAACATCATCGAAGAATTTCGCTTGATTTGAAAAGAACCCATATTTTTTATTCTTAATATTTCCTGTTTTATCTTCAGGAAGAGAAAGTTTTGGGTATTTTGTAAAAGCTCCCAGTGTTGCATAACTTAATCTTAAACCACCTGGTGAACCTATTTTTGATTCTGTCAATATTTTAAATCCATTGGCATTTCCCTCAAACTTACACAAATCATTATACTGAATGTCTGTCAGTAAATCTTTGTATTTTTTTCCATCCCCAATTTTAAAAAAATCACCAATGGAGGATTCACCGCTATGACCAAATGGTGGGTTGCCTATATCGTGAGCCAAACATGCAGCAGCTACAATGCTTCCAAAATCATTAATCTGAAATTTGTGGATATGATCTAGTTGAGGATATTTATTTAATATGTGCTTGCCGATAATCCTGCCTAAACTTCTGCCAACAACAGAAACTTCCAAACTATGAGTTAGGCGAGTATGAACGAAACTTGTTTTAGAAAATGGTACTACTTGTGTTTTGTCTTGTAGGCTTCTAAAGAACGAAGAAAAAATGATTCTATCATAATCAACATCAAATCCAACTCTTGTATCATCCTGTTCAGCCCTTAGTCTTTTGACATTATCGCCATGTCTTTTAAGAGATAGTAGGTCTTCCCATTTCATTGATGCAATTTAAATATTTTTAGGAAGAGGTATATTTAAAAACGAATGTTTTATAACTTAATTTTCATGAGCCTAGCGCTTGAGCTGCTGCTCTCATCTTCAGAAGTTATCCAAAATGTATTTTCATCAATTATTTTTATTGCCTCAACCTGAGTCTTGCCAATTGGAATTTCATACATGTCAATCTCATAATCATTCTTAACTGAAAGTGAAAAATTCTTGATTATCAGCAAATAATATTCATCAAAACTGATTGTAGATGTAAGTGCTAAAAGGTTTAGTTCAGAATTAAAATCTCCACCTGTAACAATTGATTTTGTATTTAGGGAACCAATTTTTTTCGCATCATATTCACCCTTAGTTTTTGGGAGTATATATATGTCCGAAATTTTTTTTGCTCTGTTTTTTGTAAAAATTAACAGATTGTTTTCAATGGATATTAACGCCTCTGCATCAAACTCTGAGAGTCTTTTGTAGCTAAAATCTGATTGTTCCGGATATTTAAAATTTATACTTTCAAAAGTATCATTTGAGTCTAATTTTTTTGGAATCTTTATGATAGATAAATTTTTTCTTGTATCATAATTGTTACCCATATCCGCTATGTAAATAAATTGATCATCTACAGCTAAATCTTCCCAATCATTATTTTCAAAACCAGTAATTTTCCTTTGATTGACAATTTTTCCTTTGAAATCTATGTAATATATAACAGGATCGTTTCCTGAATCATTTTGTGTAATAAATAAGTCGTCAACAATTTCTAGACCTGATGTTTCATCTAATATTTTAGATAATTTGAAATCTTTTTGAACCTTTTGAGAAAAACAATTGGAAGATATTAAAACAATTATGAGAAGGATTATTTTATTCATTCAGTTTTATTTTATTCCAATCTACTATTTTAAAATTTTGATTCAATCCATCATTATCATCATCTTGAGCAATAAAAAACCCATTAGGAAATTTTTTTGTCTTGATGTTTGAAACCTCAATTCCGTCCGTTTCGGTTGTGCCATCAATTTCAGCAGAATCAACAACTCTAAAGAAAAGTTTTGGAGTATAATCCAATCTGTCCAACAATAAGTATCCGTTTGAGCCTTGAACTGATGCAACGATATATCCATTATTGTTTTCATCCTCCCTAAGAGCTAAACCCTCAAAATCTGGACGCATGAATTTATTTTTTTTATAGATAAGCTCTTTTTCAACATAAGGATTGATTGGATCTATTTTCCATATGCCTTTTTTTTCTTGTCCTATAAAAACAACGTTGTTTTTTTCATCCGAAACAATTCCTTCAGCTAGTGATGAAAATCTTAATTTTCTTGTTAAATAAATTTTTGGGTCAGGTCTGTCTAATTCAATCCTCCATTGTTCAACATTTCCTTTTTTATCACTAACAAATAAATATTTTTCTTGATTGCCGTTGTAGAAAGTAATTCCGTATACATCTTTAAGGGATTGAACATTTTCAGAAATTAAAGTACTTTGCAATTGCCCGTCAATACCAAATTCATAAATTTCAATATTGTTCTTTGTTCGATTTGTTCCTGCAACATAAAACCTGCCTTTAGATTCAATAATATCTACATTATTTACTCTACCAACGGGATAGTCATATAATTTTTTTCCATCCAAATTATAAACGATAATTCCATATTTTTTATCGGACGAAATAATGAGTGATTTATCTGGGTCAGTTTTATTCTCAAGAACACACATATCATCAGCAGCATCATCCGCAACAAATACAGGTTCAGTTTCGATATCAGCCGTCACTTCTTTATAAAACAAAGAGCCCAAGTTATTGGGCTCTTGTGAAAAAACTACTGCGCTGAAAAAGAAAATAGCAACAGAGATTATTTTTTTATGCATTAAAAGTCATATTTCAAACCTAATGTCCAACTTAAATTGTAATACTCAATTTGCATAGTTCTTTGCTGTATACCTTGGTAGTACCTTAGTGGTTGATTCGTTAGGTTTTTGCCTTCCGCAAATATACTTAGTTTGTCATTAACTTTATAATTCGCATTAACATCTACAAATGTTTGCTCATCATAATATCTATCCTCATAGGCATCACCACTCAACTCATCAAGTGCTTCACTTGCATAGTTCATAGATGCTCTGACAAAAAACTTACTATTTTCAAATGCCAATGACAAATTATACATATCATCAACTTGACCAGTCAGAGGAACATCATCCCTTCCTTCAACATTATTTGTTGATGAATCAGTAGATGTGTAGTTGCCCATAAAAGTAAAGTTTTTCAAGAATTTGGTTTGAAAACCAAGCTCAAATCCGCTTACGCTTGCTTTTTCTCCATTTCTTAGCTGTGATAATTCATATCCGTCAACACCAGCATAAGTATAGTTGTTTGTTGTATACTGATAAATCCAATCCTTGATGTCTTTGCTGAAATATCCAAATGATAGTAAACTTAAACCACCAAAATACCATTCTCCCATAAAATCAAAATTTGTTGATAATGATGATTTCAAATCAGGATTTCCTAAAGCCAATTCTTGATCGTCAGAGTTGGAATATTCGTAAGGAACTAGATCATAATAAGATGGTCTAGCAATTGATTGGGTAAAGGCAAAATTGAAATTTAATTCATCATTAACATCCCATTGCAGGGTTAAATTAGGAAGAATATTATAATAATCATTTCCTCCACTAACAGAGCCAATATCTGAGGGAAGTTCATCTTCCTCTTCATCAAATACTTGTCCAGTATAATTAATTGATGTAGATTCAAATCTTGCACCCGCAATTAAAGTTACATCATCACCCAGCTTATCAACTATCATGGCATAAAAAGCTGCAATTTGTTCTTCAGCATCATAGTTTCCTCCAGCAAATTCGTCCATAACATACGAATCAAAATTCGGATCTTCAGGACCGGATAGTGATAACAATCCTAAAGTGTTTGCGGTTACAAAATATCCACTTTGATAAATATCTCCAGCTAAATAATCAGGAATAGAAGCGTCAAAATAGCTTACGCCATCCATATTGGAAAGATCATTATCGTATTCATACCAAATATCATCTCTCATCTTGGTCTTATCCTTGAATTTAAACCCTATTTTCCAAACATCATTGTCACTATATGGTTTTTCCAAATTAATAGAAAAAGAAGTGTTTGTCTCATCAGTAGTTTTAAATGCCTGCTCTGTTTTTCTATATCGGTAATCACTTGGATTGTTCCATGCATCACCAGTCCAAGCAAAATATGGTCTTTCAGGATTTGAAATATTGAGAGATGAAAAGGGAACATCACGCTGCTCGTATCTCACATACCTCTCGTCAGGTCTGTCTTCGCTAGCCTCTGAATAACTAACTTTCCAATCTAGTTTTAAATCACCCAAAAGATGATCACCACCAATAGAATATTTTTGAGTTCTTTGATCCTCAAGTCGAGTACCTTTATTGTTGCTATCCGAAATACCACCTTTGGTTTGTTTTCTAATTCTGGCCGTCATGTCCTCCATATCAATCGATCCAACTCTTAGTCTAAATCTATTTTCCCAATCATCTCTATGATTGTAAATAGTTTTTAAGAATAATTGGTTGTTGTCATCAATGTTATAATCTAAGTTTAAACTTAGACTTCTTCTTGTTCTTTTTACATCATATCTTCTAATGTCCATTTCTCCGATAGCACCGTCCTCTGCCCAATCAGCTGGATCATTCCATTCAAATTCAATATTGTCTGAACCATAATCTTTTGTTTGGACAGTACCTGCCAATGTGTAGCTAAATTTGTCAGAAACTTCATTTCCTACAACAAATGAAAAGTTTGAGTTAAAACCATTCTCTCTAACAGGTTGCCCACCACCAGCGAGTGTTGCTGAAGCTCTAAAACCACTCGGGTTGGATCTTGTAATTAAATTCACAGAACCTCCTATTGCGTCAGCTTCCATGTCAGGAGTAAGCGTCTTATTTACCTCAATTGATTGAATCATGGCAGAAGGTATTAGATCCAACTGTACGTTTCTATTATCACCTTCTGCAGAAGGAATTCTATCTCCATTAAGTGTAACAGAATTTTGACTTGGGCCAAGACCTCTCATTACAATATTTCTAGCTTCACCCTGGTCTCCTTGCATACTTACTCCTGCAATTCTTTTAATTACATCCCCAACATTATCATCAGGAAATTTTCCAATTTGATCAGCAGAAACAACATTGGTCACATTAAGGTCAGATTTTTGTTTATTCAATCCTTTGATGATTCCACTCTGAAAACCAGAGACGACGACCTCAGCCAATTCGCTGATAGCAGTTTCAAGAGTAAAATCCAACGTAGATGTAGTTCCTGAGCTAACAGAAACTGATTCTTCAACTGTTTCAAAGCCAATGTAAGATACCTTAATTGTTTGATCCCCTTCGATCCCAACAATGGTGTAGAATCCGTTAAAGTCTGTTACAACAGCTTTTCCAGATGGTGCAGCCTGAATTGTTGCACCAGGAAGTGCAAAGCCATTTGAATCAAGCACACGACCTTTCAGGGAAGATACTTGTGCAAACGAATAACTTGTAAATAGTAAAGTTAGAAATAGTAAAAAGTAATTTTTCATAATTTAATGATCATATTTATTAGATGACCACTAAATTATTTTAATTGTTATTATCAAAAGTTAAGTTAAGGTTAAGAATAATATGAAATACAAACACCTAATTCGTTCTCAAAACAATTGAATTTACTGCCTTATCCCACTCGAAGTGATTCTGAATTTTATTATTTTTAAAATTAACTTCAATAAATTTATCTGTCGTCCAAAAAAACCACTTACCTTGTTTTTTACCTCGAAGAAATTCACCCACAACTGATAAGTTGCCATTAACATCATAAGATTCCCATCTTCCGTGTAGTTTGTTATTTTTTAAGGATCCTATTTGATAAATATTACCATTATCATGATAGAGTTTTATTTCTGTGACTTGAGCAGATTTGCTTTGTAACTCATTTAAATTGATATTTTCCGACTCTAGTTCTACTTGTGAATACATAGAAAAGGAAAAAAAACTGAGTGCTAATAATATATATTTTTTCATAAATTATTTTTTTTAAATATACATATTTGTTTACAATTAATTTACATTAAATTAACTTTAAATTAACAATAACTCTATAAATACCTCAAAATCAATTATTTATTGTATTTATTATTTTTAATAATAATAACTTTTTTTAGATAACATTAGCTTAACACTTAGTTAAAACTAAGTTAATATTAAGTTGATGTTGTAATAATATGACTTGTCCATATTTGTTTCAATTAATTAAATAAACAATATGAAAATTTTCAAATTAAATTTATTATTACTCGCTTCAATGTTTTTATTTGTGGCTTGTAGTGACGATGACGACTCCACTGGAGATGGAGCTGATCCAGATCAATACGTTCTTAGTGGAGTGTACACAAGTGATATTAGCTTAGACGCAAATCACATATGGACAATTCGTGGAAGAGTTTATGTGTCTAGTGGAGCCACAATGACAATTCCAGCTGGAACAATCCTTAAAGCTGAGGGTGGGACAGGAACAAATGCTTCTTTTCTTTGCGTTGCACAAGGAGGTAAGTTAATAGCCAATGGTACTGCTTCTGCACCTATTATAATGACATCGGTTGCTGATGATATTCAACCTGGACAACTCGTTGGATCTAATTTGACACTTCAACAAGGTCTTTGGGGAGGTTTAATTGTACTTGGTAATGCCCCTATTTCTGTTAGTGGAGGAGCTACTGCTCAAATCGAAGGTATACCTGCTTCAGATACAAATGGCCTTTATGGTGGATCTGATGCTTCAGACAACTCTGGTACTTACAACTATATTTCCGTGAGACATGGTGGGACATCAATTGGTGAAGGAAATGAAATCAATGGTGTAACATTTGGTGGTGTTGGAACAGGAACTACAGTTAGCAACATTGAGGTTGTGGCTAATGTTGATGATGGTATCGAATTTTTCGGAGGAACAGTAAATGCTTCAAATTTATTAGTTTGGGCGCAGGGAGATGATGGTCTAGACATTGATCAATCATATTCCGGTACAGTTTCAAATTCGATGGTAATTCTTGGTGCAAATAGTGACCATGCTTTAGAAATTGATGGACCAGAAGGTACAATGGAAGATACTTATACGCTCAACAACATTACTTTGGTTGGAGCTGATGGTGTTGTTGGAGATTACGCCGATTTCAGGTCATATGCAATGGGCGCAAACAACAACATATATGCATTTAATTTCCCTGCTGGAAATGATTTTGAACTAGATTACAGAAGAGATGTTCAGGCACACTTTTTGTCTGGCGAGCTAAGCTTTTCAAACATCCAAGTAGTTGTTCCCTCAGGTGATTCATTAACTGGCGGTCAAATCTTTAATGACACGACAAGAGAAGGTGGATCCTCAACTGGTACACCTACACCGAACGCAGATTTTAATGATGGAAAAAATCCTGGTGGATCAAGCTTTGCTAGTTCCGTGGCAGCAGGTTCACAAACAGTTGGTGCTGATGCTTCAGTATTCTCATGGACCTTGGCAGCAGCCAGAGGTGCAACTGGATTATAAAAATATGAGTTTAGTTAAATAATTATTATTAGTTGTAGAAAAACCCACTCCAATGAGTGGGTTTTTTATTAACCATTTCTTAACATGACATTCATAATGAACTTGGATATTTGTTAAAACAATAAACTACCATGAAGCGATACACAATTCATGCATTAATTGCATTTCTTATTTCTTATTTATCCTATTCACAAGGCGGGATTGTTAGAGGAACAATAACAGATGCTGATTTCCAAGACCCTGTTCCTTTTGCCAATATTCTTGTTAAAGAAACCGGGACGGGAACAACATCAGATTTTGATGGGAATTTTGAGATTTTTTTAGATGAAGGAATATACACTCTTCAATTTAGTTACCTGGGTTATAAAACCATTGAAATTAGTGAAGTAGAAATTAATAGTTTAAGCCCAAAAGAGGTGAATGTCATTATGGAAGTTTTAGCGGAAGGGTTGGATGAGGTTGTTGTTACTGTCAGTGCTAGAAAAAATACCGAATCCGCCGTTTTATCATTTCAAAAAAAATCTGCTAGTCTCGTTGATGGTCTTTCCTCTCAGAGAATAAAAAGTACAGGTGCATCCGATATCGCATCTGCAGTTAAATCTGTTCCTGGAGTTTCAGTACAAGGCGGAAAGTATGTTTACGTTAGAGGTTTGGGAGATCGTTATACCAAATCTATTTTAAATGGAATTGATATTCCAGGGCTTGATCCAGATAGAAATACAGTACAAATGGATTTATTTCCCACAAATATTTTAGATAACGTTATCGTTATAAAATCTTCTACTGCTGAAATGCCAGCCGATTTTACTGGGGGTATTGTTGACGTAGTAACAAAAGAATTTCCTACAAGTAAACAATTGTCAATTTCCATTGGAACAGCTTACAATCCTGACATGCATTATAAAAATGATTACCTTGGATATTCTGGTGGAAGTACAGATTTCCTTGGATTTGATGATGGCACTAGGTCTCTTCCGGTTCATCCAAAAAAGAACTATACTTTTTTAGAAGTTTTTAATCAGCCGATTCAAACTGAGATTACCAACAAATACTCTTCCAATCTATCTGCTTTACGTCAATCGAGTTTGGGTGATTATAGTTTTTCAATTTCTGGTGGTAATCAAAAAAATGTTGGAAAAGATGGTGAAAATAAAATAGGTTATTTTGGTTCTGTTTCATACAAGAACGAAACGGAATATTACGAAAATGTTCAAAACAATAATTATTTCAAGCCCCCTAACTCAAGTATTTTTGAACTGGATCCTTCAAATACTCAGAACGGTGATCTAGGCATTAATAATATTATTTTAAGCGGAATGGGTGGTGTTTCTTATAAGACTAATAATTCAAAATTAAAGTTAAATCTACTGCACATTCAAAACGGAGAATCTTCGGCAGGTAGTTTTTTTCAATCAAGATTTGATACTGATTTTATTAATTTGAAGAAAGATAATTTAGAGTATACTGAAAGGGCAATTTCAAATCTTTTATTTTCTGGAACTCACAGCTTAGATAATGGAGGTTGGAAAATTGAATGGAAGTTATCACCAACAAGATCATCGATACAAGACAAGGATGCAAGAACCACATCTTTTCAATTAACTGATGATGGAGGATATAGAGTTCCAACGAACACGCGACCAACAAGAATCTGGCGTGATTTAAATGAAATTAATGTTGTTTCTAAAATAGATATTACCAATAAAATGTCATTATTTGGTAACGACGCTCTTTTTAAGTTTGGTTTATTTGGTTCTTATAAGCAAAGAGATTATGACATATACAGTACACAGATTACGGTTAATTCTGGGGTCACAGGCAATGCTGATGAATTACTTTTTCCGGAAAATATTTGGTCACTTACTAACACAAATGGAAATCATATTGATTTGACATATAACCTTATCCAACAAGGTAAATCTTTTGATGCAAGTCAAAATAATTATGCAGGGTACAGTTCACTTGAATTTAAAATAAGTCCAAGTTTTAGATCAATCATAGGGCTCAGAGCTGAAAATTATTTTACAATTTACACAGGTCAGGATAGCTCTGGGTTTCAAAACTTAGTTGATGAAAAAGTAATTGATAAGTTTGATGTTTTTCCTTCTGCAAATTTCATTTTTGCTGTCACAGAGAACAGCAATTATAGATTATCCTATTCAAAAACAACTGCTAGACCCTCTTTTAAAGAAGCTTCTATTGCAGAAATTTTTGATCCACTTTCAAACATAACTTTCATTGGAAATTTAAATTTAAAACCAACTTATATTGATAATATAGATTTAAGATTTGAAAATTTTGGAGAAGGAAATGAATTGTTTGCAATAAGTGCTTTTTATAAAGTATTTAAAGACCCTATTGAACTTAGTTATTATGAGCAGGCTCGAGAAACATTTCAACCAAGAAATCTAGGTGAAGCGAAAGTCTATGGGCTTGAAATTGAATTTAGAAAAAATTTGAACAATTTTTTTAATGCGAATATTAATGCTTCATTGATTGAATCCAAACAAACTTATGGGCAAGTTGAAACGAACTTAAGAACACTTGCACTCAGAGATGGTGAAACGCTTACAGGTTCAAGACAACTTCAGGGTCAATCACCATATTTGATTAACGCTAGTTTAGATTTCAACAATCAAAATGGAACAAGAGCCGGCCTGTACTTTAACATGCAAGGTAAAACTCTAGAAGTCGTTGGTGCTGGTTATAATCCTGATATATATACTCATCCATTTGAAAGTTTGAACTTCACTTTTTCAAAAAGCTTTGGTCAAGAGAGTAAAAAATCAATTAATTTAAAAGTTGAAAATATACTGGGCAGCAAAAGAGAGAGTTTTGCAGAGTCATTCAGATCAATTGATCAAATTTATACATTTAGAGACCCAGGGGTAAAATTTTCTTTGGGCTACTCTATTAACCTGTAATTATTTTTAACTTAGTTCTTTTGATGTCAGATTTTTACTTAATTCTTGTCGTAATATTAGGTCTTCTCGCGATTGCCGACTTAATGGTTGGTGTCAGTAATGATGCTGTGAATTTTTTAAACTCAGCAATTGGGTCAAAAGTTGTATCATTCAAAACTCTCATGGTAATTGCATCATTAGGCGTTGCTTTTGGAGCAATATCATCAAGTGGGATGATGGAAGTTGCAAGGAAAGGAATTTTTAATCCAGAAATGTTCGTTTTTTCGGAGATCATGATAATTTTTATGGCAGTAATGATTACTGACATATTATTATTGGATGTTTTTAATTCTTATGGACTTCCTACCTCAACAACAGTCTCAATAGTTTTTGAATTACTTGGTGCTGCTGTTGTTATTTCATTAATTAAATTATCAGCTTTGGATTTGAGCCTTGTAGAACTTAGTGATTATATCAATACATCAAAAGCAACTCAAATTATTTTTGGGATTTTCTTCTCTGTGATCGTTGCTTTTTCAATAGGTGCACTAATTCAATTTATATCAAGAATTATTTTATCGTTCAAATTTGAGGAAAAAGCAAAATGGATGGGTTCTTTGTTTGGTGGAATAGCATTAACATCCATATTTTATTTTATTGTTATCAAAGGTCTTAAAGGGACACCATATTCTGAGAATCAATATGATATCTTAGGTGGCTTATCCATCTCCAACTTCATTGATATTAACCTGACTATGATTGTCTTATTATCGCTGCTAATTTTAACAATTCTGTCCTATTTATTCAACTCTGTTTTTAAATTAAATATTTATACACTAATTATTTGTGTTGGAACCTTTGCACTTGCATTAGCATTTGCAGGAAATGATTTGGTAAATTTCATAGGTGTTCCGATTGCTGGTTATGAATCCTTCTTGGCGTGGTCTTCAAGTGGAGTCTCAGCTGAGAGTTTTACAATGGAAATTTTGAGCGAAAAAGTTTCTGCTCCAACATTTATATTATTAGGTGCAGGAGTAATCATGGTACTTACTTTATGGACGTCATCAAAAGCAAAATCTGTAATTAAAACATCTATTGATCTTTCAAGACAAGAAGAAACAATTGAAAGATTTGAACCAAATTTTCTTTCAAGGTTTTTTGTTAGAGCTGGATCATCATTTGTGGAAAATTTTTCAAAAATTACACCCAAACCAATAATTGATTTTGTAGATAGTCAATACATAAAACCTAAAGTCAATACACTAATACTTAGAAAAGACAGACCAGCTTTTGATAAGATAAGAGCTTCAGTGAATTTAGTAGTCGCTGCAATTTTAATTTCTGTTGCTACCTCTTATAAACTTCCACTATCCACAACATATGTAACATTCATGGTGGCAATGGGAACTTCCCTCGCAGATAAAGCATGGGGAAGTGAGAGTGCTGTTTACAGGGTTGCAGGTGTTATAAATGTAATCGGTGGATGGTTAATGACAGCTCTAATCGCCTTCACTGCTTCTGGAATAATCGTATCCATACTCTACTACTTTGAAGAAATTGGCTTAATCGTATTGGTAATTTTAGTGGGTTATGTCTTAACTAAGAATTATTTTTTACATAAAGAAAGAAGAATAAAGGAAGTAGAGGAAGAAGAGCTTGAAATGATTGAAAGTAAATCTATCAAAGGAGTAATCTTTGAAAGCTCAAAAAATATCACAAAATTTTCAAAAAGGGTAAATAAAATATTTTACAAAACATTTGAGGGTCTAGCTTCAAAAGATATTTCAACACTAAAAGACAATCAGTCAACAGTATCAAAACTAGACAAAGATGTTGACCTGATTGCAAACAATGTATTCTATTTTATTAAAAATTTAGATGAAGCGTCTAAAGAATCAGCATCTGATTTTCATATGAAAATTCTAGGTGGTCTAGAAAATATCACCTTATCTATGCAAACTATTTCTAAAGCCATTTATAAACACTTTAACAATAATCACAGAGGACTTACCTTCAATCAGTTGAGGGAAATAAAAGAATTAGAAGATGATATGAATGATTTTTTTAGACAAATAATTCAAATATTTGAAAATCAAAATTATGAGGAAATTAAAACTATTTTCTCAGTAAAAGAATCTGTTATAAGATCACTGGAAAATAAAATTAAATCTCAAGTATCACGAACCAAAGACAAAGATTCTGGTCCAAGAAATACGCGATTATATTTTGAATTTTTAAATAAGACCAAAAGCATAGTAAGTGAATACTTAAAAATTTTGGAATTGTACTCAGACAAATACGACAAAAAAATAAAGGAATAGTAATTCAGGAATCACATTGTGAAAAGAGTATTAGTGTTATGTACTGGCAATTCTTGCCGAAGTCAAATGGCAGAGGGATACTTAAAAGCGTTTCTGAGTGGTAAGGCAGAGGTTCACAGTGCGGGTGTAGAAAACCATGCGATTAATGAGAACGCAATAAAGATTATGAAAGGTGATGGTATTGATATTTCCCAAAATGAAAGCAATCATGTATCGGAGTTTGAACAAATTGATTTTGATTTTATTATCACGGTTTGTGATCATGCACACGAAACATGTCCTAGTTTTTTTTCAAATGAAGCTGTAAGAATTCATAAAAATTTCTTTGATCCGTCAACAATAAAAGACAAAGAGAAATTAATTTTTGAGTTTGAAAAGTGCAGAAATGAAATTAAAAAATTCTGCCAAGAATTTAGCTTAGAGTATTTTTAAAATACTTTAAAAAAGAATTTTATTTTTTTTGGATAAAGCCAATACTTATAAAAATTAATTTTCGGTGCGAAAAAAAAATGTATATTTCATTAAATGAATAAACTATTAGAGTTTTAATAGTTTTTCAGAAGATATGTAGTTGCTTTTTAAGTGTATTACTTTGTACATTACATTGATTTTTATTTTAAAAATTAATGTTGAAAACTTTGTTGAAAAAGTTACCAGACCGCCTTTTGAAGCAGGTAAAATAAGTTAGAACTTCACTTGTGGTAAAAGTTTAGAATTTACCAATTACCTTTTAAATTATTATTATACATATGGAGATAGAATATATTATCAAGAGAGACTTCAGCACCAAACCTTTCAGTTTGGATAAGATCACAGGAGCTATTCACAAGGCTATGAATGCTGTTGGAAATGGTAGTAAAGAAAATGCGCAAGATGTTGCTCTGTCAGTTTACCAATCACTAATTGGTCGAAAAAATAATGACTTGACATATGTTCCAACAATTGAAGAGGTTCAAGATATTGTGGAGACGCAATTAATGGAAAGCAAGTTTAAGGAAGTTGCAAAAGCATACATACTATATAGAAACAAGCGAAGTCAGCAAAGAGAATCTGATATATTTGAAAAAAGAATCAATCTAAAACCATACGAATATCCACACTTGTATGAATATGTCCCAGCAATTAGACATTCATATTGGATTCACTCAGAATTTAATTTCACCAGTGACATACAAGACTTTAAAATCCAACTGACAGATTCAGAACGAAGCGCGATTAAAAATACAATGCTTGCGATTTCGCAAATAGAGGTTGCTGTAAAATCATTCTGGGGTGATATTTATCACAGAATTCCAAAGCCTGAGATTGGATCTGTCGGGTCAACCTTCGCTGAGAGTGAAGTTCGCCATGCGGATGCCTACTCCCACTTGCTTGAAATACTTGGGCTGAATTCAGAGTTTAAAGAGCTTAAGAAAAAACCTGCTATTATGAAAAGAGTGCGATACCTAGAAACAGCACTCAAAAACTCAAAAAGTGATGACAACAGAGAGTATGCAGAATCAATTCTACTGTTTTCATTGTTCATTGAACATGTTTCCTTATTCTCTCAGTTTCTGATTATAATGGCGTTCAACAAACACAAAAATATGCTAAAGGGAATCTCCAATGTCGTTGAAGCAACCTCAAAAGAGGAGCAAATTCATGGAGACTTTGGTATTGATTTAATTAAAATTTTACAAAAGGAAAACCCAGAGTGGTTTACAAAAAATTATCATCAAAGCATACAGAAAATGTGCAAAGAGGCTTTTGAAGCCGAGAGCGAGGTTGTTGACTGGATTTTTGAGAACGGAGAACTAGATTTTTTGCCAAAGGCAGTTGTCAACGAATTTTTGAAAAATAGATTCAATAATTCCTTAAAGAGTATTGGTGTTGATAAAATATTTGACGTTGATCAAAGCCTGGTCTCAGAAACCGAATGGTTTGATGATGAAATCATCGGAACGAAACATGGAGACTTCTTTGTGAAAAGATCGATCAACTATAGTAAGAAAACTCAAAGCATAACAAGCGACGACCTATTTTAAAGCATGCAAACTGACAACCTAACAACCGAAAAAACATTTGAGTGGCTTAATGAGAATAGTAGAAAATTTCTTGCTGCTGGATACCTAGGAGAAGGTATTACGGCTGAGGAACGTATTTTAAACATTGCTAAAAGAGCCGAGAAGATACTTCAAATGCCAGGTTACGCAGATAA
Organism: uncultured Bacteroidota bacterium; assembly: GCA_902550325.1. GTDB lineage: Bacteria > Bacteroidota > Bacteroidia > Flavobacteriales > Flavobacteriaceae > Eutrophosalina. The sequence continues at coordinate 35,857 of CACCYT010000004.1, read as the reverse complement.
ATTTTATCATTACATGTCACAAGGGTTCTATTCCCTAGCTTCGCCTGTCTGGTCAAACTTTGGGAAAGAACGTGGATTACCAATTAGTTGCTTTGGCTCTCACATTGATGATGATATCGGTAATATTTTATATTCTCAATCTGAGGTTGGAATGATGTCTAAATTAGGTGGTGGTACATCTGGATACTTTGGTAAAATAAGACACCGTGGGGCTGAAATAAAAGACAACGGTCAAGCATCAGGAGCTGTTCACGTTATGAGATTATTTGAATCCATGGTTGATGTTGTGAGTCAAGGTTCGGTGAGAAGAGGGCGTTTTTCTCCATACCTACCAATTGATCACCCCGATATCATGGAGTTTTTAGAAATAGGTTCTGAAGGAAACCCCATCCAAGAACTAACGCACGGAGTGACTGTAACCAATGATTGGATGCAAGCGATGATTGACGGGGATAATGAAAAAAGAACTGTTTGGGCTAAGGTATTACAAAGCCGAGGAGAGATGGGTTATCCATATATTTTCTTTACTGATAATGCCAACAACAACGCTGCAGATGTTTACAAGGATAAAAAGTTGCCAATCTATGCCAGTAATTTATGTACAGAAATCATGCTACCTTCAGATCACAACTGGTCTTTTGTTTGCGTTTTATCTAGCATCAATGTTTTACATTATGATAAGTGGAAAGACACAGATGCTGTTGAAACAATGATTTATTTTTTAGACGCAGTGATTACAGAATTTCTTGAAAAGCTTGAAAAATATAAAAACTCCGAGAATAGAGATGATCAACAAACATTTCTATTTATGGAAAGAGCATATAACTTCTCAAAAGAAAACAGAGCACTTGGGATGGGTGTTTTAGGTTGGCACTCATTGTTGCAATCCAAAATGTTGCCATTCGACAGTCAAGAAGCTTACGATTTAAATAGTGAAGTATTTAAATACATTCAGGCGCGCTCTCACGTTGCTTCTGAAAACCTGGCAGAAAAATTTGGTGAACCTGAACTACTGAAAGGTTATGGGAGAAGGAATACAACACTGAATGCAATAGCGCCAACTACATCATCAGCTTTCATACTTGGCCAAGTCTCGCAAGGCATAGAACCCATTTGGTCAAACATTTATGTTAAGGATATTGCAAAAATAAAAACGACCATCAAAAATCCTTTTTTAGTTAAACTTCTTGAAGACAAAGGCATGAATACACCTGAAGTTTGGAGAGCAATCAGAGATAAGGATGGATCTGTTCAAGAACTGGATTTCTTGTCTGAAAATGAAAAAGAAGTATTTAAAACCTATTCCGAGATTGATCAACTGACTATTATTTATCAGGCAGCCAATAGGCAAAACTACATAGATCAAGGTCAATCACTCAATATAATTATTCACCCAGATACTCCCACCAAAGAAGTAAATAAAATTCATGTTACGGCATGGAAACTCGGACTTAAATCTCTGTATTATCAACACAGCATGAATGCAGCACAAAAGTTCAAGCAAAAAAAGGAGTGTGAAAGCTGCGAAGGTTAATTCATCACAGCATTATTTATTTTAAAAAAACACAATTAACATCAATGATTAAATACATAGCTCTAATTCTTTGTTTTGTTTTGATGGGTATTAATATTTTTTATTTTGATTTTGATTTTGGAATTTTATCAAATGAAAATAGAATTTCGTTGATAGGATTATTGGCAACGTCTTGTGCTGCACTATTAATCATAATCTTTCTCTTCTCTGAGAGAGTTGATAAAATTAATAAGGATTAGCAATTTGAACCACTTCAACTCCTGCGTCTTTTAGAAATTGAATTCCAGTCGTGTCTTTGTATTGATCTATGTATACCACCCTAACTATACCAGCTTGGTAGATCAATTTGCTACAATCTGTGCAGGGTGAAAGAGTCACATATAGAGTTGCTCCAGCACATGATTGTGTGGAAGATGCAACTTTCATTATGGCATTGGCCTCCGCGTGAAGGACATACCACTTTGTATAATTTTCATCATCCTCACAGATATTTTCCATTCCAGTTGGAGTTCCGTTGTAACCATCTGAAATTATCATTCTGTCTTTAACGATTAGGGCACCAACTTTTCTTCTTTTGCAGTAGGAAAGGTTGCCCCACTCCCTTGCCATTCTTAGGTAAGTTTTATCGTATTTATTTTCTTTATTTTTCACTTAAAAAAATATTAGTATAGTTAGTAAACAAATTAGAATTGACATAATTTTTGTAAAGTTTTTTGTGAAAAAATTGCGCTTGGATTGAAACATTGATGAAAAAAATAAAACAAAAACAACAATTATGATTTGAGCAATTTCTACACCAATTGTAAACCCTATCAGTGGAGTAAATTCAATCTGATCAGAAAAAGTAATTTGATCATAAAAACCCGCAAATCCAAACCCATGGATTAAACCAAATATTAGTGAGATGAAATGGCTAAAAGATGTTTTTTTAATTTCCATTTTAGGAATCAGATTACTAACTGCCGAAAACAAAATTGTAAGTGGAATTAAGAATTCAATAACATCAAGATTTGGGTTGTATATATTGTAAGTTGATATGAATAATGAAACTGTATGACCAATCGTAAAAAAAGTAACTATCCAAAATAAACTGTAATATCTTTTAAATGTATAAGGAAGACTTATAGAACTCAAGAATAGTAAATGATCGTAAGCGTTCAAATCAATAATATGATTTATACCAACTTTTAAATAGAATAAAAATGTATCCATTATTTTATTGATCTTTCCTTTTTAATTTTTTCATAAGCATCTTGAATTTTTTGAAATTTCTCTTTTGCAATCTTTTTATATCCATCGTTAAGATTTTGAATTTTGTCGGGGTGATGAATTTTTACTAGTCGTCTGTATGACTTTTTTATTTCATCATTTGTTGCATCACTAGTAACTTCCAATATTTTATATGCTGAGCCAATTTGATCAACAAACATTGCCTTAATACTGTCAAAGTCTGCTAATGAAATTTTGAACAAATTAGAAAATTCTTTAAGCTTGAGCAACTCATTATTAGAAACCATTCCATCTGCTTTGGCTACTGAAAATAAAAAATGTATTAACTGAAGTCTTGTAGCGTAATTCGAACTTGTCAGAAAAAAATTACAAATCTCCAAGTATGAAATCTTTTGTTTATTGACATTTTCATTGAAAATTTTAAAAATTGTATTTGCTCTATTTTTTCCAAAAACCGAAACAAAATATTTTCTCACATAATCCAACTCATTTTGAGAAACTTGTCCATCTGATTTGATTAAAATAGCCGCCAAACCAAGTAAATTCAATTCAAATTTTCCTGAACTAGTCGATAAATTTTTATTAGAAAAATTAAAATTCTTTTCTATAAAAAGACCAATGAAATATCCTATAAAGAGACCCAGCCAGCTCTTCATAATAAACACTCCAATTAATGCTCCAAGAAATCTCATAAAATTAAAATCAAATTTACAAATGTGGTATATATCTTGTTTAGTATATTTGAAAAAATTATGTATCCGCCAGAAATTGTAAATCCAATGAAGTCAGAACTAACCTCAAAAGGTTTTGTTCAATTGAATTCAGATGATAATATTGAAAACTTGGTCAAACAAGGCACTTCTCTAATTGTTATAAATTCAATTTGTGGCTGTGCTGCAGCAAACGCTAGACCAGGCGTTCTCATGTCCCTTGAGAATGAAAAGAAACCCGATCAATTATTTACCTCATTTGCTGGAGTTGACAAGGTTGCTACAAATAACGCTAGAGAGTTAATGTTCCCCTTCCCTCCATCTTCACCATGTATGGCTATATTCAAGGATGGTGAAATTGTTCATATGCTTGAAAGGCATCATATCGAAGGTAGAAATGCTGAGATCATTTCAGAAAATCTCAAAGAAGCCTACAACGAATATTGCTAAATTTTTTTATCAATTTTTGGAAACGTAACCCTAAAAGTTGTTTTCCCCTTTTTTGATGTAAATGTAATTTTACCTGAGTGAGCCGTTACCAAGTTTTTTATTATACTAAGTCCAAGCCCCATTCCTTTTGATTTCGTTGTAAAACGAGGCTCAAAAATTTTTTCTTTTAATTTCAATGGAATACCTACTCCATTGTCAGTAACATCTATGATTGCATTTTTATCATTTTGATATACCAAAACATTAATCTTGGGAATTTCAATAGATTTTGTTGCTTGAATTGAATTTTTTACAAGATTTGTTATGATTCTTATCAAGCTTGTTCTATCAATTATAACCTCAATAGATTTTTCTCTTGGCTCATAAACAATATCTTTTTCGTTGAAAATATCAAGAGCTAACTTAATTGTTTTAATTAAATCAATTTTTTCATTTTTTTGAGTCGGTAAATCAGCAAAATTTGAAAAAGCAGTTGAGATGGAACTTAATACATCAATTTGTTGAATAATTGTTTTGCTAAACTCATTAACCTTATTCATCATTTTCGGGTCATTAGGGTCAAATTTTAATTTAAAATTCTGAACACTGAGTTTCATCGGGGTTAATGGATTTTTTATTTCGTGGGCAACTTGCTTGGCCATTTCTCTCCATGCCAGTTCCCTTTGGGATTTGGATAATTTTTTAACGTTATTATCAATTTGATTAACCATATTATTGTAAGAATTAACCAAGGAATACATTTCCTTACTGTTGACGTTAAGATCAATTTTTTTATTGATTTTATCCAATCTCATTTGCTTCATTTTGAAAATCAAAGCAGATATTGGATTAGTGATGTAGCTTGAGACCAAATATGATATCATGATTGCTAAAACAAAAAGTAAAAAATAAACCTGAACTAAGTTTAGTATGTAAGAGTTAATCTCATAAGTATTTAACCTGTCATCGTCAATATATGGAAAATTAAGAATCCATATTGGTTTTTCATTTATGTTAAAAATATAAGAAAAAGAGGATCGTAAAAGTGTTTCATTTTCATTTTTCGTAATTACAATTTTAGAATCATTACTGTTTTCTAAATCTATTAAAACCTGTCTTGGAAGGGTCTCAGTTTCATTATCACTAACTGTTGAACCAATCAAGGAGCCATCAATATCATAAAGAGTGAAGTTTATGTTCTGAATTTCAGAAATCTTAACAATTTCATTTGTTAAGATTGAATCTAAAACTGTATTAATACTAATATTCTGTTCTGGCCTCTGATTAAATAAAAAAGATAATTGGTTATCTTCTAGTTGTGATCTTTCCTCAAGTAAACTTCTAAGGGCTCTTTGAATTTGAGCTTCTTTTCTTTCTAATCTTAAACCATGGTAGTAATCTGAACTTTCCCTGATTTGATAATTTGTTACGATACCTGTCAATAAAAAAGAAATTAAAACAAGAAAAATCATTGAAAGAAAAATTCTTGTTCTCAAAAACAACTTGGGTGATTTCATTATTTTTTATTCAAATTTATAAGAAACAATAATTGTTCCTTTCTAATATTCTATTTTTGATACTTTAGTTTAGATTCAATACTTTAATATCTCTTAAAATGAGTAAAAAAACAATTCTTGAAGTAAGAAATTTGAAAATATCTTCTAAAAAGAATTATTTGATACACGACCTTTCCTTCAAAGTTAACCACAAAGAAATTTTAGGAATAGTTGGAGAATCAGGAAGTGGTAAATCACTAACAGCACTGTCCATAATTGACTTAATCAAGCATAAAGGGTTAAAACAAGAAGGTGAAATTATTTTCAATCGTAGTATAATAAAAACTGACAATAATGAGCCTTGGAAGGCAAAAAAAAATGAAATTGCCATTATTTTTCAAGACCCAGCGAGTTACCTAAATCCTTCCATGAAATGTGGCGATCAAATTATAGAGTGTATAATTGGAGATAAATATAAAGTGAATGAAGCAACCAATCTTTTGAAAAAGGTTGTAATAGACGATCCCATGGCTTGTTTAAATAAATATCCTCATGAACTAAGTGGAGGTCAGCAACAAAGAGTAATGATAGCCATGGCACTAGCAAAAAAACCAAAAATTTTAATTGCTGATGAAGCAACCTCTTCACTTGACACAATTATTAAAAAAGAAATCATTAATCTTATAATTAAACTTAAATATGAGCTCGAATCTAGTCTAATAATTGTAACACATAATTTAAATCTTATTAAAAGTATTTCCGACAGAATTATATTAGTAAGGGAGGGTAAAATTTGTGAAACAGGTTCAACAAAATCATTTTTTAAAAACCCAAAGACAGAGTATGGTAAAAAACTAATCAAGAATTCTAAAGTTAAATTTTCAAGCTCTACAAGTACAAAAAATAATGAAATTCTAAGTGTTGAAAATATTCAATTAGATATAGGCTCATCTAATATTTTAGACAAAATTAATTTTGTTTTAAAGGAAAAAGAATCAATTGGTATAATTGGGGAGTCTGGTTCTGGAAAAAGCTCAATTTCCAAATGTATAATTGGTTATTATAAAAATTATAGAGGAGTAATACGATATAAGGGAGTGAATATAAAGCATTATACTAGGAGATTACTAAGTAAGGAAGTTCAATTAATTTTTCAAGATCCATATTCATCTCTTGATCCTAAAATTAGGATTATAAACCATATTCAACAAGTATTAAAATTTCACTATAATCACTCAAACAATGAAGCTAAAACGCGTGCTAAAGAATACTTATCATTGGTGAATTTAGATGAAAAACTTTTTAATAAATTTCCAAGACAGCTTTCTGGAGGTGAAAGACAAAGAGTAGTAATTGCTGCTGCAATATCACTAAGTCCTAAAATTTTAATTTGTGATGAATGTGTCTCAGCACTTGATAGTTCAACAAGGTTCTCAATTTTAAATTTGCTGACTGATCTGAAAAATAATTTGAATTTTTCTTTAATTTTTATTTCACACAATTTACCGGTAGTTAAATCAATTTCTGATAAAATTATTGTATTGAAAAATGGAAAAATTATTGAAAACAAATTAAATTCAAATCTAATTAAGTCGAAAAATGAATATGTTAAAAAACTGCTTAAATCATCATTTTAATGAATTTGCCTTTCTCAGCAATAGAACCTTTTTTTCATTTTTTCTCAATTCTGATTTTGATATACCTAACTTTTTCATCATTATTTAAATACACTAAGAAAAGAGATTATAGTTGGTTTGATTTTAGGGTCAGTGTTTTTTGTACAATTTTTTATACCATTGATTTGATCTTAAATACGATAAAAGAAGAAGTGTTTTCTACTGCTCTAACCGTAGGTTTGGTTTTTTGTGTATTTGGTTTAATAATTCATAATGAACAAGTAAAAAAAGAGAAAAAGTTTTTGAGACTTTTCATATTTTTTGGTCTTGCTCTTTTTTGCTCTTTAGTAAGTGCTTTATAAAACAAAAGCATTCAGAGGTGAATGCTTTTATTACAATTATGAAAAAATTAATATTTAAAATTAACTTATTTTTGAGGGCTGATTTATTAAAAATCTGTTAAAATGAAAAAGAAATGCATTGGTATTTTGGGTTCAGGTAGCTGGGCAACAGCTCTAGTAAAAATACTATCAGAAAATACTTTAAATTTAAACTGGTTCATAAGAAATCCTGAATCAATTGAACAAATCAAATCAGTCGGCAGAAACCCTAAATACTTAAGTTATGTAGATCTAAATCTAGATAAGCTTAAGATATCTTCAGATATTAATAAAGTTATTTATGATAGTGATATACTAATAGTAGCAATCCCATCTCCTTTCATTGAATCATCGCTCATTTCATCAAAAAAATTACTTTCAAAAAAAATCTTAGTATCAGCATCAAAAGGTATCATACCCGAATCATTTTTAACTATTAGTGAACATTTAAATCGAGAATATAATATCCCAAAAAAAAACTTAGCCATAATTAGTGGGCCAAGTCATGCTGAGGAGGTAGCCCAAGAGAAATTAACTTATTTAACTGTTGGTACAAATAATTTAAAGCTTGGAGAACATATTTCTAGCTTATTAAACACAAAATACATCATTTCCACGGTATCTAGAGATATGACTGGAATTGAAATAAGCTCAAGTCTAAAAAATATTTATTCGATAATGGTAGGAATTGCGCATGGGTTAGGATATGGAGACAATTTTATTAGTGTATTGATAAGTCACAGCACAAAAGAAATGAGCGATTTTATAGAGGCATTTCATAAAGCCAAAAGAAAAATTAATCACTCTGCATATCTTGGTGATTTGTTAGTTACAACATATTCCTCTTTTAGTAGAAACAGAACTTTTGGTAATATGATTGGAAAAGGTTATTCCATTAATTCAGCAAAAGCAGAAATGAATATGATTGTTGAAGGTTATTATGCTACCAAAAACGCCTCACTAATTTCAAAAAAGTTATCGAAGAAATTTTTAATTATTGATGTTTGCTATAAAATATTGTTCGAGAATAGAAGCGCTAATAGGCAAATGAGAGAGTTGTCAAAAGGGCTATATTGAGGATTTAAATTGCTGTAAGAATCTTACATCATTTTCATAAAATGTTCTTATATCTTCGATTTGATACAATAACATTGTTATCCTCTCTATTCCCATCCCAAATGCATAACCAGAAAACTTATTAGGATCAATCTTACAGTTTTCTAAAACATTTGGATCAACCATACCACAACCCAGAATCTCTAACCACCCTGTTCCTTTTGTGATTCTATGATCAGCCTCAGAGTTCAGACCCCAATAAATATCAAGCTCAGCACTAGGTTCAGTAAAAGGAAAATATGAGGGTCTAAGTCTTATTTTACTTTTACCAAATAGTTGCTTAGTAAAATGTAGTAAGGTTTGCTTCAAATCAACAAAAGAAACATTTTCGTCAATGTATAACCCTTCAATTTGATGGAAGAAACAGTGAGATCTTGCTGAAATATCTTCATTTCTGTAAACTCTTCCTGGTGATATTGTTCTGATTGGAGGTTCATTATTTTCCATATGTCTAATCTGCACTGATGAAGTATGAGTTCTTAACAAGTAATCTGGATTCTTGGATACATAAAATGTATCTTGCATGTCTCTTGCCGGGTGATACTCTGGTAGGTTAAGGGCAGTAAAATTATGCCAATCATCCTCTATCTCAGGGCCCTCTGAAATATCAAAACCAATTTTTGAAAATATATCTATAATCTTATTTTTTACAATTGAAATTGGATGTCTTGACCCTATTTTTAAAAAATCTGCAGGCAGTGTATAGTCTACTTCATTTTTATTATTTGAAACAACTGAAAGCTCAGCTTTTGATTTATCAATGATTTCACCAATCTTTATTTTTAGGTCATTAATTTTAGCGCCAAACTTTTTTCGTTTATCAGCATCTATATCCTTAAGCTTCGCGAACAGACCAGGTATAATTCCCTTTTTTGAAAAGAATTTTATTCTAAATTGTTCTAGTTCATCCAAACTTTTTATTGAGATATTTTTTAAATCAGATAAATGATTATCAATTTCTTTTAACATAACTTTGGCTAAAATATTCTAATTAAATTTAATTTTAAAACTGTAAACATAAAATCTTCGTTTTGAATATAATTGATATTGCAATCATTATTGTACTCATTTATGCATTTTTAAAAGGCTTTTTCAATGGTTTTATAAATGAAATTTCTTCATTTATAGGTTTTCTAATAGCAGGTTTGGTTTCATATAACTTTTCCGAACCTGTAGCCAGTTTATTAATAGATTTTATTGAGATCGATAAAAAAATTCTAAATGCCATATGCTTAATAATACTCTTTATAGCTACTGCGCTCATATTTAAAATATTTGGAAAAGGATTTACTAAGTTGATTAAGTTTATTTCTTTAGGTGTTTTAAATAGATTAATGGGTGGGATTTTTAGTGCAGTGAAATACATTATTCTTTTTACAACAATTTCAATTATTTATAAAAACTTTGTTCAGATATATCCTGAATTATTATCAAATAATTATGTTGAAAGCTCTAATTCATTTCAATTAATGATTAGATTGGGGGAGTATATAATGGAAAATTTTAATGCTGCTTATTTTATTTAATCTTTCTGAACGATACTGTTGGGATCCAACCCTCACTACCATTTGAAAGTTCAATTAAAGTCCAATCATTTATAGTTTCTTTAATATTTATCTTCAATCCTTCATGTAATTTAAATATCTCTTCAGACCTTAAGTTAGGTTCACTTCTAAATGAAACCTCTTTATCAAATAAAATTGCAGGATCAGTCTTAAGATAGTTGTTTTTGGAATTAATTGAAATAATCAATGTGATTATAAAAATGAGAAGACTAGTACTTGAATATGTGAAATACTTTCTTTTGAAAACTGAGTTTTTTGAAATAAAAAATAATATGAAAAAAATAACGAATAGCAACTGAGATAATATTGTAAAAAATTGCCAATACTCATAACTAAAAACTGATAAAATAGAATCAAATAAAACAGTTATTTGATTTTTAGGCAAGGTTTCAATTTTATCAATTAACATATTTTGAGCATATGCTAGATTATTTTTTACGCTTTCATTATCAGGATCAAGCAATAATGCTTTTTCGTAATAAAAAATAGAGTTAGGAGTGTCGTTAATTTTATAATAAGAATTTCCAATATTGAAATATAGATCAGCAGAATGTAATCCGTCGTCAATTATCCCTGAATAAACCTCAATAGCATCCATATACTCACCCTCATTGTACAGTAAATTTGCTTCATCAAAATCACTGTTTTGTGAAAATGAGTAGTTTATTAATAAAATAAAAAAAAGCAGCCTCATAATTTAAAATTTTGAAGTTTCATAATTAATTCAACAGATTTCTTATAATCATTACTTGTATCAAATTCTAAATTGGGTGTGAATTTAAAATACTGACATGTATTTATTATTTTTAGTAAATCCTGAATTGTGTTTTTGTCAACTCCAATTTTTATTAATTTTTGCTTTATACTTTCAGTAACGAGATCAGTGTTTTTAAAATTAAATTTTGTTGTTAAAAAACCCGTAATACATGTTTCCAATGTCTCGTAAAAAAGTTCTTTTTCGTCGAGGTGTTTTTTTGCATTTTCTAAAGACCTAATAGCTACTTTATTAGCAACCTTATTATTATCGATAGATTTGGAATCTTTTAAGAAAAAGAATCTTAAAGCCAAAACCACAAAGATGAGAGAGAAGAAAATAAAGATTATTATATATTGAAAATACTGATCAATTACTGACTGTTTTTTTATTATTTTAAAAAGAGTAGTTTCAAGTTCGATAAAATTAAACTGGCCTTTTGAGCTTAGAATATTTTTACTAGATAAATTAGAGTCATCATTATTTGTGACAACGGATGATGTTGGGCCATCCAAAATGTTTATGATTAATTCTTCTGTCGAAATTTTTACATATTTTTTTTCAAGTGGATTGAAATAAACAAATCTAGTTGATGGTATAGGATACTTTCCTTGAAACTGCGGAACAATAGTATAAGTATTTGAAATTGAACCATTCATTCCAGAAAGACCGACTTTTACGTTTTCATTAAATTCTGGATCATATTTTTCTAAAGAAGAAGGAACAACAAGATCAGGGATCGAAAACAACTTAAGGTTTCCGCTACCAGAAATTTTTAACTCTACTTGAAATGATTCATTTGCTGATAACTCACTTCTATTAGATTCTGCAAATATTTTAAAATCTCCAACAGCTCCATTAAACTCAACAGGTTTATTTTTTTCAGGAAAAGGTTTGGTAATAATTTTTACTTTTTTGGATGATACCTTGTTTGAAGTCTGTGAATAAATTACGTTTCCAAAGAAATCTCTTCTACTAGTTGGAACATCAATTGTAACTTCAAGTGTTAATGGGTTAATATCAATGTCACCTTCTTTTTGTGGGTATAATAGCATTTTTTTCCATGTGACGTAATTATAACTCTTTCCATTATGGGAAGTTCTATTTATTTCAATCCTTGGAATTTTTATATTCTGAGACCAGAAGTTTTTAAAATCTGGGGCATCAACTTCACTTAAATTTGTGACATTTATTTTTGGACTAAATAGTAATTTGTAAACAACAGAAACTGGTTCATTTAAATATGGTGAGCGATTTGAAACTTCAGCAATTAATTCTAAATCATCACTAACTATACTATCAGGATTGTTTGGAGAAAGTGAAGAGCTAACAGCTTCCGTTACTAAAACATCAACGGTACTGGTCTTGTAAATATCGCCTTCTATTTCAATTGAAGCCTGACCTATTTTAAATCTTCCTCTTTTGATTGGAGTTAGAAAATATGTGTAAGTTTTGGAGAAACTCCTAACACCATTGATCCAACTATTACTTACAGATTGATTGGGTCCTCCAACAACTTCAAATCCTGAAAAATTAGGTGGAGTAAAGTTATCTCCGTCCTTATTCATTTTAAAATCAACTCTCAAATTTTCATTGATACCCAAAGTTTCCTTACTTACGTTTGCTTCAAATTTTACTTGAGATATAATAAAATTTGTAAAAAGAATAGAAAAAATTATAATTGCTTTTTTCATTACCAATCTTTTTTATTGGATTTTTTGGGTGATCCTTTCATTTTTTTCTTATTAACTTTTTCTTGTACCTTTTTTTCCTCCTTATTCATAGCTTCCAAAATATTTTTCAATTGTTGTGGTGATATTTCAGGTTTTTTTTGCTTTTCTTTTGAGTCAGCTTTATTTTTTTGATCGTCATTTTTTTTATTCTGCGGATCTGATTTATCATCTTTTTTTTGTTGATCATCCTTGTTATCCTTGTTATCCTTGTTGTCTTTTTTATCGTTTTGGTTTTGATTGTTGTTTTGATTCTTTAACAATTCTTTAGCCAATACATAATTGTACCTAGTTTCTTCATCGTTAGGATTATTAATTAAAGATCTTTTAAATGCATCAACAGCCCCCTGATAATTTTCTTCCTGCATGTAGGTATTACCTAAATTATGGTATGCTCTATGTAAGCTTTCTTTGTCACTCAATTTTTTTATTGATTGAGTGTAATTAAACCTTGCTTCTGGGCTGAGATTATTTTTATACAATGAATTGCCTAAGTTGTAAGCTGCCGTTGGATTTAATGAATCCTTGGAATATGATTTCCTATAATTATACTCAGCTGTGTTAAATTGTTGATTTTCAAAATAAGTGTTACCATCAAAAAGAAACTTTTTTGAATCAATATTTTCTTTCACATTTTGTGAAAAAATAAAAAAGGGCAGTAATAAAAAAATAGTTTTATTTATCATCATTAAATAAATTAAGTTTTTCAATCCATTTTGTTTTTTTCTCAAATAAGAAACTATCAATCAAAATTAAAAATAATGAAATAGCCAAAAACCATTGAAATTGATCTTTGAAACTTGTGAATTCCTTAGCCTCAAATTCTTTTTTGTCCATTTCTTTCAGCTGTGAAATTATTTCATCAACCACATCATTGGTTATCTCCCCTTCAATATATTTTCCTTTAGATTGATCAGCCAATTTTTTTAGAAGATCTGAATTAAGTTTTGTAATAACAACCTCACCCTTTTCATCTTTTTTATAAGACTTTACAATATTTTTTTCTCTAATTGGTATGGGCGATCCTTTTTCACTTCCAACACCAATTGAAAAAATAATAATACCTGAATCTTGAATTGTCGTATTTATTAGATTTTCCTGATACTCATGATCCTCACCATCAGAAAGTATACAAACTATTCTGTTAGTTTGATCTTCATCATCAAAATATGTACTTGAAAGCTGAATTGCTTCAACTATTGAAGTTCCTTGGGAAGAAATCATATCAGTATCTAAACTCTCTAAAAACATTCTTGCAGATGAGAAATCAGAGGTGATCGGTAATACTGGGATTGCTGAAGAAGCGTAAGCAACCAATCCAACTCTATCAGATCCAAGTTGATTTATTAATTGGGATACTATTCTTTTGGACTTTTCAATCCTATTAGGTGCAATATCCTCTGCCAACATACTTTTTGATACATCAACAGCAAAAACAATATCAACTCCTTCTCTTGTAACCGTCTTTAACTCTGTTCCAATTTTGGGATTAACAAGTCCAATTATTAAGAAAATAATTGCTAATATTTGAACTGCTAATTTTAAAGAATCTTTACTCTTAGAGAATTCAGGAACTAAATAATTCAGGCTATCAATTGAAAAATTGTTTTTAATAACCTTACTTTTCCAATATTTATTGTAAATGAAAACCATTATAATTATCGGTATAATTAACAGTAGATAGAAAAATTTTATTTCATCCAGTTGATACATTAAAAAGCGCTTTTATAAATTAATTTTCTAGTTAAGTACTCAGTTATAAAAAGAGAAAGAGCTAGAATGATTAAGAAGCGATATTTTTCATCTTTTTCTGAATACCTAATCTCCTCGATTTCTGTCTTCTCAAGTTTATCTATTTCCTTGTAAATGCTCTCTAAGCTTTTATTATCAGTAGCTCTAAAGTAAAGTCCACCTGTTTTTTCTGCAATTCCACTAAGTAATTCCTCATCAATTTCAACTTTAGTCATTCCAAATCTAAATGATCCATCTCTATTTATAGCAACAGGTGCCAAAGCATTACCATTTGTTCCAAGACCAATTGTGTAAGTTTTGATTCCATAATTTAAGGCTAAATCTGAGGCTGTTTCTGGATCTATAACTCCTGTATTATTAACACCATCGGTAAAAAGGATAATTACTTTACTTTTTGCTTCACTATCCTTCAATCTGTTTACGGATGTTGCTAAACCCATTCCAATAGCAGTTCCGTCCTGAATAACGCCATCAAATACAATATCTTGTAAAGATGAGAGAATTAATTTTTCATCCGACGTTACAGGCGTTTTGGTATAACTTTCACCTGCATATATTACAATTCCTATTCGGTCATTTAATCTGCCCTTAACAAATTCTGATGCTACATTTTTTAATGCATCCAATCTATTTGGCTTTAGATCTCTTGCCAACATACTTGATGATATATCAACAGCTATAACAATATCAATTCCGCTGCTTGATTTGGATCTAGTTGAGTTACTCACCTCCTGAGGACGAGCAATAGAAACAATAATTAAAAAAATTGAAAGCAAACGTGTAAAATCCAAAAAAGGATAAAGTTTTGATTTTAGACTTGGTTTAAAATCAGTGATTGATGAAAACTTCATAAAACTTTTCCTTTTTTTGTTGGTTAAATAAAAAAAGTAAGCAATGACCGGAATTAAAACCATTAACCATAGAAATTCAGGATTTTGAAATTTTAAATCTGTCATTTTTCAAATTTTAAAGAGGTTAGAATCCTGTCTATAATTTTACTTTGTATGTTATTATCAATTTCATATATCATTTCCAAAAGAAGAAGCTTATTACTAAAATCAAAAATTATAATATTATAATTTTTTTTGATTTTAATGTTATTGTCATCAAATGACCCAAATACTTTATTTGCCTTATTGCCATTACCAATGTCAAGTTGGTCCTCTTTGGTTATAATATTTTTAAAATCCCTTTTTTTAAAGTCCTCCAACAACTCATTTAAAACATCTTGATTTTCAGTTTTAGTTTTTACATAAAGGCTTAAACTAATTGATCCATCTCTCGAAATATAATTTAAATTATTTGATAGGGAATCTGATGATCTTACAAATGCATCAGGTGATTGTAATCTAAGATTGAATTCTGTGTAAACACTTTCAATCCAATCTTGATTTAGTAATTTTTTATCCGAATTAAATGTTATTGATTTTGGTGTGCCAAATAAAAAGATAACAATAGATAATATAGTCAGAATAGCTGTTAGCACTGATGACAAAATATATTTTATCTTTTTATTTTTAAGTTTTTTTAGAAACTTGATCTCTTCTTGTTTTCTTTTTTCATTATCCTTTTGCTCATTATTAGGTATTGATTTTTTTGCTGAAGAAATTATCTCCTTAATTTTAATTTGATCGCTATTAATGGTGTTTTGGTCCATTTTTAACCTTGCGAACTTCACAAGATCAGAGTTTTTTAATACTTCGTCCAATGAATTAATGGTGTTATCTGATAGATTTATTTTTTCTGATAGTTTTAAAAGTTTTAACTTATTTATAAGTTGATTGGATGTGCTTTCCATTGCATTTGGATCAATATGATCATCTTCAAAATATCTTTTAACAATTTCAATTAATCTGGAGTAGAATTCTTTTAAACCTTTTTGATTATCAAGTTTTGATTTCTCGATTTCTTGTAAACTTAAAACTGCTTTTTCAAAGGGTGTCTGAAATATAAATTCTACGGTTTTTAACTTTTTATATGATCTATAAATCAAAAATAAAACTAAGCACCCCAAAAGAAAAAATAAAAGGGATACTATGATTTTAAATATTGAGCTATTAGGGTTATCAGCAAATTTTATTTCCTTAATATCAAAAAACTTTTTTGATACAGTATCAACCTTTATTGTTATAACATCAATATCTATTTTTTCTGTCAAATATATCTTCTTTCCAATTGATAATTTTTGTGGATTTATTAAAAAAGATCCTTCATCAAAATGAGTTAAATTAAATTTTTTACTTATAATTTTTTTACTCTTTAAATAGTTGGTGTCTACAGGAAATTGATCGGCAATTGTAAAAGGACTAAAATTAAAATTTTCTGGAAAATTGATTTCTTGAAAGCTGTTGCTTTCTATAATTATGTTATAAGAAAACTGTTCACCCACCTTAATTGAAGTCGTGTCAACTATTGATTTAACGACTATACTGTCCTGAGAATAACTCAGGTGAAAAGCAAATAAGCAGATTACAATCTTTAGATAAAAATTAACCACGATTTTTAAAATAACCTAATAATAACTTGACATAGTCTTGATCTGTTCTACAGCTAATTACGCCAGCTCCTGACTTTTTAAATAGCTTTTCAAAAAAATCTCTCTTTTTTAAATACTCTGACTTGAAAAAGTTTCTAATTTTTTTTGATGAAGTATCCACCAGCTTGTAATTTTTTGATTCCTGATCATACATTGAGACAAAACCGATTTCTGGAAATTCTTCCTCAAACTTATCAAAGATTCTTATGCCTGTTAAGTCATGCTTCTTGGCAACAATAGACAAAGGTTTTTCATAATCCTCAGAATTAAAATCAGATATTAGAAAAGCAATTGATTTCTTTTTTATTATACTTGAAAAAAACTCTAATGCAACTGAAATATCAGTTTTTGAGTTTTTAGGTTTAAACTCAATAAGCTCTCTGATAATTCTTAAAATATGTGATCTTCCTTTGCTAGGTGGGATAAATAACTCAATTTGATCAGTAAAAAGAATTAAACCTACTTTATCATTGTTCTGGATAGCAGAAAAAGCCAAGGTAGCTGAAATCTCAGTGACAATACTTTTTTTAATCTGATCTTCAGAACCAAAAAGTTTTGAACCACTAATATCAACCATAAGCATTAATGTAAGTTCTCTTTCCTCCTCAAAAACTTTTACAAAAGGTTCATTGTACCTCGCTGTTACATTCCAATCTATGGTTCTCACATCATCTCCAAACTCGTAAGATCTAACTTCACTAAAAGTCATACCCCTTCCTTTGAAAGTGCTTTGGTACTCTCCTCCAAATACATTGTTGGTAAGCTTTTTAGTTTTTATTTCAACCTTTCTTACCTTTTTTATGATCTCTTTTGTATCCATCTATTGACTAGGGAACCTCAATTGAATTAACAATTTTCTCTATGATATCTGTAGAACTTATATTTTCTGCCTCAGCTTCATAAGTCAATCCTATTCTATGTCTTAACACATCATGAATAACAGCTTTGATATCCTCTGGTATTACATAACCTCTTCTTTGAATAAAAGCATGACATTTCGCTGCTTGAGCCAAATTAATACTTCCTCTTGGTGATGAGCCAAAACCAATTAGGGGTTTTAAGTCTTCTAACTTATTTTGTTCCGGGTAACGAGTTGCAAAAATTAACTTTAGGATATATTTTTCAATTTTTTCATCCATATAAACTTGCTTTACGGATTCTTGTGCCTTTAGAATGTCTTTGATTGAAACAACAGGTTTTACTTTACTAAATGATTCGTTAATATTTGATCTGACAATCAATTGCTCATCCTCAAACTCAGGATAAGATATCACACACTTTAACATAAACCTGTCCATTTGAGCTTCAGGAAGCGGATAAGTTCCCTCTTGCTCAATGGGGTTCTGAGTTGCCATTACTAAGAAAGGTAATTGTAGTTTAAATGTATTGTCACCAATTGTTACTTGCTTTTCTTGCATTGATTCAAGTAAAGCTGATTGGACTTTTGCAGGAGCTCGGTTTATTTCATCTGCCAATACAAAATTTGCAAAGATTGGTCCTTTCTTGATCGAGAAATCGTTCTGCTTAATATTGTATATCATTGTGCCAACAACATCGGCTGGCAACAAGTCAGGTGTAAATTGAATTCTGCTAAATGTTCCTTTAACAGCTTGACTAAGTGTATTAATGGCAAGTGTTTTTGCAAGGCCAGGTACACCCTCGAGAAGAATGTGACCTTTTCCAAGCAATCCAATTAATAGCCTTTCAAGCATGTATTTTTGACCAACAATTACTTTATTAATTTCAATAAGTAGCAGATCAATAAATTCGCTGTCTTTTTTTATTTGAGCATTAATTTTATTAATGTCAATATTATTATTTTCCATAAGATATATTTCGGGTAAGCAATTTTATTAAAAAATGTTAAGGTAAAGTGTTAAATAATGGTTAAAGATTTATAACAAGGAAATTAAATAGAAGTTGTTATTAATCCTTTTTAGACTTCTTTTCCAATTGGTATAGAATCATACAAACTATGGAAACGATTAAAGCGTATACATGCTCTTGACTTGTTAGAGAATAGAGAAAGATTATGATTAGTAGAACCCACAATATGTTTTTGACAATATTCAATTAAGGTGTATAGAGTTTATTTTTATTAATAAGCTCGATGACTTTGTCTGGAACCAGGTGGTCAATGTTTAATCCATTACTAATATTAACTCTTATATCAGAGGAGGAAATTTCCATTAATTTACAATCACAGATTTTTACTTTTGGATGATCCTTTAAAATAATATTTGAATTGGATTCAATTTCTCTTGGATATACATAAACCCCAGTATCTAAAATTGTTTCATAATTTTTCCATTGGTCTAGATGCATCAAGTTATCTTGACCAATAATTACGGAAAAATTAATTTTAGGGTAAAACTCATAAAGTTTTGAAATTGTATCGGATGTATGGTTAGGTTGCTTCAAAGAAAACTCAACGTCCGAACAAACAAAATTTACATTACTATCACAAAACTTTTTGACCATTTCAAGCCTAATTTTTTCATCGGTTAAAACTAGTTTTTCTTTATGTGGGTTGTGTGGTGTGACAACAAACCAAATTTGATCAAAGTAATTTTCTAAAAAATATGATGCAATTTGGTCGTGCCCAATATGAAGAGGATCGAATGTTCCAAAGAATAAGCCAACTTTCATTTCAGGAAATTTTCAACTTTATCTATTAATTCTTGTTTTGCAACATCCAAATCTTCATTAATAATTACTGCATCAAAATCAGTTTCTTTTTTCATTTCAATTTCTGCTTTTCTCACTCTTTCTTTTATTTCACTGGGGTCATTCTTTTTTCTATCAATTAATCTTTTCTCTAAAATATCAATACTGGGAGGTTTAATAAAAATTGAAATCGCAAGACTTTTAAAGTAATTTTTTAATGATATTGCACCTAATACATCAACATCAAAAACTATATTGTGATTGACAATCAGATTATTTACTTCTGACTTTAGAGTCCCGTAATACATATTTTCATAAACTTTTTCGTATTCAATAAAGTCTTGGTTTTCAATACTATTTTTAAATTCTTCTGTTGAAAAAAAGAAATAATCCTTACCATTAATTTCATGATCTCTTTTTTTTCTTGTTGTTGCAGAAACAGAAAATTTAAAGTTTAGTTTTTGAACAGAAATTAGGTGTCGGGCGAGAGTGGTTTTTCCACTTCCTGAGGGTGCACTCAATATAACTACCTTACCTGCCATTATAGAATATTTAATAATTGTTCTCTAATTTTTTCTACACTTGACTTCATCTCAACAACATGATTTTGAATCAATGCATTGTTGGATTTTGATCCAATTGTATTTATCTCTCTACCCATTTCTTGACATATAAATCCAAGTTTCTTTCCTTTTTCAACTGACTTGTTTTTTAAAGTATCATTAAAAAAATTAATATGACTGCCTAACCTAACTAACTCCTCATTTATATCTATTTTTTCTAAGTAATAAAACATCTCTTGTTCAAATTTTCCGTGGTCATATTCAACATTTAAATTTCTAACTTTCTTTTCCAAATTTTCCTCAATGGATTTTTTATGATACTTACTCTCTTTTTTTATTTTTTGGGAGTAAGTATTTATCATTTTGATATTTTCTGCCAAATCTTTTTTTGTGTTTTGGCCCTCTTTGATTCTAAATGAAATCAATTGTTTGATAACTGAGTTAAGAATGACTGTTATCTTTTTTGATACTTTTTCAGGCATCTTGTTTTCACTTTTACTAATAGTATTTGGAAGATTTAAAATTGAATTTAACAGCTGTGATTTGTCGAATTTTGAAATATCATTTAGATCCTTAAAATAGTTTTTGATAACATTTTTATTGAAACTAAATGAGTCATCTGAAATTCCTAGCAACTTAATATTTAATTCAACTTTACCTCTCAACAAAAACTTTTTTAGAAGATTATTAATTTCTAACTCGTGTTTATGCAAAGTGGGTGGTAACGATATTTTTGAATCAAAATATCGGCTATTCAAAGTTCTTAATTCGATATTAATTTCGAAATCATCAATTTTAAAAGACTTTGACCCGTATCCGGTCATTGACTGAAGCATGTACAAAATTAGAAAATCTTTTTGAGTATTTTACTCAATTTCTCTGACCCAAATATTTCTGAAGCTTACTTTAGTGCAACAATGTTCTTGAATAGCAATGGGACCATCTCCGTGGACTATGTTTTTTGGAGGCCCTACGTTTTCTGTCGAACCTAAAATTTTGACATTATTATGAATCAATATTCCATTATGAAAGACTGTAATTGATCCCTCTCTAAATTTTTTACCATACTCATCAAACTTCGGGGATACGAAAACTATATCATATGATTGCCATTGGTTATTAGCCCTTGATGCATTAACAAGTGGTATATATTGTTTATAAATTGATCCTGCCATCCCATTAACGTAGGTTTGATTATCGAAACTATTCAAAATTTGGACCTCATATAAGTTATGGAAAAAGACACCACTGTTTGATTGATATTGTGATCTGTCCTTGTATTTTAACTCACTACATCCCAAAAATCTTTTTAAACCGAACTCATCAGGACACAAATCCTCAAAGTCTAAAATACCATCTTCATCTCTATCAGATTCCATATCAATTTCGGATGATGTTTTCCACTCAATATGAAATTGAACAGAACCAAAATTTTCAATTGTTTGAATTCCCTCACCAGGATTTTCAGAAAACATTGAACCATCATCAGCGATATTCCAATTGGGTTTTTCGTTTGACCATCTTTGTGACCAGTTCTTAAGATCTTTACCATCAAATAGAATTATTGCATCGCTAGGTGGCGTAGTAAAATTGACAGAATTGATTTTTTTAGGAACTGGCCCCCACAGTTCAGTATCTTGTGGAGTTTGTGAAAATAAAATACAAGGGATAAAAAAAGAGTAAATGAATTTTCTAATCAATACCCAAAATTTTATTAATGTTATCATTATCTCCACCAGCAAAATCATCAAAAGTCTTAGATGTAACTTGAATAATGTGATTATCAATAAATTTTGAACCTTCCTTAGCTCCCTGTTCGGGACTTTTGATACAACATTCCCATTCTAAAACAGCCCAACCATCAAATCCATATTGACTTAACTTTGAGAAAATTGTTTTAAAATCAATTTGACCATCACCCAATGATCTAAATCGTCCAGGTCTATCAATCCAGTCTTGATATCCGCCATAAACACCAGACTTTCCTGTTGGGTTGAATTCTGCATCTTTTACATGAAACATTTTTATGTAATCATGATAAAAATCAATGTATTGTAAATAATCCAATTGTTGCAAAATAAAATGGCTGGGATCATATAACATTTTTACAGACGGATGATTTTTTGTTGCGGCTAAAAATCTTTCAAATGTGATGCCGTCGTGTAGGTCCTCCCCAGGGTGAATTTCATAACAAATTTGTACACCTTTGTCCTTTGCATGATCTAGGATAGGAACCCATCTTTTTGCAAGTTCCTTAAAACCTGAATCGACTAATCCTGAGGGTCTTTGTGGCCAAGGATACATAGTATGAAACATGAGTGAACCTGAAAAAGAAGCCATTGGTTTTATTTCTAAAAAACTGCTCGCATTTATTGCACTAATGATTTGACTTTTTGCCCACATTGTTCTTTCACCAACTTTTCCATGTAAATTTTTTGGGGCAAATGAGTCAAACATAATATCATAACTGGGGTGTGTAGCTATCAATTGACCCTGTAAATGAGTTGAAAGTTCACTAACTTCAAGACCGTTATCTGAGACAATCCCTTTTATTTCGTCACAATAGGTTTTACTTTTTCCCGCAGTTTCTAAGTCAAAAACTCTACTATCCCAAGTAGGAATTTGTATGGCCTTGTAACCAAGATTTTTTGCCCATTTTGAAATACTATCTAGATTATTAAACGGCTTATCATCTCCTAAAAACTGAGCCAAAAAAATTGCAGGACCTTTAATGGTTTTCATGAGTTTATAATTTTTTTCAATAACTTTTTTGTTGCAATAATTCCTTCGTCCTCACTCAATCTATTTCCTTCATATTCGATTCCAATATAGCCCTCATATGGATGATTGTTAACTATTTTCATCATTTTATAGTAATCAATATATTTTTCATCACCGTTTTCATTAAAATCATAAGATTTTGCACTTAAAGCTTTTGCATATGGCATTAAATCATTAATTCCCTCATATCTATCATACCATTTTTTACAAACATTTAAGTTAGAGGGGTTCGGTGAACCCTTAATGCAAAAGTTACCAAAATCAGGTAAAGTTCCGCAGTTGTCCAATGTAATTGATTTCATGACCTCCGTCAAATACTTACCGTTTGATGAAAAACCACCATGATTCTCTACGGTAATATTTAAATTAGGTGAATACTCACACAAAGTATTTAATGAAATAATTGAGTTTTGTTTCCACCGATTAAAACTATTACCTCCTCTAAGATCTACCCTTACAGACTCACAACCAATTTCATTAGCAACATCAATCCAGGCCTTGTGTTTATCAATAGCTTTTGCTCTAGATTTTTTATTGTTTGATGCTAATTCACCCTCTTGAGAAATCATTATCAATAAATTTTTAACTCCATTATCATCAGCCCTTGAATTTAAATCTTTGATAAGGGTTTTCATTGAGTTTTTTGATAAATAATCTGAATTTACCGAATACAATGTGTTTACATGCTCAATAGCATCAATTTCCAACTCTCTTGCTTTTTTTGCAAAATCTACTGGAGAAATTTTACCCCTAGATATGGAACCATTAATTGACCACTGAGCCAATGAAATTTTATATTTTTTGGCATTAAAATTGTTTGTTTTAATTGCATCTAAAGAAGCCAATCCTAATAATGATGATGATAACAAACTTGAAAAATTTCTTCTATTCAAAATAAATATTTTAAGTTCTACTAAATATAAAAATTTAATTATGAATTGTAACTTTATAAAAATAAATCCTTTGATGAAAATTAAAATTATCCCTCTTCTATTAATGCTATTTATAGTATCGTGTAAAAATGAACCTCCTAAGGAAAAATTTAGTTACGAAAGGGTTCAGGAAGATGTGGAAAAAATTGAAAGTGATGAACAAACAATTATTGTTTTAAATTCAAATGACCTAATGCTTTTTGACAAAACATCATTGTTGGCAAAGGCTGGGAAAAATATAAGGCTTACTTTAAATCATACAGGAAAAATTGGAAAAGAATTTATGGGACATAATTTTGTTTTACTGAAAAAAGATGTTGACGTTGATGATTTTGCAATGCTTGCACTTGATTTTAAGGAAAATGAATATATTCCGAAAAATAATGACTTTATAGTTCATACTAGAATGCTTGGTGGTGGTGAAAGTGATACAATAAATTTCACAATTGAAGAGCCAGGTAATTACACATATGTATGTACATTTCCGGGACATTATCAAATCATGCAAGGGGAATTAACAATAGAATAATGAAATTTAATACAAAGGTTATTCACGGTGGACAAATAAAAGAAAAAGGATATGGTGCAGTAATGCCACCCATATACCAAACCTCTACGTATGCTCAATCTGAGCCTGGTGTTCATGAAGGTTATGAGTATAGCAGAACGCAAAATCCAACAAGGCATGCACTTGAAAACTCCATTGCAAGTTTAGAGAATGCGAAATATGGTCTTGCATTCAGCTCTGGATTAAGCGCAATCGATGCAATTTTAAAACTATTCAAGCCTGGTGATGAAATAATTAGTACACACGACCTGTATGGTGGTTCTTACAGATTATTTAATAAAATATATAAGAAATATGGGCTTAAATTTATTTTTGAGGACCTAAAAAATTTAGAAAAAGTTGAAAAATTAATTACCTCCAAAACAAAATTAGTATGGGTTGAAACTCCTACAAACCCAATGATTAATGTTATTGATATTGCTGCAATTTCTGAAATATGTAAAAAAAATAAAATATTACTTGGTGTTGACAATACATTTTCTACTCCTTACCTACAAAGACCTTTGGATTTAGGTGCTGATATTGTCATGCACTCTGGAACAAAGTATTTAGCTGGCCATAGTGATGTTATTATTGGTCTAATTGCACTAAACGACGAAAAAATAGCTGAGAATCTCTTTTTTATACAAAATTCTAGTGGTGCAATATGTGGACCAATGGATGCTTTCCTCACTCTAAGAGGAATAAAAACACTTCATGTAAGAATGGATAGACACTGCTCAAACGGAGAAAAAGTTTTTGAGTTTTTAAACCAATGCAAAAAAGTTGATAAAATATATTGGCCTGGTTTAGAATCTCATCCAAATCATTTAGTAGCAAAAAGACAAATGAAAAAGTTTGGAGGCATGATATCCTTCACTTTTGTTAACAATATGTACAGTGATGTTGTAAACTTTACAAAAAAACTTAAAGTTTTTACTCTTGCTGAATCCCTTGGTGGTGTTGAAAGTTTAGTCAATCATCCTGCAACTATGACTCATGCCTCAATGCCAAAAAAGGACAGAGAAAGAAATGGTATTACAGAGTCTCTAATAAGATTAAGTGTGGGTATAGAAGATTCAATTGATCTAGTAAATGACCTTGACAAAGCAATTAATTAATATTGATTACATTTAGATAATAATCAATCTAAATGCAAAAAAAAATCAGTGGTTTTTTAAGAGAGATTGAAAAAAGAAATTCTCATGAACCTGAATTCATGCAAGCCGTAAAGGAAGTTGCTGAAGATCTCATTCCATACATTATTAAACAAGACATATATCACGGAAAAAATATCCTAATGAGAATGTGTGAACCTGAAAGGGTTTTAATGTTTCGAGTGAACTGGGTAGATGATAAAGGGGAAATTAGAGTTAACAGAGGCTACAGAATTGAAATGAATTCTGCAATTGGTCCTTACAAAGGTGGTTTAAGATTTCATCCATCTGTGAATTTGAGTATTTTAAAATTTCTTGCATTTGAACAAGTATTTAAAAACAGTTTAACAACTCTACCAATGGGAGGTGGAAAAGGAGGTTCAGATTTTGACCCTAAAAACAAATCTGACTCAGAAGTAATGCGGTTTTGTCAAAGTTTTATGACAGAACTATTTAGACATATTGGGCCAAACACAGATATTCCAGCCGGTGATATTGGAGTTGGTGGTAGAGAAATTGGCTATATGTTTGGACAATATAAAAGGTTGAAAAATGAATTTACTGGTGTTTTGACAGGAAAGGGAGTAAGTTGGGGTGGTTCATTAATTAGGCCAGAGGCAACTGGTTATGGAACGGTTTATTTTGCTGAAGATATGTTAAATTATGAAGGTAATAGCCTGAAAGGGAAAACTGTAACAATTTCAGGATCTGGTAATGTTGCTCAGTATGCTGCTGAAAAATGTCTACACCTTGGAGCTAAAGTTTTAACAATGTCAGATTCAAACGGATTTATATTTGACAAAGATGGAATTAATGAAGACAAGCTAAAGCACATTATGTTTTTAAAAAATGTCAAACGATCTAGAATCTCCGAATACTTAAAAAAGTACCCCAATGCATCATATATGAGAGACAAAAAGCCGTGGGGAATTAAATGTGATGTTGCTCTTCCTTGTGCAACCCAAAATGAATTAGATCATATTGACGCAAAAAATCTAATTGCAAACGGATGTTATTGTGTCGCCGAAGGTGCAAATATGCCTTGTACGATTAAAGCTATATCTGAATTTAAACTAAATAAAATTTTTTATGCACCAGGAAAAGCATCCAATGCAGGTGGAGTAGCTGTTTCAGGGCTTGAAATGGCGCAAAATTCACTTAGGTATTCTTGGTCAAGAGAGGAAGTCGATGAAAAACTAAAACAAATTATGATCAATATACACAGATCATGTCTTGAGTATGGCAAAGAAAAGGACTACATAAATTATGGAAAGGGTGCCAATATATCTTCCTTTATAAAAGTTGCAGATGCAATGTTGGCGCAAGGAGTTGTATAATACCAATGGCCAACGTTACTGAAGCAATTATTTTAAGTTCAATAAAATACTCTGAGACTAGTGTAATCATGAAATGTTATTCTGGAGATTATGGGGTTTTATCCTTCATAATTAAAGGTATTAGAAGTAAAAAAAGAACGAAATTCTCTTTGAGTAGTATAGAGCCTCTTAGTATTGTTGAAATTGAATTTAATAAGTTAAAAAAAGGAGAGCTTTCTAATTTAAAAAATATCAAAAGTGTCGTCATTTACGATGATTTACGTTTTAATATTATAAAATCTAATATTGCTTTATTTCTTTCAGAATTTTTAAGTAATATTTTAAGATTTGAGGAGGAAAATATTAGAATGTATGTGTATATAAAAGACTCTCTTATTCATTTAGATAAAATCTCAAAATATGAAAACTTTCATATAAATTTTTTAATTAATCTTTTAGAATTTTTAGGTATCAAGCCAGAAATTAATAATGAAAATCATAAATTTTTTGATATTGAAAATGGTATTTTTAAAAACATTCATGATTCAAATTATTGTGTTGGAGGAGAATTAGTGAATGAATTTAAAAAACTTTTGGGCATAAATTTTGATCAGTATTACGAAATACTTAAAACAACCAACCAAAGAAGAAATATGACAAACTTTCTAATGAATTACTTTGAATTTCATATTTCAGGTTTTAAAAGACCAAATTCTTTAGAGATACTAAATGGTCTATTTTCATAAAATCATATTATTTCTACTTAGTTTTATAGTCATAAATTTCAATTATTCTCAGACTGAAATTTCTGTAATGGATAGTTCAAGTGGGGAGGCGATTTCGTCAGTGTTGATTTTTAATAAAAGTCAAACGGAAACTATTTTAACCGATAACTTAGGTAAATTCGATTTGGATATTTTTGGAAAAAATGATTCTATTTTTTTCTCACATGTTTCATATGAACCAAAATCAGTTTTATTTAAAGATTTAGACGATAAAGTTGTTTTTTATCTTAAACCGAAGATGATGGGTCTTGATGAGGTTGTATTGTCTGTTGGTAGGAAAAAACAAAGCTTAAAATATATTTCCAGAAAAGTATCGCTTATAAGTTCAAAAGAACTTTTATCAAATGTAAATAAGACTGGTGCAGATATATTATATGAAGCAGGAGGTATCCACATTCAAAAATCTCAATCTGGTGGTGGAAGTCCAGTTATTAGGGGATTTGAAGCTAACAGAGTTTTGCTTGTAATAGACGGTGTTCGAATGAATAATACGATATACAGATCTGGTCATTTACAAAACTCAATTACTGTTGATCCAAATTATCTAGAAAGAATTGAAGTTTTATATGGTCCATCATCTGTGAGTTACGGATCAGATGCAATTGGTGGAGTCGTACATTACTTTACAAAAATTCCAAAATTTTCAAATGAAAAAAACCTTGAATTTAAAAAGAGGAGATCTTACAATCTTACAAATAAATCAAAAATCAGAAACTACCAACTGACAACAAACAATAAGAACTGGGGATTATTTTCAAGCCTATCAATTTCTGACTATGGTGATATAATTATGGGTAAAAACAGAAAACACGGATATGATAATTGGGGACTGGTCAATCAATTTTCTGAAAATAACAGAGAAAATTATTTTGAAAACCCAAGTCAAAATACTGACCCAAATGTTCAAAGAAATACAGCCTATGATCAAAAAGATTTCATTACAAAAATCAATTTGAAGCTAAAAAATCAATCAAATTTGATTTTAAATTTTCAAATCTCAAAGTCATCAAAAATTAATAGGTTTGATAAATTATCAGAGTTAGATTCAACCCAAAATTTAAAATTTGCCGAATGGTATTACGGACCACAAAAAAGAATTTTAGCCTCTTCAATTTTGAATTTAAGTCCATCAAATATTTTTGATAAAGGACGATTTATTGCATCCTATCAAGCTATTGGTGAATCTCGACATAAAAGAAAATTTGGATCTGAAATTTTATACAATCAAAATGAAAAACTGGACGTCTACTCTATTAATGGTGACTTTTCCAAAAATATATTTGAGAAACTGGAAATATTATACGGTTTTGAATATACAAATAACCTGCTTTTTTCTGATTCTTATTCAGCTATAATTGATACAGCTAACCCGAGTGTTTTTCTGAGTGAAACCCCGTCATTTTCAAGATATCCTAACGATAAAGCTACTCACTCAGCAATAGCTGGATATTTTAAATACTTAAAAAAAATAAATAATTATTCAAATTTAAATTTTGGATTAAGACTCTCACATAATAAAGTAAATGTAGGTTGGGATTTTGATTCAGAAGAGTTCTTGAATGATGACTTTAGTTCTGGTTTTTTAGATCAATTTGAATCATTGTCATTAAAAAATTTGTCGTTGACTGGAAGTTTTGGATACGTTACAAGAATTTTTAAAAATAATAAGGTTTCAATTAATTTATCAAGCGGTTTTAGATCTCCTAATATTGATGATATTGGAAAAATTAGAGAAAATGCAGGTATTTTATTAGTTCCAAACACAACAGTGAAGCCTGAAAAAGCATATACCATTGACTTTGGTTGGACAAATTTTTCAGAGAGATTTAATTCAGCTCTAAATATTTATTACAGTGTCTTAGATGAAACAATAGGTAGAGATTTTTATTACGACAGTACTGATACAACTACAAATGACATGTCAACAATTATTTACCAAAATGAAGAAGTTTATACGATGTCTAATTTCAATTTAGGCCAATCAAAAGTTTATGGTTTTAATTACAAACTATATCTCAATTTTTTTAAAAATGTTGATTTTACTGGGAATTTGACATACACCAAAGGCACAAAATTAAATTCTAAAAATCCAATGCCATCTATCCCTCCTATTTTTGGGGATTTTAAATTAACTTGGAATTACTCCAATAATAAATTGATGCTAGCCTATAAGTTTTCAAAAAATAAATCACCAGATACATACAGCATTGGGGGTGAAGATGGATTAGAAGAAACTCCTTATTTTATTAATAGTGAGGGAAATATTGAATATTTAGGAATGCCAAAGTGGGCTATTTTTAATCTAACTTCAACTCACAAAATCAAGATATTTAACAAGCTTATTGACTTAAACTTTTCTGTTGAAAATATATTCGATCTACACTACAAACAGTTTGCATCTGGCATTAGTTCACATGGAAGAAACTTTAATATTTCTGCTTTTTTTAATTAAGTATTAATAAGTCTTAAATTTGGGTTAAATTAATTACATTCGTTTTTTTTAGAAAATGCAATTTAAAGAGTACAAGAGTTTAGATTTAATTAAAATCAGTGATGATATTTTAAGTTTTTGGGATAAGGATAAAACCTTTGAAAAAAGCATATCCTCAAGGGAAAAATCTAAACGTTTTGTGTTTTTTGAGGGGCCACCATCCGCTAACGGAAAGCCAGGCATTCATCATGTGATGGCTAGAACATTGAAGGATATTTTTTGTCGCTATAAAACGCTAAAAGGTTTCAAAGTTGAGAGAAAGGCAGGTTGGGATACGCACGGACTTCCTATTGAATTAGGGGTAGAGAAAGAGTTAGGTATCAGTAAAGAAGATATTGGTAATAAAATTAGTGTTGAAGATTATAACCAAAGTTGTAAAGCTGCAGTTATGAAATATACCGATATCTGGAACGAGTTGACAAGAAAAATTGGCTATTGGGTTGATATGGATAATCCTTATGTAACCTATAAATCAAAGTACATTGAGTCTGTTTGGTGGCTTTTAAAAGAACTTTATGAAAAAGGTTTGATTTACAAAGGATATAGTGTACAGCCATACTCCCCAAAAGCTGGAACAGGATTGAGTTCACATGAACTAAACCAGCCAGGTACTTATCAAAATATAACTGATACTACTGTTACTGCCCAGTTTAAATGCACAAAAAATTCATTACCTGATTTTTTAAAAAAATATAATTCAGTTTATATTTTAGCCTGGACAACAACTCCTTGGACTCTTCCATCAAACACAGCACTTACCGTTGGTGCTAATATTGATTACGTCATTGTCAAAACTTTTAATCAATATACCAAGTCTGAGGTGAGTGTAGTTTTGGCTAAAAATCTAATTGAAAAGGTTTTTAAAAACAATTTTAAAAAAGTCGAGTCTGAGAAGGAGTTAATATTTTCAAAAAATAACGATATTCCATATTTTGTTTGTGAGAAGTTTAAAGGAAATGATTTAATAAATATTAGATACGAAAAGCTATGGACAGACTCACCTTTGCCATATAAAAATCCTGGAAATGCCTACAGAATAATATCAGGAGATTTTGTTACAACAGATGAAGGAACTGGAATTGTTCATACAGCTCCAACATTTGGCGCTGATGATATGGTGGCTGCACAAAATGCGAAACCAGAAGTTCCTCCAATGCTTGTATTGGACAAAAATGGTGATTTAGTTCCACTAGTAAACTTACAAGGGAAATTTATTGATGGTTTAGGATCAATTTCTGGAAAATATGTAAAAAATGAATATTACACTTATAAGAACAGGCCCGATAAATCAGCAGATGTTGAAATTGCAATAAAACTAAAACAAGAAAATAAAGCTTTTAGAGTAGAAAAGTATACTCATAGTTATCCAAATTGTTGGAGAACTGATAAACCTATATTGTACTATCCGCTTAATTCTTGGTTTGTTGCGGTAACCAAAAAAAAGGAAGATTTAATAAAGAATAATGCTAAAATCAATTGGAAACCTGAGTCAACCGGTACTGGAAGATTTGGAAATTGGCTTGAAAATGCAAATGATTGGAATTTATCAAGATCTAGATATTGGGGAATCCCACTGCCCATATGGTGCTCTGAGGATGGTAAGGAAACTAAGGTTATAGGATCTGTGAAAGAACTTTATAATGAAGTAGAAAAATCAGTTAAATCTGGATTCATGAAACAAAATCCTTTTTCAGATTTCGAAGTAGATAATTTTTCAGAATCTAATTACGAGAAGATTGATCTTCATAAGCATATTGTAGATGAAATTGTACTTGTCTCTAAAAATAATAATCCTCTTTACAGAGAATCAGACTTGATAGATGTATGGTTTGATTCTGGATCTATGCCATATGCACAGTGGCACTATCCATTTGAGAATAGAGAAATGATTGAAAAAAACTCACATTTTCCTGCTGATTACATTGCAGAAGGTGTAGATCAAACAAGAGGTTGGTTTTATACTCTACATGTGATAAGTACACTGATTTTTAATTCAATCTCATATAAAAATGTAATATCAAATGGTTTGGTTCTAGATAAAAGTGGACAAAAAATGTCTAAACGACTTGGTAACTCAATCGATCCATTTGAAACCTTAAACAAATTCGGTCCAGATGCAACAAGATGGTATATGATTTCAAATGCCAACCCGTGGGAAAATTTAAAGTTTGATTTGAATGGAATTGATGAAATTAGAAGGAAATTTTTTGGTACTCTCCATAATATCTATGCTTTCTTCAGCTTGTATTCAAATATTGATGGATATAATAAAGATGAAGTAATGATTCCTTATGAGTCTAGGAGAGAGCTTGATCGCTGGATCATTTCTAGTTTAAATTCATTAATTCAAAAAGTTGAATCTGCATATTCAGATTATGATCCAACAAAGGCATCAAGATTAATTTCACACTTTGTGCAGGATGACCTTAGTAACTGGTATGTGAGGTTGTCACGTAGAGTGTTTTGGAAAGGAGAATATAATCTTGAAAAAATATCGGCATTTCAAACATTACATGAATGTTTAACAAAAGTTGCCATCATTTCATCTCCAATAAGCCCATTTTACATGGACCAACTATTTCATGATTTAACCAATGACATTAAATCTGTTCATTTGGCAAACTTTCCAAAAGTTGATAGTCACAATATTGACTCCGGACTAGAAAATAAGATAAAAAAATCTCAAATAATTTGTTCTGTTGCTCTTTCGATCAGAAAAAGAGAAAAGATAAAAGTGAGACAACCACTTAACAAAATTTTAATTCCATTTAAAGGGCTTGATGAAAAAAATGAAATTTTAGAAATTGAGGATTTTATTAAATCCGAAATCAATGTAAAAAAAGTAGAATTAATAAGTGATTCTTCCAAAATTCTTGTAAAAAAAGCAAAACCTAACTTTAAATCATTGGGTCCAAAATTTGGCAAAAACATGAAGACTGTTTCAGGATCAATTTTTAACCTTGGTAGTGAGCAAATTAATTTTTTAGAAAATGGTGAGATTCTTAATATAAAATTGGAAAATTTCACATTTGATTTATCATTAGAGGATATTGAAGTTTTTTATGAGGATATTGAGGGTTGGCAAGTTGGATCAGAAAATGGATACACCATCGCACTTGATATAAATATATCTGATAAACTTAAAAATGAAGGAATCAGTAGAGAGGTTGTAAATAAAATTCAGAACTTAAGAAAAGACTCCAACTTTAATGTTAGTGATAAAATTATTATTAATATTGTCAATAGTAATTTAACAGATAAAGCGTTAAAGGATAATTTAGAGTATATCAAAAATGAAACTCTAGCCATTGAAATAAATTTTGTAGAAAAGCTTAATTCCCCAAATGAATTTGAGTTTGATGACATAAAATTAGAATTAGAGATTAATAAAGTAATTTAATTATGGATAAGGATAATATTATTGTAAGGTATTCCGATAAGGACCTTGCCAAGTTTAAAAAAATTATTGAAGAAAAAATTAATAAAGCTCAGCATGACCTGGAGCTAATTAGAAGTGCGTATATGAATGATGGAGACAATGGAACAGAAGACACTTCGCCTACCTTCAAAGCATTTGAAGAAGGTTCACAGACAATGTCTAAAGAGGCAAATACACAATTGGCAATTAGACAAGAAAAGTTCATCAGAGATCTTAAAAATGCTTTGATTAGAATTGAGAATAAAACTTATGGTATTTGCAGAGTTACTGGTAAACTAATTACAAAAAAAAGACTAGAGCTTGTTCCTCACGCAACACTAAGCATTGAGGCTAAAAATAGAATGTCATAACTTTTTATGAAGATTGATGATCTTTTAAATCATATGTGGAAAACTTACACAAGTTTAAATCCACATATTAAAGAGGTCCTTGATTTAATTAAGTCAAAAGAAAATACAGAAATCCTTAATGATCATATTGCTCTAAGAACCTTTAATCACGAGAGGATTAATAAAAATAAGTTGGCTGATTTTTTTCTAGGTTCAGGATATAAGTTTGTTGAAAACCTACATTTCGATCAGAAAAGACTTGATGCATCCTATTACATTCACCCCAACAATAAGCTTCCAAGAATATTCATAAGTGAATTAAGGATACAAGATTTTTCAACTGAATTTCAAAATAAAATAAATGATATCGTTGATGGCATTGACAAAAATAAATTTAATAGTCCTTTATTTTTGACAAATGGTACGCCCTGGGAAAAAATATCTTATTTAGATTATAAAATGGTTCAAAAGGAATCTGATTATGCGGCTTGGGTTTTATCACATGGCTATATTGCAAATCATTTTACTGTTAGCGTAACCGATTGTACTTTTTTTAAAAATCTCCAGCAAATAAATCTTTTTTTAAAACAAAATGGTTTTGAAATTAATTCATCTGGTGGTGAAATAAAAGGTTCTCCAAAAATTGGTTTGGAACAGTCCTCAATAATGGCAAAAAAAATCAGTGTAGCATTTTCAGATGGTATTTACGACATTCCAGGATGTTATTATGAGTTTGCGTTTAGGTATAATGGTTTCGATGGATTTATAACCAGTTCTGCAAATCATATCTTTGAAAGTACCAATGAAAAAAAAGCTTGAATTTTATCATTGCATAATACTAATTGTAGGGATTTTAATTCTTGATCAATTTTTAAAAGTTTACATAAAACTGAATTTTCCCTTAACCATATATAGTGATCAGATTATTTTTGATTACAACTGGTTTAAACTATTATTTGTTGAAAATAAAGGCATGGCTTGGGGAGCATCCATTAATGATTTTTTGCCATTTATTGATGAGAGAAGTGCAAAGCTTATGTTAACATTATTTAGAATTGTTGCAATTGGTTTTATTTTCTTTTGGCTCAAACAATCAATAAAAAATGGTTTAAAGAATATTAATTCCATTGTATTATCATTGATTCTTGCTGGAGCTATTGGGAATGCTATTGATTCCATTTTTTATGGGTACATTTTTACTGATAGTTACTTTAAAGTGGCTACGTTATCTGTGGGGAATGGGTATGAAAGCTTATTTCATGGAAGTGTTGTGGATATGTTTCAATTTCCAATGTTTGAGTGGACTTGGCCTGATTGGCTGCCAATGGTTGGTGGTGAAAATTATGTGTTTTTTGAACCTGTATTTAATATCGCAGATGCATCAATTTCTATTGCAATATTTCTAATTATTCTAAACTACAGGACATTTTTTTCTAAAAACTAAAAATTTTGTTTGGTGTGATACAAAAGTCCAACTTCACATCGTTAGGGTTTGTGTCTTCAATCCTAATTTCAGGTTCAAAAAATGACAACCCTATCTTTAAAATTTTGGGATTACATTTTTTGAAAAAATTATCATAAAATCCAGCACCATAACCAACTCTATTTCCTTCAATGTCATATGAAAGTAATGGTGTAAAAACGACTTCAATCAATTTAGGATTAAAAATTACCTTCTCTGAGGGTTCTTCGATTCCATATTTATTTATTTGAAATTTAGTTTGTTCAGTAAATAAAAAAGCATCAATAACTTTGGTTTGAAAGTTGATTTTGGGATATAAAGTTTTTTTTGACTTTAAATTTAAAATTTCTAAAAATCTAGATGTATCAACTTCTCTTTTATGCTTAATTGATTTGTATATCATAAAGATATTTTTATTCCAAATCTTTAATCCTAATGACTGTTGATAGATTTGATTACTTAATTTTTTTAACTCCAAATCATTTAATTTGTCTCTAAGATCTTTATATTTTTTTCTTGCCTGATTTTTTTTCATTTTAA
>CACCYT010000003.1 GCA_902550325.1 uncultured Bacteroidota bacterium | reverse complement strand
GATCTTCAGTATTTAGATACACTTGAGGAAAGAGAAATCAGAAGTGGTTATTGTGAAATTTATAAACACAGTTTAATATCCCGAACAAATTCAAAATTTAATCAACTAACTAATTGTGATAAAATTAACTTTTCATCTCAAATAATAACAAACTCAATAAAAATAAAAAAAAGTTTTGTTACTAAAGATAAATACGAAAAGCAGCTTAGAAAAGGTCTAAATTTTGGACATACTATAGGCCATGCAATCGAGACATTTTTTATGTCAACAAGTAATAATCTGCTGCATGGCGAATCAATCGCAATAGGTTTAATAATAGAATCTTATATATCAAATGTGATATGTGGATTTGAAATTAAAATGGTTGATAAAATTAAAAATCATCTTCTAAAAATTTACCCAAAAATTGAATTTAATGCTTCAACTATAAATAGTATCATCAAATTAATGTATCACGATAA
The DNA here is from genome assembly GCA_902550325.1 of uncultured Bacteroidota bacterium. Classification (GTDB taxonomy): domain Bacteria; phylum Bacteroidota; class Bacteroidia; order Flavobacteriales; family Flavobacteriaceae; genus Eutrophosalina. The sequence continues at coordinate 100,821 of CACCYT010000003.1, read as the reverse complement.
AAAAAATATTGATGAAAAGATAAAATTTGTTCTTCTCAAAAATATAGGTGATCTTATTTTTGATGTTGATGTCCCCAAATCAACTATTTTAAAAGCTTTCAATTATTACAGCTGCTAAGTTTACGCTGAATTTCTACTTGCATTTATATTTCCAAAGAGAGATCTAGTGACTATTTTTTCAAATGTATTAATTTCATTTAAAGACTTTGGATTATTCCTTTTCAAAAAATTTATGTGTTGAAGAGCATATTGCTGAATTGTTACTAAGGGTAAAATTATTTTTTCTCTAATATCAACCGAAGCTTTGTTAGCAGGTTCATTTTCCATTAACTCATTATAACCAGTAAGCATTAATAGCATTTTTTTTGTTAATAAATACTCATCATATATTATATTCCAAAATTCTCCATAGATCTCATTTTTAGACATATAGGCAGTTAGTTCAAAAAAAGACTTATTTAAGCTCATCATACTATTTGAAACCAAAGCCCTAAAAAATGGAACTTCTTCATAAAGCTTTTTGACTGATTTAAAATTATTTTTTTTGTAAAATTGATTGAGCGCAGTTCCAAAACCAAAAAAACCGGGAACATTTTGTTTTAACTGTGCCCAACTACCAACGAACGGAATTGCTCTTAAACTGTCAAAATCGAACTTAGAATCATCACCTGACCTTTTCGAAGGTCTACTTCCAATGTTTGTCTTGGAATAATATTTAATTGTTGTCATATTTTCCAAATAACTTAAAAAACTTGGGTGGTTTTTAAATTTTTGATATGAGTTGAAGCTGGAAATTGAAAGTTGATCCAAAACCTTTCTGTTCTCCTTAGTAAAAGCTTTTAACTGTTTGTTTTTTTTGTTTTTGACTGCTGAGCTAACCAATTGTTCTAAATTATACTTACATGAATCAATATATTTACTGTAATCATCAGGTTTTATCTTTTTAATAATCTTACTAAAAACATATGAGTGAATTCTTGAATCTTGTCTGATGTCAAGTGTTGCAAAATGATAACCAAAAACTTTAACCTTAAGAATTAAGTCATCCAGTTGTTCTAAAAATAAAGACTGGTGATCATTGATTAAAATTTGTCTGATTTTGTTAAGTCTTAATTGTAAATCATTGAGATCAAGATCAACATTAATAGAGTCTTGATTCATACTCATGTAAAGTCTATTTTCAATTTCTGATATTTCAGATTCTATATTTTTAAAGGTTAACCTTCTTCTTAATTTTCTAACATCACGATAATAGTTTTTAAGTATATCAGACCTGAGTTTAAGGGCTGTTTTTAATGTTGTTTTTGTTGTTACAAAAGGGTTACCGTCTCTATCTCCACCTGGCCAAAATCCAAGAGATATTAAGTTAAAATTCTTGAAATTATTTTCAGAAATATTCGATCTTACATATTTAAGAATATCAGCTATTGAGTTATAAAAAACATTTTCTAAGTACCAACATAAGTTTACTGCCTCGTCATAGGGAGTTGGTTTATTAGATTTAAAGAAAGGGGTTTTTCCAAGTTGAGATAATAAATCTTTAATATTTTTTAAGTCATTTTCTTTGATAGATTTTGATAAATCTGTTATAATACCTAGGACAGAGCCAGGATAAAATTGAGTTGGGTGGGCTGTTAAAACAGGTCTTATGTAAATCTTATTTAGGTATTTAGTTAGATCCTCTTTGGTGTGATTATTTTCAAATTCCTCCTTGAGATTTCTGAGGGTACCGATTCCATCAACGTTATTTATGTCTTTGAAAGATGCATCTTCTATGGCATCAAATAGAACAACTTGTCTTTCTATGTACTGAATAAACCTGAATAATAGAGAAACTCTTTCTTTATTGGTATATTCATCACAGTACTTGGAAAAAAAATTTTCAATAATATCTTTTGGCTCAGACTTATTTTTAAAACCCTGTTCACACAAACTTGTGAGGATTGGTAAAAGTTGTCCTGTATTTGAAATTGAATCATATGGAAGAGTAGCAAAAACACTATTGTATACTTGATATCTTGAAAGTACCTTTTCTTGAAATCTCTCCTTTTTAGTTAGTTTTCTCATAAAAACTAACCAATTTCATTGAAAATTTTATGCATTAGTCTTTTTTTATCATTAATACTTTCCTCAAGGGAAATCATAGTTTCAGTTCTTGAGACACCATCTATGTCGTCAATCATAAAAATAATTTCCTTAGCATGATTAGTATTTCTGGATCGAATTTTACAATATATATTAAAACGACCAGTTGTTATGTGAGCCACAGTTACAAAAGGGATAGAGTTTAATTTTTCCAATACCTCATTGGTTAAATGAGTTTTTTCAAGGAAAATACCTATGTAAGCTATAAAAGTGTATCCTAATTTTTTATAGTCAAGTTTTAAAGAAGAACCACTAATTATTCCAGCATCTTCCATTTTTTTTATTCTAACATGAACAGTACCGGCAGAGATTAATAATTTTTTTGCAATATCAGTATAAGGAATCCTAGAATTATCAATTAGTAAGTCAAGAACCTTATAGTCAATTTCGTCTAATTTGAATTTCATAGTTGTTTAATTGAGGTTTTAGCAGTAAAATTAAGAATTTTAAAAATAATTATCAATAAAATCCAAAAATCATTGAAAATTATTTATCAAAATGAGAAATTTTATAATTTATTTAAATATTACTCATTATTTATTGTTTACATTTAGATACAAATAATTAAAGAATTTTACGTTTCTTTTTAAAAAACTTATAAATTATTTATAAAATACACATAGACAGTATATTAAATGTATATATATCATGTAATTATTTAGATTTAAGTTAGTTTATTTTATAAAATTTTGTAATATTTTGTAATATTATTGAATAAATATTTACATTTGTAAACATATGGTTATCAAAGATAGAGTTCAGAAAATATTAAACGCCAGTGGGCTCTCAGCTTCAGAGTTTTCAAAAAAATTGAATATCCAAAGATCAAGACTTTCGCATATTCTTAGTGGAAGAAATAAACCTACTCTTGAAATTATTGTAAGAATTAATAAAAATTTTCCTAAGTACACATTGGACTGGTTAATAAATGGTCTCGAACCATCCCTACCCGATCCTGTAACTTCTCAAGATAAAAATATACTTGATAAAAAAATCTCAAATGATTCAAAAAAAAAGATAAATAAGATTATATTGTTTTATGATGATGAAACTTTTGAAACTTTTGAAAAATAAATTTATACTAGCTACAATTCCTGTCACAATATTTTCCTGTACCATCCCTGAAAAAAACTGTTCTAAATTTAAAGTTGGTGAATTTAATTTTGAATCAAAAACAAATACAGGTGTTTACAATTCTAAGTCTATTAGGAATGATTCGATTGAGATAGAATATTTTGGTAATACAATTGATACATCAAAAATCACATGGGTTTCAGAATGCGAATATATCTTGAGAAAGCTAAAACCAAAAAATATTTCAGATCAAAAAGCAGTTTCAGTTAAGATAATAAGTACCTCCGAAAATAGCTATGTTTTTGAGTATTCTTTCGTTGGAGATAAAGAAAATAGAGCAAGAGGTAATGCCTACAGAACTGATTAAAGTTATTTGCTTAAAGAAACGAAAAAGAGGTTCAGCGAAAGATACATTAAAACTGAGATACTGAAAAAGTTAATCAGATCCGTTTTTGTAACAATTAATACAATTAATGAAATAAGTTCAACTAACACAAAGGTCTTCAAAAATGTTCTATTTTGAGTTATACTGGGCTTCAAAGAGTAGAAATTTAAACTGCTTACCATTAAAAATGAAAAAATTAAAATCAAGCTGATCAAAATAATAAATGTGAGCTTAAACGGTAAAAAAGGCAATCCCATAAAAAATATTCCAACAGCAGGAGTTGGTAAACCAGTAAAGTTTTCAGAATTAATCGAGTTATTGAATCTTGCTAGCCGATACATTGCAAATGGAATAATTAAAAAAGACAAGTAGGGAAGCAAAGAGCCATCAGAGAGTTTAACTTCCATAAATCGATCACTATTTTGCATAATATCAAAAACGAGAAAACTTGGAGCCAATGCAAATGAAATTAAATCAGAAAATGAGTCAAGTTGTGAGCCCATTTTGGATGTGTGATTTATCTTTCTGGCAACAAATCCATCGAAGAAATCTAAAACAGATGCTATAAGAATCAATAAAAAAGCAATAAAATAACTAATTTCTTTGGGAAAAGAATAGTCAACATAATCAACTATGAATACTATCGCAAGAACGCCACATAATCCATTAAAAATGGTAAGAATATTTGGAAGTAACTTAATTAATTTCAAATGTTATTTTTAGTTTATATTTTCGTTGCTAAAATAATCAGATTTAATTGAAATTTAGAAATCATTTTTTTTTAAGTATTTTTTCAGGACTTATGCTGGGAATATCTTGGCCAACATATGGGTTGTATTTTTTTATATTTTTCGCTTTTATTCCTTTGATTTCTTTGGTAGATAACTACAGAAATCAAAACAATGTGACTTTAACCATATTCTCTTTTGTTACATTTTTTACCTGGAATTTGATTACAACCTATTGGCTCTACTATGCTTCTTTCTTTGGGATGTTATTTGCTGTAATTGTAAATTCAGCACTTATGAGCTTTGTGGTTTTTATTTCTCTGATATTCCGTAAAAAGCTTGGAGATAGATTATCCGTGATTTTTTTTATTACGCTATGGATATGCTTTGAAAAATTTCATCTCAATTGGGACTTTTCATGGCCCTGGTTGAATCTGGGTAATGTTTTTTCGGAAAATACAACTATAATTCAGTGGTACGAATATACAGGTGCATTTGGTGGAACGTTATGGGTTTTATGTTCAAATTTTACAGCATATATGTGTGTAAAAAAAATACAGGCTATGAAAAGCTTTAAGTCAGAAATATTGACTCTTACATTTATTATTTTTCTCCCTATTTTTTGTTCATTATTAATTTATCAAAATATTACAATTAAAGAGAGTGAAATAAAAACAGTTGTTGTTCAACCAAATATTGATCCTTATAATGAAAAGTTTAATAGAAGTAATGATCAAAATTTAAAATATTTGGAATCGATTTTGTCGGATGAAATAAACAGAAACTCTATAGTTATCCTTCCTGAAACCTATTTTAGTGATGGTTCTCTGCTTAGCTCTCTTAGCTACTCTAATTTGATTAGGAAACTAAAACAAATAAATAAGATTTATGATACTGAAATTTTAACAGGGATTGAACTTTATCAAGTCTTTGATGACTCAACCAAGGTTCAAAGTTTTTCAAATAAGCTAGAAAACAATAGATGGTTAGATCTTTTCAATGCAGCATTATTTGTTTCAGATGATTTTGAAATTTATAAAAAATCAAAACTTGTGGTTGGCATTGAAAAAATGCCATACAAAAACGTCTTAGAACCAATACTCGGATCTCTATTAATCGATTTTGGAGGTTTGTCGTATTCAAGGGGATATCAGTACGATAGATCGGTTTTTAATACAAAGAAAGATATCAAAATTGCTCCAATTATATGTTACGAATCTGTTTATGGAGAGTATGTTGGTGAATATGTAAAAAATGGCGCAAATTTATTGGCAATAATTACTAATGATGGTTGGTGGGATAACACACAGGGGCACAAACAACATCTCTCCTATGCTAAATTAAGATCAATTGAAACAAGAAAAAATATAGTTAGGAGCGCAAATACCGGCATATCATCAATCATAAATTATAAAGGCGAAGTAATTAAGACTATTGCGTACGAAGAGGAGGGCTTGATAAACCAGAGAATTGGTTCTAATAATAAAATAACTTTTTACACTATTTATGGTGATTTTATTTACAGGATCTCCTTATTTTTTATTATAATATTAACTGCATTTTTTTTCTCAAGAGTTTTGACACAAAAAAATAATTTTTGTTAATTTTTCAACAAATTATTGCACAAGAGAATTAAAAAATTATTTTTGCAAAAAAATTATTACCAATGTATTGGACTCTAGAACTAGCACAATATCTAAGCGATGCACCATGGCCAGCTAACAAGGATGAACTTATTGATTATGCAATAAGAACTGGCGCTCCCCTTGAAGTTGTTGAAAACCTACAGGCAATTGAAGATGAAGATGGTGAAGTTTACGATTCAATTCAAGACATTTGGCCAGATTTTCCAACACAAGAAGATTACCTCTGGAATGAGGAAGAATATTAATTTCCAAAAATCAATTACTTAGCAAGCGTTTTTTCATTAAATTTATCATCAATAACTGATGAGCTTATTAAATTCTATTCTTAAAGTATTTATTCCCAATAAGTCCAAGAAAGATTTAAGGGAAGCCGAACCCATTGTTAAGAAAATTCATGAAAAAGGATTTGATTTAGAAAAACTTAATAATGATCAGCTTAGATCAGTAAAAACTGATTTAAAAAAACAAATTACAGATTTAAAAAAACCATTCCAAAGTAAAATTGATGAAATAAAAAAAATAATTTCAAAATCAACCAACATAGATGAAAATGAAAAAAATTACAATAAAATTGATAAGATTGAAGGTGAATACCTTGATCAATTAGATTTATTGTTAGATAAAATCTTACCCACTGCCTTTGCCCTGGTCAAAGAAACTGCAAAAAGATTTGCTTCAAATAAATATATTGAGGTTTCATCCTCTGATATGGACGCTGAGTATGCTGATACCAAAAATTATGTTTCAATAAAAAATGGTAAAGCAATTTGGAGTAACACATGGGACGCTGCTGGAAAAGAAATTATTTGGGATATGGTCCATTATGATGTTCAATTGATTGGAGGAATTGCACTTCATAAAGGAAAAATAGCAGAGATGCAAACTGGTGAGGGAAAAACACTTGTTGCTACATTACCTGTATTTTTAAATGCACTAACAGGAAATGGTGTTCACTTGGTTACTGTAAATGACTACCTGGCAAAAAGAGATTGCACATGGATGGCACCAATCTTTGAGTTTCATGGATTTAGAATTGATTGTATTGATAAATATAAACCTCACTCAATTGAAAGAAAAAATGCTTATCTGGCTGATATAACATATGGAACAAATAATGAATTTGGATTCGATTATTTGCGTGATAATATGGCAAACAGAAATGTGGATCGAGTTCAGAGAAAACACAGTTATGCTATAGTAGATGAAGTGGATTCTGTATTAATTGATGATGCTAGAACTCCACTAATTATATCTGGACCTGTCCCAAAAGGAAATAATCACGAATTTGAAATATTAAAACCCAAAATTTCTTCCCTAGTTCAAACTCAAAAACAGCTTGTTACTAAAATCTTATCAGATTCAAAAAAACTTATAATGTCAGGAGATAATGAAAATGGAGGATTTAAACTTTTACAAGCTTACCGAGGTTTACCAAAAAGCAAAGCCCTTATAAAGTTTTTGAGTGAAGAGGGAGTAAAACAAACTCTTCTTAAAACAGAGAACTTTTACATGCAAGATAATAATAGGGAAATGCCAAAGGTTGATGCAGATTTATATTTTACAATTGATGAAAAAAACAATCAAATAGAGTTAACAGATAAGGGGATAGATCATTTATCTGATAATATAAATGACTCTAATTTTTTTATTCTTCCTGATTTATCTTCCGAGATTGCAAACATTGAAAATGAAAATTACTCAAGTGAAAAGGAAGCAGAGAAAAAAGATAAAATTTTTAATGATTTTAATGAGAAAAGTGAAAGAATTCACACTATGAATCAGCTTTTAAAAGCATATACTTTATTTGAAAAGGATATTGAATATGTTTTGATGAACAACAAAGTAATGATTGTTGATGAGCAAACTGGTAGGATAATGGAAGGAAGAAGATATTCAGACGGATTGCACCAAGCAATTGAGGCTAAAGAAAATGTAAAAATTGAGGATGCTACCCAAACGTTCGCCACAATAACTTTACAAAACTACTTTAGAATGTACAGAAAATTGTCAGGTATGACAGGAACAGCAGTTACAGAAGAAGGTGAATTTTGGGATATATATAAACTTGAAGTTACCGAAATTCCTACGAATAAACCTGTAATTCGAGATGACAGAAACGACTTAGTATACAAAACAAAAAGAGAGAAATACAACGCCGTAATAGATTGTGTTGCAGAATTGTCAAATTCTGGGAGACCAGTTCTTATTGGTACAACATCAGTCGAAATTTCTGAATTACTCTCAAGAATGCTAACAAGAAAAAAAATTCATCACAATGTACTAAATGCAAAATTACATAAGAAAGAAGCTGATATAGTGGCAGAGGCAGGAAAAAGTGGTATAGTTACTATAGCAACTAATATGGCTGGACGTGGAACAGATATTAAAATTTCAGATAACATAAAAAACAAGGGTGGATTAGCAATAATCGGAACTGAAAGACATGATTCTAGAAGAGTCGACAGACAGTTAAGAGGAAGATCCGGTAGACAGGGTGATCCTGGGAGTACTCAATTTTTTGTGTCACTAGAAGATAATTTAATGAGGTTATTTGGAACTGAAAGAGTTTCGAAAATGATGGATAGAATGGGTCACAAAGAAGGTGATGTACTTGAACATTCGATGATGAACTCTGTGATCGAAAGAGCACAAAAAAAAGTTGAAGAAAACAACTTTGGCATAAGAAAAAGACTTCTTGAATATGATGATGTAATGAATATGCAAAGAGAAGTGATATACAAGAAGAGGAAGAATGCTTTAGATGTAAATAGGTTAAAAGTTGATGTTGCAAATATGATTTTTGAAAGTGCTGAAAGTATTTACTTAGATGCTAAAAATAAAAATGATTTTAAGGACTTTGAATTTAATTTAATAAGATGTTTTGGAATTACATCGTCTATAAGTAAAAATGAATTTGAATCACAGGATGAGGTCAAACTAGTTAATAGCCTATACAAAAGTATATTAGAAAATTATGAAAGAAAAAATCTAGAAAATATAAATAAGGTTTTTCCAATAATTAAAAATGTACATGAAAACCCTAAAAATAGATATGAGAGAATTGTTGTCCCTTTTACTGATGGAAAGAAAACAATGAATATTGTTACTAATTTAAAAAGTGCTTATGATTCAAAAGGAAAGAAGTTAATTGATGATTTCGAAAAAAATATATCGTTGGCTATTATTGATGAAACATGGAAAACCCATCTCAGAAAGATGGATGAACTTAGACAATCAGTTCAATTGGCTGTTCATGAGCAAAAAGATCCACTTCTTATCTATAAGTTTGAGGCAAAAGAGCTTTTTTTCTCAATGATTGATAATTTAAATAAGGATATATTAACCTTTTTAATGAAGGCTGACTTACCAAGTAGAGATCCAGATGAAATTAAAGAAGATAGACAGACAAGAAGACAACAAGCTTATAAAACCTCAAAAGAGGAAGTTCTAAACAGTGATGAGCTAGCCAGGCGAAACAGAGATATTGGTGGCAATGTTTCTCAAAAAAATAATATGGTTGAAACAATAACTCGAGAAAAGAGAAAAATAGGAAGAAATGAAAGGGTGACTGTCAGAAATATGCAAAGCGGTGAAAAAAAAGAACTAAAGTTTAAACAGGCTCAAAACCTTATTAACTCCGGAAACTGGATAATAGTTGAAGAACAATAAAAGAATTTTAATTATTGGTCCTCACCCACCACTAAGAGGTGGTATTTCAGAATTTAATTATATATCGTATAAAAATCTAAAAGATTTATGTAATGTTTTCGTTATATCACTAAAAAAAAATTACCCAAACTTTCTTTTTCCTGGAAAATCACAGTTTATAAAATCAAGAACTAATGATAAAAATTTTCAAAATTTTAATATTTATAATCCATTTGACCATAAAAAAGTTATTAGAATAATTAATGAAAAAGAGATTGATACAATTATCACTACACACTGGAACCCTGTGGTATCATTTCTTTTTGGAATTATAAACAGATATAGTAAAAAATCTATAAAAAAAGTTGGTATAATTCATAATGTTCTTCCACACGAGAGATTCCCCTTAGATTATCCTATGCTAAAGTTTTATCTAAATTCTCTTGATATTGCAATTACTCTGTCAAAAAACTCAACCAATTCATTAAAAAAAATTTGTTCAAATAGTTTACTGATTAAACAATTATACCACCCAATTAAAAATAACAAGATACTTAATAGAGATGAGTCTTTAAAAATTTTAAAATTAGATTCAAATTATCGATATATATTACATTTTGGTTTGGTGAGAGACTACAAAGGTCTTGACCTTTTAATCGAGTCAATGGCTGAGCTAGTAAAAAAAAATCAAAAGTTAATATTACTGATTGTTGGTGAATTTTATAGTGATAAGAAAAAATATTTAAGTCAAATTAAGACGCTAGGGATTGAAAAAAATATTAAAATTTTTGATGAGTATGTGGAGGGAAATATTATTAATCATTGGTTTTCAATTGCAGACTTAGTTATTCAGCCTAACAAAACTTCATCTCAAAGTGGCGTAACTGCTCTTTCAATAGGTTTTGAAAAGAAAATTGTAACTACTGGAGTTGGTGGAATAGGAGAATTTATAAGTTCTAGAAATGGATATATTTGTGAAGCTAATGTTAAAAGCATGAGTAAGGTTATCAATTATGCTTTAAATGATAAAAATTTTAATTTTGAAAATCTCAAGCACCTCAAAAACAAATTCTCCTGGGTCAATTACTCAAGAAAAATAATAAGTGTAATAAATGAAGTTTAAAGTCCGATTTTTAATATTTTTCTTTTTATCAATTTCTTACGGACAAACTGAACTAAAGAATGCATATTTTGCATCTGGTTGTTTTTGGTGTGTAGAATCTATATATGAGAGCTTAGAGGGCGTTAATGATGTCGTTTCAGGATACTCTGGTGGTTGGCTGAAAAACCCATCATACAGGCAAGTTCTTACTGGAAAAACAGGTCATGCAGAAAGTATAAAAGTATCCTACAACCCTAATCAAATAAGTTTTTCAAAACTCGTAGAAGTCTTTTTTGCCTCACACGATCCAACAACTCTAAACAAACAAGGGCCAGATATTGGGCCACACTACAGATCTATTGCTTTTTACGAGACTAATGAAGAAAAGATTATAATTGAAAAAGAAATCAAAAGATTACTTGACAATAAAGTATATAACCAAATTGTTACAGAGGTTAAGAATTTTGAAATATTTTATTTGGCAGAAAGTTATCATCAAGATTACAAAATAAAAAACCCAAACAATCCTTACATATGGAATGTATCTGTCCCTAGAATTGAAAAATTTAAATCTAATTATTCTGATTTACTGAAAAAAGACTGATTCTTCATCAGATTTTGATAAAAAATATAAGCTATGTATCCTGCAATTAATCCATATGCACCACCAATTACAATATCTGAGGGGAAATGGACACCACAGTAAACCCTACTGTAAGAAACTACTGTTGCCCATATGAAGAGAAGTTTTCCTATTCTGTTGTACTTATTGAGTGTGAAATAAAAGAAAGTTGCTATAGCAAAAGAATTTGCTGCGTGAGCTGAGAAAAACCCATACAAACCTCCGCAACCCGTCTTAACTACTCTAATAAGTCTTGAAACAGATTCATCGTTACAAGGACGTAAAATTTCAAAAAAATGCTTAGACAAATTACTAGACTGATCTGTAAATAAAATCAATAGTCCAATAACAAAGAAAAATAAAAAAATTGATCTAATTTTTAACCTTATAGAATTAAAGTGTAGATATATTAAAGAGAAATAAAGTGGTATCCAAGTGTATTTGTTTGTTATTATGAGCCATAAAAAATCAAACTGTTCACTTCCTAAATTGTTAAGAAAGACTAACAAGTCTATATCCAGGCTTTTTAATTTATCGAACATTAATTCCGAATGCCGTATTTATCAAATAAATAAACCAGTGAGGCTACAGCTGCTGAACCCAATTCTAATTCTCTTTTGTTAACATTTTCAAAAGTGTCAATTTCAGTGTGATGATAATCAAAATACTTTTGAGAATTTGGTCTCAAACCTGCTAAAATATTGTCTGGTTTTCTTAGATTGGATATATCTGCACCACTACCGCCTTTGATGAAAACATTAACAAAATATGGTGCAAAAAGTTTTTTCCACTCTAAAATCTTCAAAAAATTACTGTCACTGCAAGTAAAAGAAAAACCGAGGGGTCTAAAACCCCCGGCATCAGATTCTATCGCAAATATATGATTAACTCCATCTCGGTCAGCTATCTCTTTATACTTGTTTGAACCTCTTCCTCCATTTTCTTCATTCATAAATAAAACAACTCTTATTGTTCTTTTTGGTTTGTAAGATATTTTATTAAAAATGTTAAGTAAATCCATTGAGTGAACAACCCCTGCACCGTCATCGTGAGCTCCATCACCAATATCCCAAGAATCTAGGTGACCTCCAACCAAAATAACTTCGTTCGGGAATTCAGAACCTTTGATTTCTGCAATTACATTATAAGATTGAGAATCTCTAATGGTTTTGCTTTGTTGCCTAAAGAGAAATTTTAAATTAGGTTTTATTTTGAGTAGGTCACTTAATTTATCAGCTCCTTTAGTACTGATTGCAGCAGCTGGTATTCTCTTACTCTTTGGTAGGTTTCCATACGTTAAACCACCTGTGTGAGGAAAGTCATCAACCCTAAGCGTCATTGACCTTACAATCACACCAATCGCACCATATTTTGATGCTTCCATAGTGCCAACAGCTCTTTGATCAACAGCTTTACCATATGATGTAAAAGTGCTAATATATGTAGGGTCCATTGGTCTGTTAAAAAAAACAATTTTACCATCAATTTTTTCTTTTCCCAGCCCCTTGAGCTCTTCAAGATCAGTTACCTCAACAACATTTGCTTTTAAACCAACTGATGGGGTAGCAACTGACCCACCAAGGGCAGTAATATTAACATTAAAAGTAATTCCAGGTTCAGTTTCAATTAATGCAAATTCTTTGGGACCACGTATCCATGTTGGAACCATAACAGGTTGTAAATAAACATCATCAAAACCGAGTTTATCAAGCTCATCTTTAGACCACTCAACTGCTTTTTGAGCTTCAAGTGATCCAGAAAGCCTTCCCCCAATTTGATTTGATAGGTGATCCAACCAATTGTATGATTTACTCTCAGTTAAAGCTTTTGAAAAAATTGATGAAATAACCTTTTCATCGGTTTGTGAAGAAAGCGTAAGTGTGAAAAGAAAAATTACTGTAATTCTCATTATTATTTTCCAGAAAATTTCTTAACATCATCAGAATTAATATTATTATTTTCTGATAAAATTGTTAGTCTTTCTATCACATTTCTAAGTTCTCTAACGTTACCTTTCCATGAAAAGGTGGTTAGTAATTTGACTGCCTTAGAATCCATGGTGAAAATTTCATTCTCGTTGGCATTGGATAATTGCTCTAAAAAGTGATCAACTAAAAGAATTATATCATCTTTTCTGTCATCTAATTTTGGTACATTTAGCTCTATAACAGCTATTCTGTGATACAAGTCTTCTCTGAACTTATTTTCTTTAATTAGTGTTTTTAAATCCTTATTTGTTGCTGCAATAATTCTGGAGTCTACAAAAATATCTTTTTCACTACCAACTTTTTGAATTTTACTTTCTTGAATCGCCCTTAATACTTTTGATTGAGCTGATAAACTCATATCACCTATTTCGTCCAAGAAAATTGTTCCATTATTTGCAGCCTCAAACTTACCAACTCTATCCTTGTGGGCAGAAGTGAAAGATCCTTTTAGATGACCGAATAATTCACTTTCAATCAATTCAGATGGAATGGCAGCACAATTTACTTCTATGAATGGTCCATCAGATCTTAGACTATTATTATGAATTTGTCTTGCAACAAGTTCCTTTCCAGAACCATTTGGACCTAAAATCATTACTCTTGCATTGGTTGGAGAGATCTTTTCAATTATTTGTTTTAACTCTAGTATTTTTTTTGATTCACCAACAATATCATATTTTGTTTGTTTGGTTTGCTTATTTGATTTCTTTTTTAGCTGAACTTTATTTTTTAAAGATTCTCTAACAGACGATAATAAACTATTCAGATCTGGTGGTTTTTCAATAAAATCAAATGCACCTTTTCTCATGGCCATAACTGCGGTCTTTAAATCACCGTGACCGGAAATCATTATTATAGGGATTTTATCATCAAACGTTTTTAGAAAATTTAAAACATCAATGCCATCTTTTTTTGGCATTTTAATATCACAGATTACAAGTTGAAGATTTTCTGATTTAATTTTATTTATTGCTTCTACCCCATCAGATGCCTCAATAATTTTATTTTTATTATCGTCTTCTGTAAGTACTTTTTTTAGTACTCTTCGAATAGCTTCTTCGTCTTCTACAATTAATATATTTGGCATTGTTTTTTTTACAAACTTAAGAAAACATATCTTTCACTTTATCAAAAAAGGATTTTTGATTTTTATCGGGGTTTGGCTTGAAATGTTCACTATCTTTCATTTGTTGAAAAAATTCTTTTTGTTGTTTGTTCATTGTTTTTGGCGTCCAAACATTAACATGAACCAATAAATCACCAACGGGTCCATTCAGAGCTTTTAGTCCTTTATTTTTCAATCTCAAAATTTTTCCAGATTGTAAACCAGGTTCTAACTTGATCCTAACTTTTCCTCCAACAACATCAATTTCCTTACTTGCGCCAAGAACTGCATCAGAGATACTTATATATAAATCAAAGTGAAGGTTGTTTCCTTCTCTTTTTAAATTGGAGTCTTCTTTTTCATCAATTAATATTAAAAGATCACCGCTAATTCCATCAGAAACTGGATCATTTCCTTTTCCTGATACTCTCAACTGCATTCCATCCTCAACCCCTGCTGGAATTTTAACATCAACTGTTTCCTCTACTAAAATTTGACCATTTGAGTCACTACCAGGTGGTTTTTTTGTAACAATCTTACCAGTTCCACCGCAATTGTTACAAATTGAAGTAGATTGCATTCTCCCTAATATTGTATTGGTTATTTTAGTAACCTGACCCGTACCATTGCAAACATGGCAGGTAGAATATTCTATCCCTGGAGCTTGAACTTTTCTTTTTACCTTAATTTTTTTATTTGTGCCATTTGCTATTTCGTCAATTGTTAATGAAACTTTAATCCTAAGGTTAGTTCCTTTACTGGTTCTAGATCTAGATGAACCACCAAATCCACCAAATCCACCAAAAGCACTTCCAAATATATCTCCAAATTGACTAAAAATATCTTCCATATCCATACCACCAGCACCAAAACCGCCACCTTGAAAGGCTGAATGTCCAAATTGATCATATTTTGATTTCTTTTCGGGGTTTCCTAATACCTCATAGGCTTCTGCAGCTTCTTTAAATTTTTCTTCAGCTTTTTTATCTCCTGGATTTTTATCAGGATGATATTTAATAGCGCATTTTCTGTACGCCTTCTTAATTTCTGAGTCAGTTGCGTTTTTATCTAAACCTAATATTTTATAATAATCCTCCTTCATTTTTAATTTCCAACTACAACCTTAGGATATCTTAAAATTTTATCACCTATTAAATAACCATTTTCGACCACATCAATTATTTTACCAACCATTTTTTTGGATGGAGCTTTAATTTGAGTAATAGCTTCGTGTTTTTCAGCATCAAATGTTGTTCCTGCACTAACGTCAATTTTTGATAAACCATTGCTTACTAGGGTGTCGTAAAACTTGTTATGTATTAATTTGAAACCGGTATAATCAACATTATTGTCTTTCTCAAACTCTTTTAATGCTCTATCCATATCATCCAGTACCGGCAATAAAGCTGACATTAGCTCTTTTGATGCAGTTTTGAATAACTCAATCCTCTCTTTAGAAGTTCTTTTTCTAAAATTTTCAAACTCGGCAAATAGTCTTAAATACTTGTCTTTTTCAGATTCAATATCATTATTTAATGATTTAATTTGGTCCTTTAAAGTAGGTTTTTTAGTTGCAGTTTTTTTATTTTTTTCGGGCATGTTAAGATTTATTCAAATTTACTGCCAATAAAACTAAATTGCCAAAATGTCATGGTTTTTTACAAATCATTTAACTCAATATACTTGAACTTATGACTTATTTTTTTCATCTCCGTAGAAACAACATTCTTACTTGAATTTACAATATCATCATAAAAATCTTTCATAAAAAAAACTTTAAACAATGATTTCAAAATTATATTTGGAGTAAAGATTTTAAAACAAAAGCTGTAATTATCAGAGAGTTTTTTAAGTAAATCCAACATAGTTGTTGGGTTATTATTTACTGCATGAATTAAACCGTTGTAGTTTTTTAATGATAATTTGTAAAAAATTTCTGAAAGATCCTCTATGTGAATCCAGGAAATTTTTTGATTACCATTTCCAACAAGGAATAAAATTCTAGAATTCAAAATAAATCTTAAAACTTTTATAATGCCACCAAGTTCACTAAAAACCATACCTATTCTTATGGTTGTAATAGCAATTCTAAATTCTTTGAAAGACTCAATTTCTTTTTCCCATTGTTTAACAACATTGGCTAAAAATGTTTTTCCCACTAAATCTGAATCTTCATTATAAACAGCTTCTTGAGAATTTGGAAAAATGCCAATTGCAGATGCAGAAATTATTTGCTTGACTTTATTTGGTCTGTGTTTTATTAATTTTTTTAAGAGTTTTAGAGACTGAAGTCTTGATTTTAATATCCTCTCTTTTTTTGAGCTTGTCCACAAACCAAAAATATTTTCACCAGCGAGATTAATGACAATATCAACATCATTAATTGAATCATAATCAACCGTTTGTCTTTTAGGGTTCCATTTGAAAAAACTTAAATTTTCTGAATTGTCTTTTTCCTTTCGAGAAAGAATATTAATATGATGATTATTTCTGATCAATAATTGGACAATATTTTTTCCGATTAGCCCTGTTCCACCTGTTATTAGAAATTTCATTTCAAGATTGAATTGATACAAAGTTAATTTGTAATTTTATATCACAACATTATTAGATGAAAATTAATCTTATTGAAAAATCAAGAATAGACGATGTGGATTTTACAAATCTAACATTTGGTAAAATTTTTACCGATCACATGTTTATTTCTGAATATAAAAATGGAAAATGGTCGTCTGGTGAAATTAGACCTTATAAAAATATTTCAGTAAGCCCCTCCGCAAGAGTACTTCACTATGGACAAGCAATTTTTGAAGGAATGAAGTGTTTTAAAAGCGAAGATGATGATTTATTTCTATTCAGACCTGACGAAAACTTTAAAAGATTTAATAAGTCTTCCCAAAGATTAGCTATTCCTGAAATTGATGAAAAAATATTTTTTAATGGTTTGAATAAATTGTTAAAAATTGATTCTGAATGGATAAAAAAAGGTTTTGGAAATGCTCTATATATTCGACCTTTTGTTTATGCATCTGAGCCCTCAATCAATGCATCTGAAGCTAATGAATATACATTCCTAATCATATGTAGCCCTAGTAAATCCTATTACGGTGACATGGAAATTAGTGTCAAGATTGAAGAAAAATACAGCAGAGCTGCTAAGGGTGGTGTGGGTTATGCAAAAGCTGCTGGAAATTATGCAGCTGCCTTCTACCCTACTAAACTAGCAATTGAACAGGGATTTCAACAAATTATATGGACTGATTCAAATAATCACAATGCAATTGAGGAAGCTGGTACAATGAACTTATTTTTTGTTATTGGTAATAAACTAATCACTTCGCCAACTTCTGATAGTATTCTAGATGGAATAACAAGAAAAAGCATAATCGAACTTGCTAAGTTTTATGGGATTGATGTTTATGAAAGAGAAATTACGATTGATGAAATTATAAAAGAGCATAAATCAGGAAATTTAAAAGAAATATTTGGAAGCGGAACAGCAGTTGTCGTCTTGCCGATAAAATCCTTTGGACACAGAGATCAATTGTATACACTCAATTCTGAAAAAAATTCAATATCAAGTTTTCTTAAAGAAAAATTAAACAACATCCAATACAATATATCCAATGATTTTGAAAATTGGAAATATAAAATCAACTGAAAAATTTTGAAAAGTTTGGTTTAAAATAATTAGGACCCTTCATGACTTTACCATCTTCTCTATATATTGGTTTTCCATCTGATCCCAATTTGCTCATATTGCTTTTTTGAATCTCGTCAAAAACATCCTCTATGATGTCAGACATTCCATGCTCAATTATTGTCCCACACAAAATATAAAGCATATCTCCAAGAGCATCGGCTATTTCAATAATATCATTATTTCTTGCAGCTTCAATATACTCTTCATTTTCCTCTTTCATTAAATTAAATCTTAACTCAATAATTTTTTTTCCCAAATCTACTGTTGGAGAATCATTATAATTCAAACCAAATGTATCATGGAAATCTTTAACTGCATTCAACTGTTTTTTCATGTGAAATAATTTTTATTAATTATAAAATTAAAATAATAGGGTGGAATATTTTGTTGATATCTACAGATTTTTTGTCTAAAAATTTAAAATCCTCAAAAGTGAAATAAATAAAGATTTATTAACATCATAGTTTGCAAAAAAAAAATATATTTATTGTAATTAAATTATAAGTACTCACACAATGAAAAATATATACTCACTATTATTATTATCAATCTTTATTTTTATTTCATGTTCCCCTGATGACAACGCCAATCCAACTGCTGAAGATGTAACCGGTCTTACTGATGGAGGAGCAACAATTACTGTTAAATTATTAGGACAAGATCCTGATGGCGACAGTATAATTTATGCACTTGAATCTTACGCTAGTTTGGGAACTGGCTCAGTCTCAGGTGATGTTTTAACTTATACACCCAACGACAATACAAATGGTGTAGATAATTTTTCATACAGAGTATACGATTCGGAAAATAATGTTAGTAATATAGCCAACATTACAATCACAATTACTGGAAATGTGAACAACCCTCCTACCGTTAATAATGTATCAGCAACTTCAGACGGTTCTGCAATAGCGATTACTTTAACTGGATCTGATCCTGAGGGAGATAGCATCACGTTTTCAATTGTTGGACAACCCTCCAAAGGTTCCGTAAGTTTAAGTGGCAGTACGGCTACCTACACACCAAACGCTAATGCGTATGGGTCTGATTCCTTTACTTTCAAAGCCAATGATGGTGAGTACGACAGCAATATTGGAACAGCATCAATCACACTTCCTGATGCACCTGATCCAGATCCAGTTGTAACCACTACTATATTTTTTAGTGAATATGCTGAAGGTACAAGTAACAACAAATACTTAGAAATTTATAATCCAACAGGTGCTGAAGTTGATTTAACAGAGTATGCATTTCCAAATGTTTCCAATGCTCCAACCACACCTGGTGACTTTGAATATTGGAATGAGTTCCCGGCAGGTGCTAAAATTGCAGCTGGTGGTGTTTATGTTATTGCTAACCCTTCTGCTGATGCATCAATTGTTGCAAAAGCAGATCACCTATTTAGGTATTTGTCAAATGGTGATGATGGGTTTAAATTAGTGAAAGGAACTAGGTTTAACTTCACAGTAATAGACGTTCTTGGTGACTGGCAAGGTGATCCTGGATCTGGTTGGGATGTAGCAGGAACAACCAATGGAACAAAAGAACACACACTTGTTAGAAAACCCAGTGTAAAAAAGGGGAATTCAGACTGGGATGCCTCTAGAGGAACTAGTGAAAGTGACTCTGAGTGGATTGTATATCCACAAAACACTTGGACATACTTGGGTGGTCATACAATAGACTAACAGCATAGCACTATGAAAAGATTTTTTTTAATTTTTATATTATTTCTTTTTGCGTGCAGTGACAGTTCTGATGATAGCTCCGATATCAGTGATCCAAATAATGGTTCTGACGGACAGCTGATAAATCTTTTCTTTTCTGAATATGCTGAGGGATCTAGCAATAATAAATATGTGGAAATATATAACCCTAGCTCCTCCTCAGTGAATTTATCCAATTATCAAATCAAAGGTACAAACAATGGAACTGCGTGGGGTGACAATGGCGAACGAGAACTGGCCCTAACTGGCACATTAGCTGCAAATTCTTTTTACATTATTGCAGCTGATGCAGCTGACCAAGCAATATTGGATAAGGCCAACTTAGCTTTGCCCTATGAAAGTCCAGTACACTATAATGGAAATGACGCTGTCGCTATATTTGGAATTGACTCGTCAGGAAACTATACTGTTATTTTAGATGTTATTGGTGTTCAAAGCTCTGACCCAGGACCTGCCGGATGGAATGTCGCAGGGGTAACTGGTGCAACCAAGGATCATACACTTGTTAGAAAATCATCAATCAATAAGGGAAATTCAAATTGGGAAAATTCATCTGGTACCAGTACGTCAAATTCTGAATGGGAAGTGAAAGATATTGACGATTGGACTAGCTTAGGATCTAGATAGTTAAGCTATATTTGATCCATGTTTACATCCGGACAACTGGTTTTTGCTATTTTTTTTGTAATTACTTTTACGATTATTATTATTTATACCTATAGAAAAGATTTAAAATTTCTTAAAAATACTTACAAAGGAGTGCATTGGGTTTTAATTGGCTTCATAGTTTTTTTTTCATTGCTTTTGGTTCTAAAAAAACTTGTTAATGATTAAAAATATATTATTGATCTTTATTGGCGGCGGTTTGGGATCTGTTTGTAGATACCTTATTTCTGAAATCATTTATTTAAAAAAATTTGATTTCCCCTACCCGACTTTTATAGCTAATCTATTGGGATGTTTTTTAATTGGTTTGGCTCTTGGTTGGTCTATTAAAAACTCTGAATTCAATTCCTCTCTTTTAATTTTGTTTACTGTTGGTTTTTGTGGAGGGTTTACTACTTTTTCATCATTCAGTCAAGAAGGTTTGACATTAATTAATAATAACCAGCTTTTTTATTTTTTTTCTTACTTATTATTAAGCATTACAATAGGTATTTTATTTGTATATATGGGTGTGAAAATAAGTAAATACTTGTAAAACAGACTATTAAATACCTTCAAATATTATATTAAAAATTTAGGGCTATAATTTTTATGAATTACTCAGGTATTGGACTTGAAAATTTAAAATTCCATAAAAATATAGCAATAGAAGACTTATCAACATTGCTGATTTATAAAATAAAATACATTTAAGTAAATAAATAATTATAATTATGAAAACACTTATTAAATACAATTTATTCCTTGTGAGTTTAATCTTTTGTTTTACTCCCACACAGGAAATAAAATCTCAAGACTTCGGAGCTGATGTAGCTAGTTCTTACGTCTGGAGAGGTACTCAATTTGGTACAGGGCCACATGTTCAACCTTGGATGGAGCTTGGCGCTGGTAACCTTACAGGTGGTATCTGGGGAAGCTTTGGTCTCAACGACGATGCAAGCGGTAATGAGTTAGACCTTTGGGTTTCTTATGACTTTGGTCCACTTGCTTTAACAGTAACTAATTACTCTTTTCCTGGTGCTGATGGAACTTATTCTGCAGGAGGCGTTTTTGATGGGGACATCGAAGTTAGCGGTTCTACAAGTTTAGGTCCTGTAGACTTAACAGTCGGATATTTTACTGATCTAGAAGCATTATATATCGAAGCTGGATTTCCAATTGGCCCTGTAGGCGTAGGAATTGGTTATGGTAGTGATGGTGCTGGGGCTTTTTATGCAGGTGGTGACAGTGGTTTAGTCAATATTTCACTAAGCGGATCTAAAGATATCGTTATTACTGAAGACTATTCATTGCCAGTATTTGGGTCATTTATTTACAACCCAGATGCAGAAGCTGCATTTCTAGTTTTTGGATTTAGTCTATAACTCTAAACAATAACTATAAAATAAATATATATGGAATTATTAACTACAAACAACGTATGGATGATGGTATGTACGTTTCTTGTGTTTTTCATGCACCTTGGATTCTCTTTCCTTGAGATTGGATTAACACAACAGAAAAATACTGTCAACATATTGTTTAAAAACTTTTTCGTAATCACAGCTGGTATTATTATATATTACTTAGTAGGTTTCAACCTCATGTATCCTGGTGACTTTGTCATGGGTGGAACGGTTGGCTTTGCTGGGCCTTTCATTGATCCAGGTGAAGGTTACGATCAGTTAACTTATGCTGACGGTGGCTATACATACTGGACAGACTTTTTGTTCCAAGCTATGTTTGCTGCTACTGCCGCTACAATTATATCTGGAGCTGTCGCTGAAAGAATTAAAATTTTCTCATTCATATTAATAGCTTCTTTGTATGTTGCTATTGTTTATCCTATTGTTGGTTCTTGGCAATGGGGAGGCGGATGGGCTTCTGAATTGGGTTTCTATGACTTTGCAGGTTCTACTTTGGTACACTCTGTAGGTGGTTGGGGAGCTCTAATCATAATATTCTTCTTAGGCGCTAGAAAAGGTAAGTTTGACAAAGATGGAAATCCAGTGGCGATTCCTGGTTCAAATCTACCTCTTTCAGCAGCTGGAGTACTAATCCTATGGTTAGGATGGTTCGGATTTAATGGAGGTTCAGTATTATCTGCTGACCCAGCATTAACATCTCTAACTTTAGTAACAACATGTTTAGCAGCAGCTGCAGGTGGAATAGCCTGTGCATTAACTGCTAAATTAGTATACGGAACCTTAGATATTACAATGTTCATGAACGGTGTTCTAGGGGGATTAGTTGGAATTACAGCTGGAGCAGATCAAATGTTACCTTATGAAGCAATCCTGATTGGTATAGTTGCTGGTCCAATTGTTCTTGGTGGCGTTTATCTACTGGATAAAGCAAAACTTGATGACCCTGTTGGAGCCATCCCTGTTCACTTATTTTGTGGTATGTGGGGAACTCTAGCAGTAGGTATTTTTGGTGGCTTAGCAAGTGGAACTCAACTTGCTATCCAAGCTGCTGTCATTGGGTTAGCTGGTATATTCTGTTGCATTGGAGCTGGTTTAATTGTATTGATAGTAAAAGCCTTAGTAGGTCTTAGAGTATCTGAAGCTGAAGAAGCTGAAGGTCTTGATATTGCTGAGCATGGTACTAGTGCATACGCTGATTTCAGTGTAAAATAATTAGAAAATTTATAATTTTTAGTTAGTTGTTTTAATTTTTTCTAATTATAAAGGGCTGTTACTTCCCGGTAACGGCCCTTTTTATTTAAAATTAATAGAACTATTAAATTCATCGACTTTTTTTACTGCCTCAATAACAAAGTTTTCGTTATTTCCTGCATAAATTATTGATCTAGATATGTTGATCAATATCTTTTTATTTTCAGTCGTTGTGCAGGATTTAATTACTTCGTCTACGTCTCCACCTTGGGCACCGATTCCGGGAATTAATAAAAAATTATCAGGTATAATATCTCTGATTTTTTTTAGAAAATCAGATTTTGTTGCTCCAACTACATAAATAATTTTATCTGAATTTTTCCAGTTTTTAGATTTAACTATAACATCTTCGAATAAGTTATTTGGCAATTGAAAATCCTGAGCGCCCTTATTTGACGTTAAAGCAAGTATAATTGGATATTTATTCTCATAATCAAGGAATTCAGTTACAGTATCCCCTCCCATGTATGGAGACAGAGTTATTGAGTCAAAATTTAAGTTTTCAAAAAAAGCTTTTGCATACATTTTTGATGTATTTCCAATATCTCCTCTTTTGGCATCTGCAATAGTAAAAAGCTCGGGATAATTTTTATTTAGATATTTTATGGTTTTTTCCATAGAAGTCCAACCGGATGCTCCTCTACTTTCATAAAAAGCCGTATTGATTTTTACTGCAACAATTTTTTTATTTAACTCATCAATTAAAATCTTATTGAATTCAAATGCAGGATCGGAATGCTTCAATAGATATTTTGGTATTTTATCAATATCCGTATCTAAACCTAAACATAAAAATGATTTTTTAGATTTAATATTGCGCTCTAATTGATTTAATTTCATTGCTTATCACTTTTCATTAGTTCTATATTATTATGAAGTTTAAGTTCCTCTACAAGTTTATCAATATCTCCGTTAACAATATTTTGTAAGTCATACAAGGTTAAATTGATTCTATGGTCTGTAACTCTTCCTTGTGGGTAGTTGTAGGTTCTTATTTTAGCAGATCTGTCACCTGAAGATACCATCAAATTCCTCTTTTGTGAATCCTCTTCTTTTCTTTTACTAATTTCTAGCTCATACAATCTTGATCTCAGTACTTTAAGAGCTTTTTCAAGATTTTTATGTTGTGATTTTTGATCTTGACAGCTTACAATAATACCGGTAGGTTCATGATGAAGTTTAATTGCTGAGTAGGTTGTATTAACAGATTGTCCTCCTGGACCTGTCGATGTTGTCCGTTCAATTCTTACATCTTGCATATCCAAATCAACATCAAACTCTTCTGCTTCGGGTAAAACCATGACTGTTGATGCAGAAGTATGGACCCTACCTTGCGTTTCAGTTTGGGGAACTCTTTGAACCCTGTGTACACCGGATTCAAACTTCATGGTTCCATATACATTTTCTCCATTTATTTCAAAGATGATTTCTTTATAGCCACCTGCAGTGCCTTCATTAAAGTCTACAAGATTGACTTTCCAGCCCCGTTTTTCAGCATATTTTGAGTACATCCTGAATAAATCTCCAGCAAAAATACTTGCTTCATCCCCCCCCGTACCAGCTCTTAATTCCATAACAATATTTTTTGAATCGTCAGGATCTTTTGGAATCAACAACACTTTTAATTGATCCTCCAACTTAACCAAATTTTCTTTGTAGATCACCATTTCAGCATTTGCTAATTCAAGCATTTCTTTATCATGCTCATTTTTAATAATATCGCTAGCCTCTTCAATATTTTTTAAAACATTTTCATATTCTGTTTTTTTATCGATAATCTCTTTCAAATCCTTGTACTCCTTACTGATCTTAACGTATTTTTTTTGGTCAGACATTATATCAGGTTGAATAATCAAATTAGATAGTTCTTTGAATTTTTCCTCTAATGCTTTAAGTTTTTCTAACATCAATAAATAAATTTTCCTTTTTCGGAAACAATTGTTAATTTTTTTGCGTCACAATCTTCAACTTTACCAATTATTTTAGCATCAACATTAAAACTTTTAGAGATGGATATAATTTCATCTGCATATTTATTATCAACATATATTTCCATCCTGTGTCCCATATTAAAAACCTGATACATTTCTCTCCAATTTGTTCCTGATTCTCCTTGAATCATATTGAAAAGTGGTGGTATTTCAAATAAATCGTCTTTTATAATGTGTAACCTATCAATAAAATTTAAAACTTTTGTTTGTGCGCCTCCACTGCAATGAATGATGCCATTGATACTTTTTCTATCAATATTTTGAAATATTTTATCGATTATAGGTGCATAGGTTCGAGTGGGTGATAAAACTAATTTACCAGCATTTAATTCAACTCCGTCAACAGGATCAGTTAGTTTTTTTGATCCTGTATAAATTAAATTTTCAGTTAATTCATTATCAAAAGTTTCGGGATATTTTTTTTTATATTCATTACTAAACACATCGTGTCTTGCTGAGGTTAACCCATTACTACCCATTCCACCATTGTATGCTTCTTCATACGTAGATTTTCCAAATGAGGCAAGGCCAATAATTACATTACCAGATTTTATTTTATTTTCAATCACATCGTCTCTTTTCATTCTAGTAAAAACTGTACTATCAACAATTATTGTTTTGACTAAATCTCCAACATCAGCAGTTTCACCTCCTGACGACATTATATTCAAATTAAAAGAGTTTAGCATTTTAATAACTTTCTCATTTCCTTCAATGATTTCTTTGAGAACTTTACCAGGAATTAATTTTTTGTTCCTTCCAATTGTCGAGGATACAACTATATTTTTTGTAGCTCCAACGCATATAAGATCATCAATGTTCATGATTAGAGAATCTTGAGAGATTCCTTTCCAAACAGACAAGTCATTGGTTTCTTTCCAGTATGCATAAGCTAGTGATGATTTTGTACCTGCACCATCAGCATGCATGACAAGACACATTTCGTCGTCATTGTTAATTATGTCAGGAATAATTTTACAAAATGAATTGGGATATAGACCTTGATCGATATTCTTTATAGCGTCATGAACATCTTTTTTGTCGAACGAAACACCCCTGTGATAATATTTGTTGTCGATATTCAAAAGACTAATTATTTATCAAAGATAATGCTTATTGTTTTTACTTAAAAAATTGACCAATTTATTTGTTAATTACTATTGAAGAAAAAACATATTTTAAGTCTATTTATTAATAAAAAAATAATTTTTAAGGACTAAAATTATGATGTTCATAAAAACGGAAAACTTTGATATTACGTATCATTTTTTTTTGCAAAATAACTATACATTTATTTGATCTTAAATAAATCTATTATGAGTAAATCTAAACTTGAATATTTATGGTTGGATGGATACAAGCCAACCCAAAGCCTCCGAGGTAAAACAAAAGTTGTATCAGATTTTAGTGGTAAACTAGAAGATTGTCCAGTATGGGCTTTTGACGGTAGTTCAACTCAACAAGCACCTGGTGGTTCTTCAGATTGTCTATTGAAGCCTGTTGCAATATATCCTGATCCAGTTAGAAAAAATGGGTTTATTGTTATGAATGAAGTTTTAAGTTCTGATGGTTCACCTCATGAATCAAACGGAAGAGCGACTATTGATGATGATGATGATGATTTTTGGTTTGGATTTGAGCAGGAATATTTCTTGTGGGATCCTGAAACCAACCTGCCATTAGGTTTCCCTAAAGACCAAACCCCACAAGGTCAATTTTATTGTTCAGTTGGTGGAAAAAATGCTTTCGGAAGAGAAATTATGGATAGACATTTAGATATATGTATCGATGCTGGAATCAACATTGAAGGAACCAATGCTGAAGTTGCTGCTGGTCAATGGGAGTTCCAGATTTTTGCAAAAGGTGCAGCGAAAGCTGGAGATGAAATTTGGGTAGCTCGTTACTTTTTAGAAAGATTAGCCGAGGATTATGGTCTAGCGATTGAGTATCATCCTAAACCATTGGGAGCAACTGATTGGAATGGTTCAGGAATGCATGCCAACTTTTCAAATTCAACTCTAAGAAATTGTGGTTCCAAAGAAACTTATGAAGCTATTTGTGAAGCTTTCAGACCTGTTGTCAATGAACACATCGCTGTTTATGGTGCATATAATGATCAAAGATTAACTGGTGAGCATGAAACTCAATCTATCACGCAATTCAGTTACGGAGTTTCTGACAGAGGAGCATCGATTAGAATCCCTATTATAACGGTAGAGAAAGGCTACAAAGGATGGCTAGAAGATCGTAGACCTGCATCAAATGGTGATCCTTATAAAATCGCAGCTAGAATTATAAAAACTGTTAAATCAGCTAAAGTCTAGTTAGTCTAATAGATTTTAATTACTAAACACCCCGATTGGGGTGTTTTTTTTTAGATAATAACGAGGTAATAGATGGCGAATGAACCAAGTAAAATAACTCCATGAATTCTTCCTAATATTTTTGTTTTTGAAAAAGAATAAAAAAGAAATAAGAATAACATGAAAACAAACATTATTGATAAATCAAATTGAAGATTTAATTTATTTGTAATTTTTAAAGGCTTAATAATCGATGTTATCCCTATAACAGCCAAAATATTAAAAATATTTGAGCCAATAATATTTCCTACAGAAATGTCTAGCTCCTTTTTGAACACAGCTACTAATGTTGTAACAACCTCTGGTAGACTTGTTCCTATTGCAACAATTGTTAAACCAATAATTCTTTCAGAAACACCAAAATAACCTGCAAAATAAATTGATGAATCAACAAAAAATTCAGATCCAAAAAACAGCATTAAACTCGATATAACTATAATAGCAATCAACTTGGTGTTTGTACGGTATTTTTCATTTGAGGCTACCTCATTGTCTTTTGAGTTTTTAAAAATATAAATCAGAGACGCAATTAAAAAAGTAAAAAGTACTATGCCTTCAATCCTACTAATTTCTAATTTTGTTAAAGCAAAGAGAGAAAAAATCACACTTACAATCATTAAGAAATTCCAATCTTCATATATTAATTTGGAGTTGATTTTAATTTTTGAGAAGAAAAGTGCAAGACCTAAAACAAGACCGAAATTTGCTATGTTCGAGCCTATAACATTTGAAATTGCAATGTCACTAGAGTTTTTCAGAACTGAACTTATACTTATTAAAAGTTCAGGTGCTGAGGTTGCAATTGAAACCACTGTTAATCCAATAACTACTTTTGAAATTTTATACTTTAGTGATAGGTCAACTGAGGATTTTAAAAGATAATTACTTCCTGTAACTAACATTAAAAGACCGACTATCAGAAAAAAAAGCTGATTTAACATATACTTTGCTAAGATACTACATGAATTGTATATTGCGATAGAAATGAAAAGCATATATCAACTTCTAGCAAAATTGAACAAAATAATACTCCCTAGCTATTCAAAAAATGGATTAGAATTAAATAAAGCCTCAAAAATGCAGTTACTAATTATTGGATACAGGTACTTTATAACAAAAAACTCACTGTGATTAAATATTTAAAATTTATTATCATTTTACTTTTATTTTCTTGTGAAAAATCAATAAATAATTATGCATTAGTAATTCATGGTGGTGCTGGGACAGTTATAAGAGAGAATACACCCAAAGAATTACAAGATAAATATGAGGATAAGTTAAGAGAAGCTCTCGAGGTTGGGTATTCCATTCTTGAGAATGGGGGTAAAAGTATTGATGCTGTTGAAGAAACTATAAAAATACTTGAAGATTCTGAACTTTTCAATGCAGGAAGAGGTTCTGTACTAACAAATGAGGAAACAGTTGAAATGGATGCCTCGATTATGACAGGTCAAGACTTAAACGCTGGAGCAGTTGCAACCTTAAAAATCATTAAAAATCCTATTTCAGCAGCACGTGCGGTTATGGAAAAATCAAAGCATGTTTTTTTATCAGGAGAAGGTGCAGAAAATTTTGCGAAAGATGTTGGATTAGAAACAATTAGCAACGATTACTTTATAACAGAAAGTCAGCTAAATCAGATCAAAAGAATAAAAGACAGTAAATATGGCACTGTTGGTTGTGTGGCCATTGATAAGTCTGGGAATATAACAGCAGGAACTTCAACTGGTGGAATGATGAATAAAAAATGGAATAGAATTGGAGATGTTCCAGTTATAGGTGCTGGAACCTATGCAAACAATAAAACATGTGGAATTTCTGCAACAGGATGGGGAGAGTATTTTATTAGAAATGTAGTTGCATATGATATTTCTGCAATGATGGAATATCAAAACAAAACCTTGAGAGATGCAGCACGGATATCAATACACGACAAAGTTGGCAATATGGGTGCAACTGGGGGTGTAATTGGAATAGATAAAAATGGAAATGTTATGATGGAATTTAACTCACCAGGCATGTACAGGGGTTATAAGACCAGTAACAGTGATTTTATTGTTAAAATGTTTAAAGATTGAAATTTAGATAAAAAAAGGCCCTAATAATAGAGCCTTAATTACAATTAAAGTTTATTTTTTTATAGAGCAAATTTTACTCCTCTGTAAACTCCCAAATTATTAGATGACTTTTTATTATCTCTAGTAATATTGTTTGGATTATATTTAACTCCTCTGTATGTTAAATATTTTTGAATAGTTAGGTTTGAAGTCTTCATACATTCATTTTAAATTTAAAACATATGTAACGATTTTTCAGGATGCGTTCTCTCCACCCGCGACTATATTATAAATCCCAGTCTACACGGGACTTGCCATAAATATACCAAAAATTATTGATTTGATAAAATTTAGTATGTTTTTTTATGATTTTGATATTTAAAGTCCCTTTAAATAAGAATATAATAATTAATTGATTTCTAGTATTTTATATTATTTATTAAAAAGTGTCTTAAAAAAAGTTTTTGTAAATAGGTATTTTGGAAATGATAAAAGGATTTTTAAATCATCAAGTATATTTGACTCATCATCTAAAAATCTGAAAATTCTTTCAATTTTATTTTTCAAAAAGAGTCTTTCAAATAAATGTGAGCCAAGATGATTTTGGTAATACAAAACGTCTAAAAATATTCTGTCATAATACCAAAATCTTGTTTTTTTATTAAA
Source organism: uncultured Bacteroidota bacterium (assembly GCA_902550325.1). Lineage (GTDB taxonomy): Bacteria > Bacteroidota > Bacteroidia > Flavobacteriales > Flavobacteriaceae > Eutrophosalina. Next base: position 70,548 of record CACCYT010000003.1, on the reverse strand, counting down.
TTTTCTAAAATCAGTTTCTTTTTCTAAAAATTTTAGTAACTGATCTGATTTTTTATCTATAAATTTAAAAGTATACCCAGTTGAAGGTTTTGTCCAACCCCCGGATGTACCTATGTTAATAAGATTTTTAGAATTATATTTTGAATAATCAAAACAAGTCATAGGTATTATTCCCTTTTCATTACTAATAATCTTGTATTCTGATATACCAGCTTTAAATAAATAGTTTGAAATTTCTTTGTCATATTCAGAATCATTTAATTTTTTCTTTGAAAAGAGCGTAAATTCAATCAATGCTTCGTCTGAACTTACAGGAAGAATATAAAAAAAACGAGTTTCATTTTTTTGATCAATTGAAAAATCCATTATAGTTGCCTTTTCTTGATCAAAACATTTATTTTTTGTTTTGATTGTCCAACCCTTAAAATGTTGTAATAGCATTTTCAAATTTGAATTTTCATTATAAGGGGAAAAAGTTGGAATACTATTAAAAACTTTGTCAGTTATAAATGAATTGTTTGAAGTATTTATTTTAACAGTATTTGTTTGCTGATCAATTGACAAAACATCATCATACAAAACTTCAACGTTCATTTTAGATTTTACAGTTTTTTTAATTACGTTAAAAAAGTCCTGACTCTTTATCATGTTATAAGACATGTCATTTAATTCAAAATCTAAACTTAAATCATTGGTTTTAAAGTTTAATTTTGACCATTTTTTAGACAAAAAAGGATTCCACTTTGAATTATTATTATCCCAAAAACACCATGTTTTATTTATATCCTTTTTTTTACTCTCTATTATTAAGATTCTCTTATCTAAATAATAGTCAATACTTGACATTTTAAAAAGAATTACAGAGGAAGATAGACCATAACCACAGAAAATAAAATCGTAATTCTTTTTCAAAAAAATTAATTAAAAAATAAAGATATTATATTTTCAATTAACAGAATAGCATTAATTTTGATATGGTAAAACCATGGTGGTATCCATTTCATTTTTTCACTACGAATCAAATAAGTTTTGGGCGTTTAAACAAATGGTCGAATCTAAAAAATATTTTCAAAATAAAAAGGATTTAACATTCTATAAAATGCTTGGGACAGGTGGTAAAGGAGGATTTATCTACCCCGATTTTAATGTTTATTCATTACTGTGTGTTTGGAAAAAACATGATCTAATAAATGATTTTATTGAAAATAGCAATCATGCTAAAGAAATAAAAAAGAAAGCAAAAAAAAGAGTTGATTACATTATGGAACCTATTTTTTCAAATGGATTATGGGACAATATTAATCCTTTTAAAGTAAACAGAAGTAAAAAAACTAATGTGAATAATAAAATTGGTGTTATTACCAGGGGCAAAATAAAACTCAGTAAACAATTAGAATTTTGGTTAAATGTATCATCTGCATCTGATTCAATTAAGAATGCTGATGGAGTTGAGTTTTACAAAGGCATAGGCGAATTACCCCTTTTGTCACAAGCAACCTTTAGTATTTGGAAAAATCATAAGGCTATTAGCGATTTTGCTTATAAAAATAAAGCGCATTCAGAGATCATTAAAAAAACAAGAGAAAGAAAATGGTATAGCGAGGATCTTTTTGCAAGATTTGAAATAATTGATATCAAAACTCGGGAATTTTAAATATGAAGGTAGCTATCATCGGTTCAGGAATTGGAGGTATTTGCTCAGCAATTAGACTCAAAAATCAAGGTTTTGATGTAAATGTTTATGAGAAAAATAATTATCCAGGAGGCAAATTAAGTACTTTTAAATTAGGTGATTTTAGGTTTGATGCAGGACCCTCTTTATTTACAATGCCTCACCTAGTAGATGAGCTTTTTACAATTTCTAACGAAAATCCCCGAAATTTTTTCAATTACAAAAAGAAAAAAATTCATTGCAAATACTTTTGGGATGATGGAAAAAAATTCACAGCTTACTCAAACAAAAAAAAGTTTTTTAAAGAGATTGAAAAGGAGTTTGATATTCCAAGTTCTCGTGTAAAAAATTATTTAAAAAAAGCGGAAAAGAAATACAATCTTACTGAAAAGATTTTTTTAAAAAAATCACTTCACAAACTATCAACTTATATTAACATAGATACTCTTAAAGCACTTTTTAATGTCAATATTTTTCAAATAAACAAGACGCTAAGTAAGGTTAATAGTGAGGAGTTAAAAAATAAGTATTTGATTCAGATTTTTAATCGTTACGCAACATACAATGGTTCATCTCCTTACAAAACACCTGGTATGATGAGCTTAATCCAACATTTGGAAAATCATTATGGAACGTATATTCCTGAGGGTGGAATGCATGAAATAACAAATAGTTTATTTAATCTAGCAAAAAAAATTGGGGTTAAATTTCATTTCAAAAGTGAGGTAACCAAATTAAAAATTGAGAATAATGAGATTAAATTTTTGGAAATTAATAATGATAAAAAAATCTTGTCAAATTATATTATTTCAAACGTAGACACTCATCATTTCTACACCAAACTCTTAGGCAATAATATTAGTCATCGATCACTTAAATCTGAGAGATCGAGTTCAGCAGTAATTTTTTATTGGTGCATGAAGAATATAAAAACTGATTTAGACTTGCATAATATCTTTTTTTCATCAGATTACAAAAAAGAATTTGAATCAATTTTTGAAAAAAAACAAATTTATAATGATCCAACAGTTTATTTAAATATAACATCCAAGGATGTAAAAAATGACGCACCTAAAAATTCTGAAAACTGGTTTGTTATGGTTAACGCACCACACAACGCAAATCAAAACTGGAATTCAGAAATTAAAATTCTAAAAGAAATTATTATCAAGAAAATTGAAAAAGTTTTAAATATTGATATCAAGGGAAAGCTGATCAAAGAAAAAGTTTATAGTCCTGCTGATTTGGACAAAAACACAAACTCATATTTAGGCTCTTTATATGGAACATCCAGCAATGATCTGTTTTCTTCATTTTTAAGACATCCAAATTTTTCTAAGAAGATAAAAAATGTTTTTTTCTGTGGAGGAAGTGTTCATCCTGGAGGTGGTATACCACTTTGTATATTATCATCAAAAATTATATCCGATCTAATTGAAAATTAATAAAACATACTTATCAATTTTTCTAATATGGTTAGTACATATTTCTGGATTACTGGGTCTCTTATTCTATGATTTTATATTTTTTGCGTCCTTTACGCCCATAAATTTATTCTTAACAAGCCTCCTTTTGATGGTTAATCAAATTAAACTTCATAAACGTGAATTACTTTGTATAGTTCTGATTTTTTGGACAGGTATCTTTGTTGAATTCTTGGGAGTTAATTATGGTTTATTATTTGGTGAATATTCATATGGTAGAAATCTAGGCCCTAAACTTTTCGGAGTTCCTTTTTTAATTGGAATGAACTGGGTTATCCTTACTACTATTTCTGGAAGTATTTCAAACCAAATATGTAAAGGGAGAAAAATCCCATCAATTCTATTGGGTTCACTATTGATGTTATTTATTGATTTTTTTATTGAACCTGTAGCCCCTAATCTTGATTTTTGGGAGTTTAAAGATTCAATTGTGCCATTATCAAATTATAGTGGTTGGTTTGTTACAGGTTTACTTACTCAATCTTTCTATCAGCTTCTATTTAAATATAAAGAGCTAAAATTTTCAGTTAACTTATACCTAGCAATATTTGTTTTTTTTCTCTTCTTGAGCTTAAAACTATAATTTTAGAAAGTTATTATTTTACCAAATCATAACCCTGATTAATCCCTTTTTCAATTGCGGGAACTCCTTTCTGCATCCAAACAGGCATATTTGCGCCTTTCAAATAATGGTCAAAGAACTGTTGCATTCTAATGTTAAAATCCTTCCTGTTTTTCATTTTTAGTGGCCAGTGTCTTGCATCATTATAATTTAACAACCAAGAAGGTTTGGACAAACGTCTTAAACTCATAAAAAACTCAATACCTTGATACCAAGGAACATGGCCATCTTTATCGTTGTGCATTATTAGAAGAGGTGTGTTTATTTTATCAATATTATATATTGGTGAATTTTCAAAGTATCTCTGAGGATACTCCCAAGGTGTTCCTCCAATTCTACTTTGTGTGTGCTCATATTGAAATTGTCTGCTGAGTCCGGTATCCCATCTAATTCCACCATATGCACTAATCATATTTACAACTGGAGCTCCTGACTCTGCTGCTTTAAAAATATCAGTTTTTGTAACTAAATATGCTATTTGATAACCTCCCCAACTATGACCCTGTACGCCAATATTATCCTTATCGACAAATCCTTTTTCAATCAATGACGTTATTCCAGGAATAACACAATTAAAAGCACTTTCACCTGGATACCCAACCTTATAGTGTACATCAGGATTAAAAATTAAATAACCCCTACTTGTATAAAAACTATAATTGATAGAAGATCTACCTGGATTTGGTGCCCTATGGGTATGCAGACCATTTGAACTTTTTTCATAAAAGTTTACAATCATTGGATATTGTTTTGATGGATCAAAATTCTCAGGCTTAATCAACATTCCAGTCAATTGCATACCGTCCAAAGATGACCAATTAACCAATTCTGATGTACCCCAATTATAATCAACTTGCTGTGGATTGGCATTACTAATTATTTTATCAGATTTGAAATTTAGGTTAGATAATCTAATATCAGGATAGTCTATAAATGATTGTCGCGTATAAATAATATCTTGAGATAATCTAGCTTTTTTGGGTGATGAATATCTGTATGGACCATCCAAAAGCTGTTGGCCGATATTTTTTTTATAATCAAATTCATAATAACCGGAGTTTTTTGTTAATTCATTGAATGTAATCATTAACAATTTTTGCGAGGTATCTATAAATTTAATTTCATTATCGAGACTAATTAGCCTGTAAGAAGTTTTTGATTCACGACCATTTGTTAAACGCTTACTATTTCCAGTATCCGGATCAAACTCCCAAATATCATAACGATCATAAATGAAAATAGTTTTGTCATTTTTACTCCAACCTGCTATACCATAAGAACTTGGGTAATTAGGATAATCACTTAATTCATTGTAAAATATTTTTCCTCTTGTCAGCTCAGTGTATTTTGATTTTTTTAGGTTGTGTGTATACCATGTACTATCAACTTGATTGTATCCATACGCATAATAGCCTTGTGGGCTTAATCTCGCCATACTTGGATTACCTTTTATAACAATTTCAAAGTCTCCATTTTTTATATTCTTTACAGCTAAATCATTTTTTGAAAAAAGTGCAGTCCATTGAGAGCTTAATTGGTATGGCTGAGGATTACTTATCAATGCATATTCACTATTTCCGTGCTCAGATATTATTGCATTTGGAAAATCTTTATTTGCTATTTGAATAACTTTTTCATTATCAAAATTATAAACAGATTTGAATGATTTTTTCTTATCATTATTTAACTGCATCTCTTGAATTGTATACAGTCTTGGTTCATCATAAGTCCAAACCTCAACATCTACAATTTCCTCGTTTAGAAGTAAAGTGTCTTGATATATTTCGGGCAATGCTAAACCAAAATATAATTTGGTTTCATCATCTGAAAAACTAACTTGACCATCTGATGAAACATGGTAACCTTCTGGTGAGGCTTTTCTATCCAAAATCAATTTTAAATCATTTTTAGAATTCCAAGCATACAACTCTTTATTTCTCCTATAAGATTTTGTGGAATCAGTGTCAACAATGAAAGCTAATTTTTTTCCACTATTACTTAAATTAAGTTTATAGTATTTTGTTTTTACATGTGATTCGAAAATATGCTTTGTTAAGTTATTATTTAAGTCTTTAATGTAAACTCCAGGCTTAATAACATTATCATCCCCAGTGGTTATATATGAAATTATTTTTTGTTCTTTAGAAAATGTGTAATCTGTCACAAATTGAATAGTATCTTCCTGGTTATTATTCAAGTTTCTAATAACAAGCGGATATCCATTTTTTATACTTGGTTTTTTACTTTTTTCTTTTGTTTTGGTTGAATCTTTTGGTTTTTTGTTTTTTTTGATAAAATCATAAGTGTAAGCAATAAAACCTGACCACTTTTCCGGACTTTTATATGATTTGATGTGTGATAATTTAATCAAAGATTTATCTTTTAGGTTGAAAATCCCAAGTGTATCCTTTGGCATTTTGTCCTTTTTTACTTTTCTTCTTTTCATTTCAGTAATTGAATCATTCCATTCCTTAATTGTAAAAACTGCATATTTGGAGTCATAAGAAAAAACACCCCTCTCACCACGATCATGTTCAAAAATCAAATTAGTATTCTTGTCTTTTATTTTTAAAAAACTATCCTCCTCCCCTCTTTGAATTGAATACATTATATAATTACCATCAGAGGAAATTTGGGAATTTTGTATTCTGTTCCAGATATCAAAATCTTTATGGTCCAATACTTTTTTTTGTGAGTATAGGTTTGTAGTAATTATTAATAAAAGTATAACCAGTTTTTTCATTTTTTCCAATTATAATTTTTCATTCTGCTCTGGGAACCTTTCTTTCGTTTAGGTTGTTTCATTCTTTCGTTTGATGGATTTCTTGTGTAGTAATATTTGTTATCCAATAACTCCTTCTCTTTTCGTTGCTTCTCTTGCTTCATTTCCCATACAAAAGACATACAATAGATAAGGGTTATTATTATACCTATTAAAAAGATTATTATATTCATTTAAAAAGGAATTTTTTCATTGTTATAAATGTAATAAATTCGCATCAAAACAGGGCTTAAATATGTATTGTGTGGTACGAGATGTGGTACATAGAAAAGCAAGAGGGCGTTTAATGTCGCTTTCTATATCTGTTACGGCCTCGTAGCTTAACTGAATAGAGCATCTGATTACGGCTCAGAAGGTTGCAGGTTTGAATCCTGCCGAGGTCACTAAACCGGAGAATTGATTCACAGGAATTGATTCTCCTCCAAAAAAATTCGAACTTTTGTAAGTTTGGGTTACAGTTATCCCCGAAAATAATAAACTATTTTTGGGGATTTTTTTTTTATATTTCATGTAACAAAGATTAACAAATGAAAAACTTTAGACTTCTAACTTTTTTATTTCTACCCTTTTTTCTTTATAGTCAAATGGATGAGAAGCGTTTAGCACTTGTTATAGGTAATTCAAATTATGAAAACGGGGAATTAAAAAATCCTGTGAATGATGCAAGACTTATAGCATCTACCTTAGACTCTCTAGATTTTGATGTCATCATAAGGGAGAATCTCGCTACAAAAAGGGATATGACATCTGCCATTAGAGAATTTGGTAGTAAACGATCAGAATATGATGTGGCATTTGTTTACTATGCAGGTCATGGAATACAAGTTGATGATGAAAATTTTCTGTTGCCTACTAAAGAGGTTTTTGAAGAAGAGTTTGATGTATTAGATTACGGCTTTAGTGTTCAAAATATAATGAGATACCTAAGAGCTCAAACAAATCAAGTAAACATTTTAATACTTGATGCTTGTAGAGATAATCCATTTGAATCAAAATGGAATACAACACGTTCATTAAAAAGTCAGGGATTAGCCAAAATACCACCTCCAACGGGATCTTTAATAGCTTTTTCAACAGACTCAGGGCAAACAGCACCGGACGGAGATGGAGAAAACAGCATCTATACCATTAGTCTTTCTAAAAATATGTTACTTGAGGATACTTCAATTGATCAAGTTTTTAGAAATGTAAGAGCTGAGGTATTGTCAGAAACAAATGGAAATCAAAGACCTGTTGAAGCTACTCAGCTTACAGGTCAAACTTTTTTTCTTAATCCAGGAAATTTTGAAGAGGATTTCATTGAAATTGACAATATATTATTGAAAAATCAAAACATCTCTAGGGTTATCGAAATTTCTACTCAAATAATAGCTAAACAACCCAATAATTATAGAGCATTTGAGAAAAGAGGACATGCACATCATATTTTAAGAAATTATGATCAAGCAATTTTAGATTATGAGAAAGCTATTCAAATAAATCCAAATTCACTCGGCTCTTACAAGTATTATATAACAACTCCAAATGCTATTATTTATGCTGGTCTTTTGGATGCATATGAACAATTAAATGATTGGGAAAATTATAAGATAAAACTTGACAATCTTTATTTAGCTGGTAAAAACAATCCTTATTATTACAGGGATGCTACCTACCTTTCAGCCAGCAGGACATGGATAGAAAAAAATTCTGAAAATTCCGAATACGAAAAAACTAAAGATATGGTTTACTCTTTTGGTGAAATTGATGATAGTACTATTTTATCTTATTCAAAAGAACACTCTTTAGCATATGAGGGTTTCGATCCAGTTTTTCGAATGAAAACAGTGGCTTATGAAAGACTTTTAAGTTGGAAAAGGATTTTCGAAGAATTAGACGAAGAAGAAGTCAGACAGGAAATTATTGCTGGTGAGGAATATTTAAATCAAAATAGCTCTAAATTTGTCAAGGACTCATGGAGCTTCAATGCAGTTTGGTATAGTTTGGCTCGTTTTTATGAGAGGATGATACTTGCAGACCCAACATTTCAACAAATGTATGTTGACAGATTACTTTCAAATCTCCAATATAACGATCTTGCTTTGACTGTTGAGGGATATTCGAAATTATCTGAATATTTACTTCTTTCCTATTCCTTTGATGAAGCGTTTAATTATGGTTTAAAATCTGTTGATATTTTCGATGAAGATACTATGACAAAGTTTATATTTGATCGCTTTCTTACTATAAACTACAATAGTTTTATTTCTAATTTATTTATAATTCATGAAGATTACATAAACGTCATGATATACGCCAATAAATTCTTGAGTGTTTATGCTAAAAAGTTTAATGAAAGTGCATTATTTACCAAAAATACCCAAAACAAAATTTCGATCAATACTGATCTATGTGATAAGATCATTAATGATGACCCTGCCTCATTTTACAATGCCTTATATATTTCTTATTTAAGCAGTTTGCTTATTGATAATGAAAACAAATCTCATAATGAAAATTTTCTAAAATTTATTTATTTTCTTGAGTATTACTCCACAACTGATGAAGAATTTTCATATGAAATTTATAAAATGAATATGTTGAATAATGATCAATCGAAGGAAGTTTATCTGATAAGTGATATCTATGGTCTAACTAATAAATTTAATCGATTTTTTGTGGATAGCTTTAGCGATCCTTACAACAACGATAAAATTATTCATTCCAGGGCATTAAATGAAGACGCAGTAAAAGCAAGAAAAATTTATAACGTAATTAAAAATGTAAACATGTTTGAATTAGATGCCTATACTGATAAAACTTTGATTGATAAAAGTACATTTGAAGTCCCTGCTTTCGTTGAAATTAATGAAAAATAATGTGGTCAAAATCTTTCCAAACTATAGTTACAGAAATAATATAGCTCACATTTTTGTTTTCAATATTTTAATATAAGATTAAAAAAAGCATCACATTCTTGGATTAAAACACAATTAGGACCATTTAAAAAGTTCGAACTTTCAAAAGTTTGTGTAACAAAAAAAGGGAAACTAATAATTTAGATTCCCTTTTTTTATTTAAGTAAAAAGTTTTTACTGACTCTGCTCTGCATAAAGGGCGGCCTCCTTGTCTATATCTGTAGTGTCGAAATAACAAGCAGTAGAAACGATTTTATCTCCCTCCCACTTCCACCAACAGTGGAAATTATTTGTCTGAACTTCACCAGTAATTTTAGATTTTCCAGTCCATTCAGCCCATTGGTTTGTATAAATACTACCATCATTATAATACATAGTAGTCACCCATGGGGTTAAATGCTCCATTTCATCATAAAGTAATGAATGAAAATTATATCCAGCTATGATTTCATCGTTGGTATATTCATCATTATTGACATTATGAACACCATCCTCTGCGAAATAATCTTTGGCAATGTCAAAATTTCCTTCTGTATAAGCTTTAGCAAGGCTTTCAATGATTATTGTCTTATCGTCTGTTGCCATCATCAAGCCACCTCTTTCCGAGGTGTCAAATGGAATATCTCCACATGAGGTAAAAAACAAAGCAAAAATACATGTTATTAAAATTGAATTTTTCATGTTATTTAATTTATTCGGTTTCTTCTGGAATATCTTGCCCTGAGCCAGCAAATCGTTGAACTTTACCATCTTTGACTGCAAATCTCTCAAATTGTCTCCACTTGTTTATGTTACCTAAAGAATCAGTAAAAGTATATACGACGTGTGTTCTGACATGCTCCCACCCACTATCAGGGTTTAAAACTAGAGAATAAACGTGCTTTAAGTCACTTTCAACAGAGGAAGCATTTGCAGACCTTATTGAATCTTGAGTAAGTGCAGAATTTTTAACATAGTCAAAATCCCTTTCAATACCGTTTCCGAAGAAGAATTTAACTGAATCAGAAGCAAAAGTTGTCATTGTCTCAAAATCACGATCAGCCCATGCTTTATCAAAATTTAATGCAACCTCTATACTTTCTTCGGAACCTATAGCAAATTTGTAATCTTTTGCCCATTCGTAAGTATTATAGCCTACAGTAGGAGCTTCACATGCTGCAAATAAGAATATTAACATTACTGTAAAATATTTAATGTTTAGTTTTTTCATAATAAATTAATTTTTTTAAAAATAATGTAAATAATAAAGCCTTAGATTAAGAAAAATATAATTTTTTCATTAATTGATAATTTAATAATTATGAATATTGAATAATGAGAATGTAATAATTAACTTAAATAATTAATTCAAAAATCAAAATTATGAAGAATACAATAATGTTATTAATGTTTAGTTTGTTTTTTACTTTTTCGTTTTCTCAAACACCATCATTTACTGTTTACTACTTCAATGCTGAAAGAAGTAACGAAGGTGAAATTGCCGCTGCCTATGATGATTTTTTTGACGGAGTTGAGTTTAAATCAGGTGGTGCTTATTTGGAAAGAATGGATAGAGGAAATGTTGATGGTTCACACAGACTAGTACGTTTTGGAGATACTGAAAACTGGGGTTTAGTTGAGCCAAAAACCCGTGAACAATGGGCTAAACACTTAAGTGAGCTTGACCCACTTGTTGAAAGTCGCGGTCCAAGATACACAGGCAGAATTTTGGGCTCGAATGGAGTAAACCCTGCAACAAAACCTTACATACAAATTTATGACCTTGAAATTTCTGATCCAGCAAAATGGTTAGCAGCGTTTGCTAAACTTATTATGGATACTCAAGATTCTTCAAATGGAGGAATGGTTGTTTATGGAACTTACGATGTTGGTGCTCCCATGGGTGTTAATAGAGATGGTACAGCAACACACTGGGTTGCTCTTGGTGCAGACAATCTGGGTGAACTGATAATGGCTAAAGCAGAGGGTGAAAAAAATGTGGACGATTGGACAAAATATCACCAAACAAAAGGAGAAACCAAAATCTTAAATCACTACAGTTTAACAATACTAAAGGACTACGGTTCGTTTAATTAGGAATTGTTTTGAAAAATTGGATAAAGAGGAGAATTTAATTCGCCTCTTTTTTTTTATATTAATGCTTTGAAAAGATTTGTTTTACTATTCTGTTTCATACTATTTTCCTGCGATAATGTTGTGAAAAACAAAAACTTCATTGTTGTATTTGTTGATGATATGGGTTATGGAGATGTTGCCAGTTATGGTCATCCAACCATAAAAACACCCAATCTTGACATCATGGCTACTGAAGGGCAAAAATGGACACAATTTTATTCAGCTTCCAGTGTCTGCACACCCAGTAGAGCCGCATTATTAACAGGAAGACTACCCATCAGAAACGGGATGATTGGTAAAGAGGATAGGGTATTATTTCCAGACTCAGAATTTGGATTGCCATCTACGGAAATTACAATTGCTGAAAAACTAAGTGAAAATGGTTATAAAACTGCTGCAATTGGTAAGTGGCATCTAGGTCACAAAAAAGAGTACTTACCCACTAGCCACGGTTTTGACTATTATTACGGTATTCCATATTCAAATGATATGGATAAAATTAATGGTATTACTTGTTGTCCAGGAAATAATTATTGGCAGCAATACGAATCAGATGATATAAATTCTGATAATTATAATGTTCCAATAATTGAAAATACTCAGATCATAGAGAGACCAGCAAACCAAAAAACCATAACAAAAAGATTCACAGATAAGACAATTGATTTTATAGATAAAAATAAAACAGATAATTTCTTTATTTATTTGGCTCACAGCATGCCTCATACCCCACTATATGCTTCCAAGGATTTTTATGGAAATAGTAAGGCAGGTCTTTATGGTGATGTTATTGAAGAAATAGATTTTAATATGGGTAGGATAATGAAAAAACTTATTGAGGAGAATCTTGATAAAAACACCGTAGTCATTTTCTCATCAGACAATGGTCCTTGGTTACCTTATGACACTCACGGAGGATCAGCTGGACTACTAAGAGAAGGTAAAGGTACGACATGGGAAGGGGGGCAAAGAGTTCCCGGACTGTTTTGGGGAGGAGCAATAAAATCCGGTACAATTAGTGACTTGGGGTCTACATTGGATATTTTTCCTACTATTTTAGATCTTGCAGGTATTGATATTCCTAATGATAGAATCATTGATGGATTCAGCATAAAAAACGCGCTAATTAATCACAATTCTAGTGAGAGGAAATCTATTTTATTTTACAGACAAAGAGAAATATATGCAGCGAGGCTAAATGATTACAAAGCTCATTTTATTACCCAGGGAGCCTATGAGTATAATGTTAGTAAGTATTACAATGCCAAAAATTATGTAACAAAGAACAAAAAAAGAGTTTTAAATACTCCGATATTATTTAATTTGAATGAAGATCCGTCAGAGAAGTACGATGTAGCAGATGATAATCCGGAGATTATAGAAAAAATCAAAGAGTTAATTCAAAAACATAAAAAAGACTTATATCCACCCTCAGACCTTTTATCTAAAAGAGCTGGTAATTAAGTAATGTTTTTATTTTCATTTTAATGATTTTCATACATTTAGTATATTTACAATTGAAAATGAAACAAATTATTCAAATCCTTTCGTTCTTTATTTTTTCAAATGTTTTTTATGCTCAAAAGCAAGTAAATCCCGTACTAAAAGAACTTAATGAAATAATTCTAAATACAAAACTATATGGTGGATTCTACAATGGTATGACGAGAGAAGTTGCTACTAATGAGTATGAGACAAATAAGTACAGTAAATACTACAATATTACATTTCCTGGTGTGAATCACAAATTTAGTTTACAAAATGACCCACGTGGTTGGGATGGTGTTGGAGAAGGAAAATTAAATCAAGTATTGGGTCCGGGTGATAGATTGGGTGACCCTAATCTGAGTGGTAAGTTTCAAAATGTTTCAATCATTGAAGTTGAGCTATTTGGAAAACTTTATTATACACCAAAAGAAGGTCTGATAGGTGTTAAATTATTTAGCTCTGAAGCAGGAACAGCAAATAACTACAAAGAAAGCCTAAAAGGGATTTTAGATTTTTTAAGCTCTGTTGGATACTCTGATCAAATTAGAGAACCCATGTCTATTAATGATAAGAGAAGTAGTGAACAAAACGACAGTCACAAAAAACTAATCAATGGTGAATATACCATTAGTGATGATTTTTTTAGTGATGAAAAATCAATTGATTTAGTCTTTACTCTTACAAAAGGCGATCTAAAAATTGATGTATTAATTCATGACCCTAGCCAGTCTAATGGAGGTCAAATCTCAATTCTAATCTACAACACTAAGGATTTTGATTATTTTAAACATCTTGAGGGTATAAAAGAAAATATATCTAGTGACTTTGGTTAAAATTGATCGATCTATATAATCCTCAGTTTTTTACTTTGTTTTTTACCAATTATTTAATAAATTAATACTTTAATGACTAATTATGAAAAAAATCCTACTTATTTTAATCATATTCTCATTCCCCTTTATATGTAATAGCCAAGTAAATGGTGCTTGCACATGGACTGGTGCTGATAATGCAAATAATACAAACTGGACAAACACTGGTAATTGGACTTGTAGTGGAAGTCCTGGATATCCGTCAGGTTCATCGGCTGTAGTAACAATCAGTGGTGGAAGTTCGACGACTATTACTTTAGATGCCGATATAACATTAAAACAATTTAAACATGGTGGATCAACAGGAGGTTCATGGACCCTTGATCAAGCCTCAGGCGGCTCCAATACACTTACTTTACAAGGTACTGGAACAACTCAGGTTTGGCAGCACAACAGAGGAAACGTTCAATGGACAATAAATGCTAATATAACATTGGATGCTACTTCAACCGTTACAAAACAATTCAAATTAGGCACCTCTTCTCATGCTAATAGTTCAATAACTTTTTCAAGTTCAAGTACTCTAACCCTTTCAGATGATACATCACTCAAATTTATCTTTGATAAAGATGGGCATTCTCTCACATTTAACGGAACAATTACAAGTGGAGGTAATGACAGAGACTTGATTTTTGCAGACCTACACACTGTAACATTTGGTTCAACCGTTAGCATGTCAAACATGGGAGGAGACTTATTGTTTTACGGGGCAGCTGACGATAACAGTGACTATACCGGAGGAACCGCATCCACTGGTGGAATAACGGTCAATGGGGATGTTAGTGCAAGACAAATTAAACTTTCTGCCTCTAGTTTAACGGTTAACGTTACCGGAAGTTTAACATCTACAGGGACAGCTGCAGCAAAAAATATGGCGAGCGATGGTTCTGGAAAATTTATATTAAAGACTAGTAAATCCAATTCTGGATCAATTATCAATAAACTTGATACTGATGGGTATAATTTAGACTTTGTAAGGACTGTTGATGGTGATAGTGAATGGACCTTAGTTGGAGTCCCTGTTACAGGAGAATCTGTTCAAGATGTCATTGACAATAACAGTTTGAGAACTGGTACTGTTTCTGGATCATCCAAAAGCGCTATTGGTATTCACGATAATGCGTCTAATAC
Organism: uncultured Bacteroidota bacterium; assembly: GCA_902550325.1. Classification (GTDB taxonomy): domain Bacteria; phylum Bacteroidota; class Bacteroidia; order Flavobacteriales; family Flavobacteriaceae; genus Eutrophosalina. The sequence goes on along the minus strand of CACCYT010000003.1, from coordinate 55,485 downwards.
TTATTCATACTATGACCCCTCAGGGAATTCAGCAACATTGACAAACGGTCAAGGTTACTTAATCAGTGCAAGTGGGTCAGGAACACAAGATGTAACATTTTCAGGTACAGCAGTAACAACTGGAACATCTGTTACATTTACGGCAACAAATGCTGGTACATCTTGGAATTTTATTGGCAATCCGTATCCATCATACCTGGCATTAAATGGTAATGTAACCGGACACTCAGGAACTGATGCAAATTTTATAAGTAAAAATGACGGTCCTTTGCATAATACTTATACTTATGTATATGCATGGAACGGAAGTTCTTGGGATCTTTATGGAGCATCTGAACCCACTGTTAAATATATTGCTCCTGGAGAAGGATTTTTTATTAATATGAGAGGTGGTACCCCAAATACTGCAACTTTATATTTTCATGAAGACATGCAGTTATCGGGAAGTCATCGTAATTTTAACACCCCAGTTGCATCAGGTTATTCTGAAAATATTAGTCGTATTAATATAAAAATTCAAGATTTAGATTCAGCTGAATCAGACAACATCAAACTATTTTTTAGTGACAAAACAACTAAAGGACTAGATCCGGGCTATGATGGTGGTAAATTTTTTACAAAAAACTCGGCATATATTTATACTAGACTATTAGAAAATGATGAAGGCATAGATCTATGGGAACAATCTTTGCCATATTCTGACTTAAGAAACATTACTATTCCTATAGGAATAGAAACAAAATCCTCACAAATTGAACTATCATTTATCGAAAGAGATATTAATGAGATATATAATGTATTTCTTGAAGATAAACTGACCAACAGAATTGTTAAATTTGATAAAAAAATTAAAATTGATTTATTTGATGAATTAAATGGTTTAGGTAGATTTTATTTACACTTTACTGATCAATTAATCCCTGAACTACCAACGGATAATAATCTTAGAATTTTTAAAAATACGAACTCTGAACTAACTATTATGGGTAATTCAGACGAAAGATATAAGGCTAAGATTTATGACTACTCAGGAAGATTAATTAAAGAGATTGATTTTAGACACAAGGCAAATATTAATGACTTGGATAGCAAGATGAAAATCTTAAGAATAGAGTCTGAAGAAGGATTAACTGTTAAGAAATTTAAATTAAACTAATAACAATGAAAAAGAAACAAACAAAAATAACTAGAAAAGAAGCTATTAAGAAGTTTGGAAAATACGCTGCCATGACTGCAGTAGGTACTTTCATTGTTCTTAACCCGCAAAAGAGTGCTGCACAATCTCCACCTACACCAGGTTGGGGATCGTAAATAAATCTTTCTAAGTAAAAAAAAACCCTCTGCATTTGCAAAGGGTTTTTTAATATATAATATCTTTATTAAAATTATTTTTTTGAAATTTCTAAAAAGATTTTTTTTTTCATTAGTATTTCTAATTAGTATTAGTTCTCACTCACAAAATAGTGGGATACTAAATACTGTATCAGACTCTAATAATAAGGGAGGGTATTTTGATGGCTCTGGTCTAAGTACATATTGGTATACTGGAGGAGGTGATGGTACAATCACTGCTGACGATTCTGATTTTTTCTTTGATACAGTCGGTTCAACAGACGCAAAATCACTTAAGGTTGTTGTTGCAGGTTCTGATGATTATGCTAATAATAATGTTAGAGTCATGACAAAAAATTCAAATTCTAATTATTTATTTGATGTATCAACAAGTGATAGTTGGAATATTTCCTTTTATATCAAAGGAGAAATTGGAGATGAATTAGATTTTAATATTGTTAAAAGTGGAGCTGAAGGCACTTTCCTGTCAAGTGCATCATATACAATAAGATATAAAGGTTGGCATTACATGAGGCTTCAACTAAGTACCCCTACTGCCTCACATACTAATCTTGGAAGGCTTAGAATAAATTTTAAATCAGCTGGGACATATAGGCTTGATAATGTCGTTTTAGAAAAAGGAACTTTTAATACATGGTATGTTGGAGACGGAACTAATGGTAGTGATACAAGTAATGGAAGTGGAACAAAGGCATCACCTTTTCAGAATATTGATAACGCTATTCAACTAAATTACAATTGGAATCCTGGAGATTTAGTGTTTGTAAGAGCAGGTACTTATAAAAATGACAACTGGGATGGAACAAATGATACTTGGCCTGATAATCCGAGTTCAACTAGTGCGGGGTCTGATAATAATGATCCATATCTAAAAATTGATAGATATACCAATTATGATTCCAGCGGAAATGGTTCAGCAAATAGTGGTAGTAAAATTTTAGCTGACAAGAATGGCTCAGTTGACCGCCCAATAATAATAAGGAACTATGTAGATGATAGTGGTGTTCATGAAACGCCAAAAATTTTATTTGATGGTAAGGGTGGGTTTCAGTTTGGATCAGGAACAGAAGGCAGCAATGCAGGAGATGATAATTTAGATTGGATTGTTACATTTCTTGAGGTTGCAGGTTTTGAAATTCAGGGACCAAACCAAGAAATAACATATGCTGAAGCTAGCTCAAACAGAACAAATGCAATAAACCTTCGTACAGCAAGTTCATCCAATACTAGTGCAACAAGAAACATGTATCATGGAAGGGGAATTGTAGTTTGGGGTGGATATTACGTTAATATTCATAATAATAGTGTCTATGATTGTCCTAACTCTGGTATTAGATTTAATAATTCTGACTATGTAAGAGTCTCTCACAATACTGTTTACAATACCACCTGGTGGTCTTACAATGGTGAAAGTGGAATTGTAGTAGCTCAAAGTAGAAATAGAGATGCTGATACTAGTTCAACAAAAATTAAAATGAGGATCACCAATAATATTACATATGCTAATATCAATAAAATTGTTTATTTCAATCCATCATATGATTGTTCAACTAGTGGTTCATATGATCCCAACAAAGATGATTACGCGTGTGGAGGTCGAAATAAAATTGTAGATGGATCAGGATGCTACATAACTAGAAACTCTTACGATTCTGATGATTCTGGGGGATCAAACCCAAATTATAATCCTCATGGATCTTATTATGGAACTTTTCTTTTTGCTAATAATGTCTCATATGGAAATGGCATGAATGGTGTTGTTGTCCACAAAACTGATTATGCTAATGTTTACAACAATACTGTCTATAAAAATGGTGAAGTTCCCTCTAGTAATGATTCAGATTGGGTTTCAGCAGGAAATCATACATATGAAAGTAGTGAAGGATCAAGTTCTTCATGGAAGACACCACTTGGTTCCGGAAGACAAAATTATACAGGCATTGTCGTCCACTCATCCTCCAATGTCAATATATACAATAACATAAGTTTCGCTAAAAACTCCAATGATCATGCATATGTTAACTTTGTTGAAAGTGATTGGTCTGTAAGCAGCGTAAATTTTGGTTCAAATAAAAATATTGCTGGATCTGGAACGAATGTAGCCGGTGGTAATCAAAGTTTAAGCGCATCGGACTTTATTACATCAAATGGGCAATTCATTAATGCAGATGATAATAATTTATCCAATAGAGACTATAAATTATCAAGCTCATGGAGTGATGCAATTGATGCAGCTGATGCTAGTTATGCCCCAGAAAACGATGTGAGTGGCATTAATCGTCCGCAAGGCAATTCTGATGATATTGGTGCTTATGAACTTTCTAATCATTGGGATGGTAGTGAAAGTCAAGCATGGAATACATCCGGAAACTGGGGTTTGAATGTAGTGCCAACTGCTGATAAGTCCCCTGTTATTGAAAATGCTGGAAATGCTCCAGTAATTTCTAGTTCAGTTGATTTAAGAGATTTGACAGTTAAATCAGGTGCCTCATTAACAATTGACGGAACACTTACAATTCATGGTACACTTACAAATAGTGGTACAATTACTGTTAATGGAACTGTGACTGTTGACTAATCTTTAGTATTCGTATCTTTTTTTAATTTCAACAGTTTCGCTAATTAATTGATTGTTATTAGAAGATCCACCAACCATAAACTCAAACTCACCCATCTCAACACAAAAATTCATATCAATATCATAAAATGCTAAATCTTTAACATCAACTTTAAAATCAACTGTTACAGTTTCACCTGATCCAATCAAAATTCTTTTGTAGCGGACTAATTCTTTAACAGGTCTTGTAACTGAACTATAGGAGTCTCTAAAGTATAATTGAACAACTTCTTCCCCATCAAAATCACTATCATTTGTCAAACTAACAGAAATAGAAATTTCGTCATTGACAACTCCATTCACTTTAAACTCAGAATATTCAAAATTTGAATAACTTAAACCATGTCCAAATGGATACAATGGGGTAACTTTTTCAAATGCATATTTATGAAAATATTGAGAGGGCTTGTGGTTATAAATCATTTGTAATTGACCAACACTTCTTGGAAAAGTTAAAGGAAGCTTCCCTCCTGGGTTAAAATCTCCAAAAAGAACATCAGCCACAGCTTTTCCAGCCATACTACCAGATTCCCAAGACTCAATTACACCAGAAATATTTTCATCAATCCATGGCTCTGCGATAGGTTTTCCATTAACATATACAACAACAACATTTTTGTTGATTTCCTTTAACTTTTTTACCAATTGTAATTGTTTTCCGGCTAAATTTAAATTTGCTCTACCCATATTCTCACCAGCAGTTTTTTTATTTTTTAAATTTCTCTGAGAGTTATCTCCAACAACCACAACTATTTGATCATAATTTCTAGCATAGTTAACTGTCTTTCTAATATCACTGTCAGAAATTGATCTTATATCTTCGTTTGAATCATAAAAATCAATATTAAAACCCTTACTTGATCCAAGTGAGTTTATTCCTTCGTAAATTGTTGTTACATTTTCATCAGGTTGAGCCCAAACCCAATCGCCAAGAACAGAATGATTATTTGCATTTGGTCCTGTTACCAATATCTTTCTACCCTTGTTTTTTGACATTGGTAATATTCCATCGTTTTTTAACAATACAATGGATTTTCTAGCTGCATTAAGTGCAGTTTCTTTGTGCTCTTTCGTAAAGACTTTGTTTTGTATTTCGTTTGGATCAACAAATGGATTTTCAAATAGACCTAATTTAAATTTTGCATATAATATTTTTCTTGCTGAGAAGTCAATCCTTTCTTGACTTAATTTCCCTTCTTCAACCAATTTTACAACATTTTCCAAAAAATTTGGACCATGCATGTTCATATCCATTCCAGCATCAACAGCAAAAAATATGGCCTCCTTAAAATCTTTAGCAATTCTATGTAGACTGTTAATTCTATTTATATCAAGCCAATCACTGACATAAAAACCATCAAACTCAAATTCATCTCTCATTACATCTGTCAATAATTCTTTGTGCATGTGAGACGGAATACCATTTATTTCATTATGTGCAGCCATCACAGAGTAAACACCTGCATCTACAGCTCTTTTAAAAGGTTTTAGATAAATTTCCCTCAGGGTTCTTTCTGATATATCCATTGGTGACACATTTAACCCATTAACAGGCTCTGAACCAGCTGCAAAATGCTTTGCACAAGCAATTACATGATCATAGCCAGAGAAATCCTCAGATTGAAGACCTTTGATCATCTCTACACCAAAATTACCTACTAAATACGGATCTTCACCGAAAGTCTCACCGACTCTTCCCCATCTTGGATCTCTCAAAACATCTATATTTGGTGTAAAAGACCAATGTGATCCGAAAGCTCTCACCTCAATAGCTGTTTCTTTGCCGATTTGGTGAGCAATTTTTTCATCAAAAGTTGATGCCAATGAAATTGGAGAGGGATAAACTGTTGTGCCAGCTACCATTCCATTGCCATGAATCGCATCAATTCCAATTAGTAATGGAATTTTCAATCTAGACTTCTGTGCCAACTCTTGCAATCTATTGGCTTCTTTCAGAGTTAATACGTGAAGAAAAGAGCCTATTTTTCCATCACTAACCATTTTAGCAATATCTCTTTTTAAAAGACCTGGATATGATGCTCTACTATCACTGTTAAGAATTTCTTCTGCAGTCATGTTTCTGTCAGCGTCAGTGATGTAATTCAAACCTACAAATTGAGTCATCTGAGCAACTTTTTCTTCTAAAGTCATCATTTTCATTAAATCATCTAACCTTTCGTCTACACTCAACTCTTTATTTAAATATTTTAATTCATTATTGTTTTCACATGAAATGAAAACGAATAATGATAATGTTAATAGTAATAACTTTTTCATAATTTATTTTTCTCGAATTATTTTTTTTATGACATGTAAAGTCGTCATAAATGTTATTTTGTGAACAGAATTTTTATAATCACCTATTTCTATTCTATTTTCTAAGTGTTTTATAAAGTCATCAAGTGATGAATTTCTGTTCATAACGATTAAGATATAAAAGGGAGATAGAAATCTCCCTATTTTTATGAATATATCTGAATTACTCTGTTGGAACAGCATCTCTGCGAAAGACCCAAAAAGCACCAATTTTTCCCTCTTCAATGTAAACATCGGCAACATCATAAGTAGTAACCTCTTGTCCGTCAACAGTTCTTTTTAACTCAGCTCCCGAAATCACCCATTCACCATTTTGACCGTCAACTTTCATTGTGTAGGAAAAATATGTTCTCCATGTTGGGTTTTCAGCCTCAAACCAACCTTTTAAGAATTCAATTTGGGTATCAGATCCCCTAATGATTTGTCCATTTGGACTTAAAATTCTAAAATCTCCCATCTGAGTAGAATCAATATTCATACTAGCAATTAATTCCAAATCACGATTGTTGTGAGCATCAATGTATTTATCCCAAATATCCAAGTTCGCTGGATTAGCATCATTAGCGCTATACTGCTCTCCAGCTTGAGTTCGAGCAAAACCTGGTGCCCTCTCCATTTCAGCTTCTTGTTTTGTGGGCGTATCGCAAGAAAAGGTAAAGACAGAAAATAGTATCAATAATATTAAATTTCTCATTTTTTTAAATTTCTCACTAATTTAAGGATTTAATAAAAAACTACTCCCACAAAATACTTTCTTTCTGTTTATACCAGTTTTCATAATTTTCGGAAAACCTCTCATCTATTTTAGCTCGTTTGATTTTAAGAGTTGGAGTTGTTAGGTTATTGTCAGGGGTCCACTCTTGCTTTACAAAAACAACCTTTTCTATTCTTTTATAATTATCCATTCCTGAATTAATTTGATGTAAAAACTCTTTTATCCTTTCAGTTGTGACTTGTTTATTTAATAAGGCAATTTCATTAGGTACACCCAGTAGTATTGGTTGAGGCAAATTTAAACCAACAACACAAACCTGTTGAAAAAGATTAGCTTTTTCAAACTCAGCCTCAATCACAGAGGGTTCAATATACTTACCTTTGGATGTTTTAAATATATCTTTTACTCTTCCTGTAATAAATAGATATCCTTTGTCATCCAAGTAACCTTTATCACCAGTGTTGAACCAGCCATCTTTAATGACTTCCGCTGTTAGTTCCTTATTTTTGTAATATTCTTTTAATAAATATGGGCTTTTAGTCCATATTTCTCCTTCATCACCAATCTTTATATCAACTGCATCCCATGGTATACCAACTGAACCCTTTCCTTCTTTATTTATAGTATCTAAGTAGGAACATACACAACAGTTTTCAGTCATACCGTAACCATTGAGTATGTTAACATCCAATATCTTATACCAGTCTATTAATGCCTGAGGTAAAAATGCAGCTCCACTAACAATTGCATTAGCTCTTGACCAACCTAAAGATTTCTTAATTTTTTTCTTTACCAAACTTGATATCAACGGTATTTTTAACAAAATATTTAATCTTTTTTGTGGCATTTTTTCAAGAACCTTTTCTTTAAATTTATTATAAATTCGAGGTACACCTGCAAAAGTAGTAGGTTGGACATCTGCTAGATTTTTACCAAATGTTTCCAATGATTCAACAAATGATATGGTTCCACCGTATCTGAGGCACGAAAACTCTATGACAACCCTTTCAAAGATATGATTCAGAGGCATATATGAAATAAAAGTATTATTACCGTTTTTATCAACAGCAAGAGGATTTACTTCACTTTCAATGATGATCTTGGTTAAAAAAACTGTTTTGTAATCTAATACAACCCCTTTAGGATCACCAGTTGTGCCTGATGTAAAAATTATCGTCCATATATCGTCCATTTTAGGATAATAATCATCTTTTTTTGGTTCATTTTCATTCATTATATCAACCCATTTGACAGAGTTATCAATTGTAGAATGATTTTGATAAGTTGGAAAGGAAATTAAGGGTACATTTTTAACTCCTTTTTTTTGTTCTTCCCAATTCTCTAATTTACCTGCAAATAATAATTTAACTTCTCCAAAATCAATAAGATTTTCTAATTCATATGATTTTAGAGTTGGAAAAAAAGGGACAGAAATATGGCCTGACATCATAATAGCTAGATCAGCTATAACCCACTCTCTACAGTTTTTTGAAATCAATCCAATATGAGACTTAGGAGGAAGATTGTACCCTTCAATAGCAGTTGCTAATTTTCTTGCCATAATTCCTGCTTCAGCCCAAGTATATTCTTCCCAATCATCGCCCAAGGGTTGTCTTAAAAAGGGGTCATTTGCTTTTTCTTTTTCCCATTTATAAAATGGAAAATCGTAAAATTTTTCGTTCATAAAAGCTAAATATAACAATTTATTTTTGAGATAATTTATAACACTCTGTTGGTTGATAATTTACTGATATATTAGCTATCTTAGTAAATGATTATGAACTCATTTATATCTTCAATTAATAACAGGAGCGCATCTTTTAAGTCCAATAAAAAAGCAATGTTAAAGCTAATTGACGATCTTAATAAGAATTTAGATAAAACAAAGATTTTAGGTTCAGAAACTGCACTTGATCAAGCAAAAAAAAGAGGTAAATCTTTAGCAACCAAAAAAATTAAAAAACTTATAGATTTAGATAGTCCATTTCTTGAATTAATGCCACTTGCAGGGTTAAATCATGAAAATGGATTCGGCCCTGGTGGGACAACCATTTGTGGAATTGCTTTTGTTTCAAAAAAACTTTGTATAATAAATGCGAATATTGGAACAAAAAAAGGAGGTGTTGTCGATTATGCTACAAGTCTCAAAAACCTTCGCCTATGCGAAATCGCAAAAGAAAATAAACTTCCAACTATAAATCTAGTTGAAAGTGGAGGAGCAAATCTTCCGGATCAGGATACTGTATTTAATAATTATGGTAAAATATTTAAAGAAATGTCATCTCGAAGTAAAAATGGCATTCAAACAATATCAGTAGTATTTGGTAATGCCACAGCAGGGGGTGCATATTTCCCCGGTATGTCTGATTATACCATTATGCAACAAGATCAAGCAAAAGTTTTTTTGGCTGGTCCTCCCCTAGTAAAAATGGCTACAAATGAAGAGTCTAATGAGGAAGAATTGGGAGGTGCAAAGATGCATAGCAATATTTCTGGTGTTTCAGATTTTCTTGCTAAATCCGAAGATGAAGCTATTAAAATTGCAAGGAAAATTGTAGAATTCAATATTAAAGACGTAAGCTTCGATTCCCATACTGACATTAATCCTCCAAAATTTGATAAAAATGAAATTTTAGGAATCATACCTTTTAATTTAAAAAATCCGTTCGATATTCGTGATTTAATTGTAAGATTTGTTGATAATTCGGAGTTCTTTGAATTTAAAGAAAGTTTTGGTCCTACTCTAGTATGTGGTTGGTCAAAGATAAATGATAAGAAAATAGGCATTCTTGCAAGTAATGGGGTCATATTTAGTGAATCAGCTAAAAAGGCTACTCAATTTATACAACTTGCAAATAAATCAAATATTCCACTTTTGTTTATCCAAAATACAACTGGATTCATGGTTGGTAGAAGGCACGAACAAAATGGAATAATCAATCATGGATCTCAATTAATTCATGCAGTTGCTGGAAGTGAGGTGCTACACATAACATTATTGGTTGGTAATTCATATGGTGCAGGAAATTATGCAATGTGTGGAAGATCTTTTAACCCAAGGTTTTTATTTGCATATCCAAACGTAAAATCGGGGGTTATGGGAGCTGAACAACTTGCTGGTGTTATGGAAATTATTAAAATAAATTCAGCTTTAAAAGCAAATAAAAAGATAGATAAACGTAAACTGAATCGTGACAAAAAAAATTTGATTTCTGATTCTGAAAAAAAAGCATCAATTTGGCATACCACCTCGAATGTGATGGATGATTCGGTGATAGATCCAAGAAATACAAGGGAGTATTTAAGGTTATGTGTTGAGGTGATTTATAAAGAAGATATAAAAGGTAGTGATTCATTTGGTACTTTTAGAATGTAAATTAACATGAAAGATTTTAAAAACTTCCAACATTTAAAAGTCAATGAAAAAAACTTTGTACTTGAAATTACTTTGAATCGTCCTGAGAAAAAAAACGCAATTGGCTCAATAATGCTTGATGAGCTGATGAAATGCACCAGATATGCAAATAAAAATAATTTAATTAGAGCTGTTGTGTATAGGGCAACTGGCAATATTTTTTGTTCAGGTTTAGACTTGTATGATTTTAAGGAAAGTAATGATTCCATTTCTCTTTCAGAAATATTTAATCAATTACACAAACCCAAACTTGCTGTTGTTGAGGGTGATGCATATGGCGGTGGAGTTTTACTAATTCTATGCTGTAATTATGTTGTATCAAAATCAAATATTAAACTTTGCCTCCCCGAGGTTGATAGGGGTTTATTTCCATTCCAAGTTTTAGATGCACTAATAAAAGTAATGCCAGCAAAAAAAGCATTGGACTGGTGTTTAAGAGGTTCCTCAGTCAGTGCTTTAGATTGTTTAGAAATGAATGTGATTGATGAAATAAATGACATTGATTTGGAGGAAAATATATCGAATTGGGTTCGAACAATTACCAAAAAATCACCGAATGCTATTGTTAGTGGTTTAAAATCTTTTCAAAATATTTATGTGGATAAAAAAATCATTGGTAAATTAAATGACGAATTACATAAATTAAAAAAATCAGATGATTTCATTGAAGGCATTAAATCCTTTCGGGAAAAAAGAAAACCAAGATGGTAATAATTCAACTATGAGCAAACCTAATTTCTACAATGACCTATCAATTCCAATTATAGCTGCGCCCTTATTTTTAATCTCTGGTCCAAAATTGGTAATAGAATGTTGCAAGAATGGAATCGTAGGAACTTTTCCTGCTTTAAATCATAGAACTACTGAAGGATTTGAACAATGGGTAATACAAATTAAAGATGAACTTTCTGAATTTGAGAAAGAAACAGGAAAGAAAGCAGCTCCATTTGGAGTTAATTTAATTGTTCACAATACAAACCCTAGAATACGTGCAGATTTAAAAATTTGTGTAAAACATAAAGTTCCAATAGTGATAACTTCATTAGGAGCAGTCTCACAGCTTGTTGGAGCTGTTCACTCATATGGTGGGTTAGTTTATCATGATATAATCAAAAAAAGACACGCGGAAAAAGCATCTGAGGCAGGTGTTGATGGATTAATTTTAGTTTCAGCAGGGGCTGGTGGACATGGTGGCACCTTAAACCCTATGTCACTAATTTCTGAGGTGAAAAAAGTTTTTAACAAAACCTTAATACTATCAGGTTGCATAAGTACTGGCGTTGATGCTGCTGCTGCTTTACAAATGGGAGCAGATTTTGCATACATGGGTACCAGATTTATAAATACGAAAGAAAGTCTTGCTGAAGACGGATATAAAGACATGATAATTAATTCTGATGCTAATGATATTGTATATACTGCTGCAGTATCGGGTGTAAATGCTAATTTTTTAAAACCAAGTCTAGAAGCAATGGGAATTACTGAGGAAATGTGGAAGAATACAAAGAAAATTGACTTTGGTAAGGAACTAAGTGCCGCGGAGGCTGAAGCTAAGGCATGGAAAACAATCTGGTCCGCGGGACACGGAGTTACAAGCATAAATGATTGTCCAAGTGTTCAGGAATTGGTTGAAAAACTCAAAAGTGAATTTGTTAGCTCAATAAGAAAGCAGTCTGAACTTTTAGATAGATTCTAAAATTACTTTTTAACAATTATTAGGGTTGCAGTGGAACCAGTTGCTAAATTCCATTGGTTAGCGGACAACAGGTTTTCTGAATCATCGTAAATTCTTAGTTCAGCAGTGTTAGGTCCGGATGATCCTTGGTTTAACGCTACAAAATCAATCTTGTTAAATCCTTCTTTCAATTTTAAGTTTATTCCCCTAAAATCATATGTTAATGTTAGATTTTCAACGATCACTTCATCATTAACTAAAATTGAAACACGATCACCGTCCATATATTCAAAATCTCTACAAACAATATTTGCTTTTTTGGAAACAGTTGATACATCACCTAAGTAAGCGTCTCCTAAGTATTCATTCGGATTTTTTTTATTTTCATCAATCTTTAGTTTTTTTAAATATTTTTTTCCTGGGTCAGCGAAAAATTCGCTATCCTGCTCCATAATAGATTTTTGAGGGTTGTTTGGATTTTTTAATATCGTAAAGGCATTGGGGTTTTGCTTTGTAACGGGTGGAATTAGGGTCTTTTTGGATGGAGGTGGTAACTCAATTTTCCTATTACTACTTTCTACCTGCGAATAGCTGTAGCTAATAAAGAAAAAAAACAAAATAAATAGTCTCATACTAAAACTTAAAGATCAAATATAATTCCAAAAATTATTTTTTAAGATATCTAACAAATTTATATCTCGACAAAGTAGCTAAAGTCAACACGATAAAAATACTCCAATAGACAAAGTTGGGTGTTATTACTTTATCACCTGAGGCATATGAATGTAATCCAACCAAATAAAAATTAACTCCAAAGTATGTCATAACAATACTCGCAAATGCTAAGATTGTCATTAGATTAAATAACCATTTTCCTCTAAGTTTAGGAATCAATCTCATGTGTAGAATAAAAGCATATATCAGAATACTTATCAGAGCCCATGTTTCTTTTGGATCCCAACCCCAATATCTTCCCCAACTCTCATTAGCCCACATTCCACCTAAAAAGTTACCGATTGTTAACATTATTAACCCAACAGTTACAGACAATTCGTTTATCATCGTGAGTTCAGAGATTTGGTTTTTAATTTTTTCCTTATTAGATTTTGTGATAAAAACAATTAAAAGCAAAGAGACAAAACCTAGTATCATTGACAAGGCAAATGGTCCATAACTTCCAACAATCACAGATACATGTATCATTAGCCAGTAACTATTTAAAACTGGAACTAAATTTGCTATTGACGGATCCATCCAATTCCAATGAGCTATCATCAAAATCATTGATGTGACAAAAGAAGTTGAGGCAAGTGTCAAATCTGATTTCTTTATAAAAAGAAGTCCAATACCCATTGTAGCCCAGGCTACGTAAATCATTGATTCATATGCATCTCCCCATGGAGCGTGACCAGAAATATACCACCTAGCAATCAATCCAAAAGTATGGGCTATAAATAATACAACAATTGATGATCGAAAAATTATGAAAATATATTTCATAAAATTATTTATCAATTTATTTTCAGAGAAGATGTTTAGTATAATGAATAGAAAAAAAAGTAAACCGGCGAGAAAATAATAAAGAAATAGATTTCTGAAAATATCGTACTTGTTATATAATATTTCAGCTTGTATTTTTTTATCAGAGGGAATTATATCTGATGCATATTTGAATTGATAACCTTTTATACTTTCAAGAAGTTGATTTGCATCTGCATAATTACTTGTTGAAACACCTGTATCAAGAGATCTTAAGTATAGTGGAATTATGTTATTTATGAATAACGAATCTTTGAACTCTTCAAAATAATAATCACTTGATTCATTTGGTGCAATCCATTTATTATTTTGATCGAGGGGTATTGGGAATATTTTTAAAATATCTCCCTCCAGAGCAGAGTACATAAGATTTACTTTACGGTCAGACTCAATAAAGTCTTTTTCAAACTGGTTGGGCAATGAGGACTTATAAGCATCTTCTAAAAAAGGGGCCAACTTGTATTTTCCTGTAAAATCAAAAAAATCCATAAAAGCAGCATATTTTTGATCTTTTGGAATATTTAAAATAGATCTGATACTATCGTTTCCTCTTTTTAAATAAATAATTGGTTCTGAATACCATGCTAAAGGATTTCTGAAAATTGACAATAACACCTGATCAGAGTTCATTGATTGAAACCTATCAGATTTGCTAACTTTTCTTAGCAATTCTGAGGAAAATGTATTGATTGGTTTCATTCTGCCCCCAGAATCCTGAATTAATAATTGACCAAATTTACTTGAGTGACTTTCATTTACAATAAATTTTTTTGTTAATGAGTCAGGTATAGCTGTATTTGTTGTATGATTACTGTGCTGAGAAAAAACCATCGCTGGTATAACTAAAAAGAAAATAATTGTTAATCTCTTGTTTGTTAGGTTGTTTAATCTCCTAGCAACGTCTTTAAACCGAGTTCTTCCATAAAACATAATTGTTAATAAACTTATGTAAAGAATTATGTATCCTACATATGTTAAGAAGGTGCCATAAAAATCTTTATTAACAGATAAGATTGTACCAAGTTCGTCTGGATCAAAAGAAGCTTGAAAAAATCTATAACCCTGGTGGTTGAGAATATTATTCATGTATATATCATAATCGAAAGAATTTTCGTTTTCCTCTACAGATATTTTACTCATAAAACTACTGTAACTTTTTTCAGTTCCAGGATATTTCTCAGCTATGAAATCATTAAGTTTTATCGAGAATGGCAATTCCGAAATTAATGATCCGTATTTAACTGAGAAATCCAATTCGCCCAATGAAAACCTTTCGTAATTATCTGTCACTCCCCTACCACCCAATAAATTAATTTCTTTTGAGTTATCAGAGTGTGAAAATTTTAGTCGTAATAAATTTTGATTGGTTTCTTCTGTTTCATTTTTTACAATCTGATATGCCCCTCTAACTATACCATCGGGTATAACAAATTGAAACCCTCCAATTTGGTACAGTGATCTTAGCTCTAAATCTTGGACTTCACCTGTAATAACTGTACCTCTCTTTTGATCAATCATTCGCATGTATGATCCTTCGAAGGGGGCTTGAATTTTAAGAACACCATTTTCATCACTAAAGTTGATTGCACCAATAGTAAAATTATTGAAAGCGATTAGGGTTCCATGAAGATTGGTTACCTGTCCAGATTCAATGTAATGATCATGTCTATCACCGCTGGAAGCTTCCACAAGTTTAATGAACTTTGAGCCTGATCCAGACTCAACAACCTGATAATCTACATTTTCTGTGTAATCAATAAAATCTACGTTAAATATTTGATTGCCGAATCTGAAATTTTGACCTTTAAAGAATTTTGATTTTATTAAGCTTTTGTCTTTGTATTCCGAGAAGAGAACCTTGCTTTCAAACTCTTTTCTCTGCTGTGACCCATTTAATTCTCCATCTACTAGAACCGTTAGATAGGTATCTGAGGATAAAAATTGATTAGTAGTCGTGCCCTCTCTAATTGGCATTACACCCTCATAGCCAATATATCTGGTTACACCTGCGCCTATTATAATAAGTATCCATGATAAATGAAGTAGAAGTATTCCAAGTTTTTCACGTCTCAAAAGACTATATCTTTTTATATTAAAAATAAAATTTACTAGAAATATTAGTATAATGAATTCAAACCACCTAGCATTATAGATTAAGATTTTAGCAGCATCAGTTCCGTGTTTACTTTCAACAAAAGTACCTACAGCCATGGAAGCCGAAAAAAATAAAAAAAGAAATGCAGTTAGTCTTGTGGAAACTAAAACTGAAACTATTTTTTTAACCATTTATTGGAAAAATTACAATCTCTACTATCTTGATTAACGGAAATATAAGTTTCTTCAATCTTTTCGTTCATCCACTTTTGAATAGTACCGAGTTGTTTTTCTTTCATGGCGAGATCTTTAATCTTTAAAAAATCTTTGGAATAATCAGCGACATGTTCATCAAATCTATTACTAATTTTTATCAATTTATAACTCTTATTTCCTGTACGATCTTCTTCCAATAATGGTGCCGAAATTTCATTATCTTTTAGCCTTTGGATTTGGTTGTACAAAACAGGGTCAATTTTGGTTAATTCAAACCTTGTATCGCCAGTTGTTGGGTTGATTAAAACTCCACCATTATTTTTTGTAGTTTCTTCATCAGAAAATGACATTGCTGCTTCCTCAAATGACAATTCATTATCAACAATTCTTTTTCTTATAAGATCGATTTTATTTTTTGCTTCAATTAATGCATAGTTTGAAACTTCTGGAATTAATAGTATGTGTCTTATGTCTATTTCTTGTCCTCTTATTTTTTCAATTTTTAAAATATGCCAACCAAATTCTGTTTCAAATGGGTCTGAAACTTGACCCTGTTTAAGCCTGTAGGCAACATCTCTAAATTCTTTAACAGTTCTAGGTCTTTTTCTATCTAGCGTTAACTTACCTCCCATTGGTCTAGTTCCTGGGTCTTGAGAATATAAAATTGCTTTTGTGGCAAAACTTGAGCCATTTACAACAACATCATTTTTAATAGATTCCAGCCTATCAATAATTTTTTGTTTATCATCATCACTAACCTCAGGCTTAACAATAATTTGTGAGATCTCAAGTTCAGCCCCAAAAATTGGTAAGTCATATCTTGGTATATTATCAAAAAAACTTTTTACCTCTTCAGGGGTGATTTCAATTTCGTCAATAATGGTAGTTTGCATTAACTGAGCTAACTGATTTACTTTATTGATTTCAAACAGCTCTTGTCTGAATGCTTGCTCATCCTTCCTTTTATAATATTCTAATACTTTTTCTATACTGCCTAATTGTGATGTGAAATATTCAATACTTTGATCAACATAACTTTGAATTTGTTGATTATCAACTTCCAAACTATCTTGTTCAGCATGATGTGCGTAAAGTTTATCTTCCATCAATTTTCCCAACAAATTACATCTATCAAGATTTTCAGTTGAAACACCTTGAGATTGAAGGTCAATTAAAGTCTTATCAATGTCTGAATCCAAAATAACAAAATCACCAACTACAGCTGCAACACCATCAATTTTTATCTTTTTGAAAGAATCATCATTTTGTGAATGAAGAAATAGTGTAAAAAGCGTAAAAAACAATAAAACAACTTTATTATACATCGTTAATAGTTTATTCATTTTCTAAGAGTTCTTTTTCAATTTTTTTTAAATATTTAATTTTTTTCTTGTTCAGTAAAATTTCTGACAAACGATCCTGGATATAATCGATAGGGGAAACTTCTGACATCATTTTTTTTATCATTAACTTTAATCAAATATACATCCAAAGAGTCCTCTTTAACAAAATATAAATTGTTTTTAACAATTCTTTTAATTTCATCTTGGGTTAGAGTTGGAATCTTTTTAAAAAACAAATCAGCGTTAATCCAAATTGAGTCTAAGAGAAAATAATTTGAAATTTGAATTGAGATTGAATCAAAAAATATTTTATCATCAGAATTAAACCTTCTGAACCTTCGCTTAATTTCTCTGATATTATAGTTTTTATTGTTCAACTTTATGTATCTAGCTTTAACTATGTCGTTTGAAAGAAGAAAATTACCAAGGTTACTATCATAATAGTTTTGAATTTCATCATAGTCTATTATTGTGTCATAATTGTTAATAAGCAACTTAGACCTGTATTTATCAATAATAAGTTCCTCGTAATACTTGTTGGTGCTATTTTTTATTTCATTTATTTCTGATTCAGTGAGATTTATTTCAGCCTTATCAAATAGGGATTTGTTGATTATCCAGTTACTTATATATTTTTCTACTAATTGAGTTGAGTCAATTTCACTAATATTGGTTGGTAGTACGTTTATCAAATCACTGTTCCTAAGTTCATAATCTCCAACCTTAGCAATTACAGAATCATCTTTAACATTCTTAATATCACAAGCAATCAACAATATAAAAAAGAATAGCAGTCTCAATTTATCTAGAATAATTTGGGGACTCTTTCGTAATGGTTATATTGTGTGGGTGACTTTCATCTAAACCAGCTTTAGAGATTTTTACAAATGATGATTTTGTTTGTAGATCTTTTATATTTTTTGCTCCACAATAACCCATTCCTGATCTTAGGCCTCCAACAAATTGATACATACTTTCCATTAAGTGACCTTTGAAAGGGACTCTACCGACAATACCTTCAGGAACAAGTTTGTTTTTATCATCAACAGAAGATTGAAAATATCTTTCTTTACTTCCTTTTTGCATAGCCTCTACAGATCCCATTCCCCTATAAGTTTTAAACTTTCTACCCTCATATATAATTGTCTCACCTGGTGATTCATGTGTTCCAGCTAATAGTGATCCGAGCATAACACAATCAGCCCCAGCTGCAATTGCTTTTGTGATATCCCCTGTGTGTTTAACTCCTCCATCTGCAATAACTGTGATCCCCGTACCAGTTAGAGCTTTGCTTACATTGAATATTGCTGATAATTGTGGGGATCCAACACCTGCAATTATCCTCGTTGTACATATTGATCCTGGTCCAATACCTACTTTAACTCCATCAACACCAGCTTTTGCAAGAAATTTAGCAGCATCAGCAGTTACTATGTTCCCTGCAACAAGATCAATATTGGGGAAATTTTTTTTTATTTTAACAACAATATCTTTCACTGATTTTGTATGCGCGTGAGCTGTATCCACAACTATTGCATCAACTCCAGCTTTTACCAAAAGTTGACACCTATCAATAGTATCAGCTGATGTACCTACTGCTGCAGCAACCTTTAATCTACCATACTCATCTTTATTTGATGAAGGTTTTAGTGTAATTTTTTGAATGTCTCTAAATGTAATTAATCCAATTAATTTTGAATCAGAGTCAATAATTGGCAATTTTTCAATTTTATTTTTTTGGAGAATTTTTTCAGCCTGCTTTAGAGTTAATTCCTTAGTTCCAGTAATTAAGTTAGTAGAGGTCATTACTTTAGAAATTGATTTTTCCATTTCATTTTCAAATCTCAGGTCTCTGTTTGTTACAATACCTATTAATTTATTCTGTTTATCAATAATTGGAATACCGCCAATACTGTATTCCTTCATTAAATTTAATGCATCACTTACTGTCGCATCTTTATACAAAGTAATGGGATCCAGTATCATTCCAGATTCAGATCTTTTCACTTTTCTAACTTTTTCACTTTGAATTTCAGGAGATAAATTTTTATGTATTACTCCCATACCCCCTTCTTGCGCAATCGCGATAGCCATTTTACTCTCTGTAACAGTATCCATTGCAGCAGAGACAATAGGTACTTTTACTTTTACATTCTTGGAAAAATTTGATATTAAATCTACTTCGGATGGTAAAATATCCGAGTAAGATGGAATAAGCAACACATCATCGAATGTGAGTCCCTCTGATAACACTTCTGAAATGGATTTTTTCATCGCAATTAGGAATTAATTGCGCACAAATATAGTTTTTTTTAAATAAAAAAAATATTTAGTATGAGTTCCAAGAAAAACACAACATGCCTGAGGCAGCACTACCTGCATTAGGACAACTAGGTTTTTTGTAATTAGAGCAACTCAAACAATCTGACATCTTTGAAAATGCTTTTTTAATTGAGTGGTCCTCACAAACGTTATCAATTTGTACCGAAAGGTTGTGTTTGACACATTTTAAAGATTCAACTAAGTTTTCACAATTCAAGCAACTATTAACTGATTTGATCATAAAATTAAAATTTAATCGAATTTAAGAACTTAAACCTTTAGAATGAATTTAAATTACGATGCCCAACTAATTTGTGAAAAATGTACTACAGCTTGAATCAAATTCAAGAAGGTCTTTCTTATTAAAGTCAAGGTATATATCAGAATCATTTTTCAAAGGTTGATTGTGAAAAAAATGCCACGAGTAATCATTGACAGTAGCTCCTATTTTATATTCTTTACCAACAAACTGAGACTTTAACACTTTTGCTTTGTACCTAGATTCTTTTGTAATGTAAATATTTTCTGGTCTAATGTAATAGGTTTTATTATTTATATTCAACTGGTTTAAATCTCCAAGTACTTCAGCACAATAGCAATTAACAGGGTTACAATACATTTTTACTGGCTCATCAAACTGTTGGAGTACACCTGCCTTAAAAATTAAAATTCTATCAGAAATGTTGAATGTATCTGCAATGTCGTGAGTGACAAAAATTGTAGTTATCCCTGATTCTTTTATAATTCTGGAAGTTTCCTCTCTAATTTTGGTTTTAATATTTGAGTCTAAATTACTAAATGGTTCATCTAATAATAGTAGATCTGGTTTTCTAATCAGTGATCGAGCTATACATGCCCTTTGTTTTTCACCTCCGGATAACTCATGGGGAAATCTTTTTTCCAAGCCATTCAATCCTGTCAATTTTAATATTTGGGAAAATTCTGATTGATTAAATGAAGTCAAGTTAAATTTAATGTTTTCAATTACATTTAAGTGGGGAAATAAAGGATTGTCCTGAAATACAAATCCAATTTTTCTTTCATTAGCATTGACAAATATATTTTTATCATTTAATACTCTTCCATTAAGCTCAATAAGTCCTGAATCAGTACTCTCTAAGCCAGCTAAACACTTTAAAAAAGTTGTTTTTCCTGAACCACTTTCGCCAATAAAAGAAATGATTTCACCTTTTTTAACAGAAAAATCAAGCTTCTTAATAATGGGCTTTGATTTACTGTAAGATTTAATTAAGTTTTTTACATTAAGAAACATCGATCTCTTTATTTAGTGTATTTTTTAAAATTATTAACATAAACGTCCCTAAAAATACAATAGCAAAAGAATATAAAGAAGATCTAGCTAACATTTCTTCGATTGCATATTCATATGTTTGAGTTGCGAGTGTATCAAAATTAAATGGACGTAGTATGAGTGTCAATGGTAAATCTTTCATTATATCTACAAAACACAATAAAAAAGCAATTATAATTGCTGAGCGATTAATTGGAATATAAATTTTGTTTAGAAGATTAGCCGTTTTTAGCCCTAGACTTTGTGCTGTTTGATCGATGGATTCAGGTTGTTTTTCAAAACTTGATTTTATGGGTGAAATACCTACAGCCATATATCGAACTACATAGGCATAAATCAAAACTAAAAATGAGCCAATAAATAAGGTTTCAAAAAATTTACCAACAATTGTAAAAAGAAGAATAAGTGCAATACCAATAACCGCCCCAGGCATAGCATAGCTAAGCGAAACAACATCACCCAAAATTTTATTCAATCTCGATTTAGAAATTCTATTAATAAACTGGATTAATATTGAAAAAATAATAATAAAAATACTTGCAATGATTGAAACAAAAATTGTATTTCCAGTTAAACTCAAAACGTCGAAAAAATCATGATTTAGGGATTTTTTTAGAATGTTTTTTAGCATGTGAATAATTGGAATTGTAAAACCCAGAATTATCGGTACTAAACAAACTAAATTTATGATTACATATTTGATTTTGGAGTTTGGGAAGTAAGATCTAACACTAGTGTTTATGGCATAATTAAATTTGTATTTACTATTAACATATCTCTCCAAAATAAAAAACAGTGCTACAACGATAAATAAAAAAACGGCAAGTAATGATGCTGTCTGTATATCAACCATAGGACCCCAGGCACGAAATATCCCACTTGTATAGGTATTTACTCCAAAATAGTTTACAGCCCCATATTCGTTCAAAACTTCCATAACAATCAAAAAAAGACCTGAAAAAATTGCTGCTCTTGAAATTGGTATTGCAATTTTAAAAAATGTTGAAAACTCAGATAAACCTAATGTTTTAGACAAGTTTATGTATGATGTTCCGATTCTAGAAAATGCAATTCTACATGTTGTATAAACATAAGGATACAGGGATAAGGACAAAAGAATTGAAAGAAATTCAATCTGGAGATAATCCACATTAATGATTTCAGCAAACTTTGGAGTATAATTTCTAAAAAAACTCTGAATTGGACCTGTGTAACTCACTATATCACTGTAGGTAAAAGCCATAATGTATGTTGGTATTGCAAGTGGCAAGTAAAGTAAAAGATCATATATTTTTTTTAATTTAAAATTAGTGGTACTAACAAACCATGCAGGAAGAACCCCAAAAAGCAAAGAAAAAAATATGGTCATAAATACAAGCTTAATTGTATTTATTGAGTAATCAACTAATAAATAATCCCACAGATAATTAAAATTACTTAAGTTGGTTCCAATAGTACTGAAAATGAGTACAATAATTGGAATGGTTAGGATTAAAGTAATCAGTAATAAAACAACTAATTTCTTTTTTGAACTCAATTTGAATATAATTTATTTCCAGCCGGACTTATCAAATATACGAATTGCCTCATCTCTTTTTGAGCCCAACAGATTTAGGTCTAAATCATCCATTTTAAAATCTCCCCAGCCCCGAACTATCTCATTAGGACTTATTGATGGATTAACTGAATATTCATATGTGTTATTAACATATGTTTTTTGAGCTTCGTCAGTTTGTAAATATTTAATCAGTTTGATTGCGTTTTCTTTGTTTTTTGAATTTTTTGTTAATGCAATTCCGGAAACATTAATGTGAGCTCCTCTTTGATTCTCTCCTTGATTGGGAAAAAAAACAGATACGGATTTTCCAGCATTTAACTCTTCTTCATTTTGAGATGATAGTAAAAGACCTATGTAATACGAGTTTACAATAGCAACATCGCCTTGACCAGCGGCTATAGCTTTTACCTGATCCCTGTCATTTCCTTTCGGATTTCTTGCAAAATTTTTAACAATTGCCGCAGACCATTTCTGTGTTTCTTCAATACCAAGATTTGCCACTAATGAAGACATTAATGCCTGATTATATGAGTTCGATGATGATCTTACTAAGATTCTATCTTTCCACTTATCATTTGCCAAATCTTCGTAAGAGGATAACTCGGATTTGTCGACTCTTTCATTGCTATACACCAAAATCCTTGATCTGTATGTTACTGGAACCCAATAGTTATTTTTATCAAGTAATGATTGATTAATATTTGGATTTATTATATCGTTATTGATTTTTTGTAATAATCCCATATCTCCTGCTTGCCATAACTTTCCTACATCTACAGTTATAAAAAGGTCAGCTTCAGTTTTATCACCCTCGTTTTTAAGCCTTTGTATTAACTCATCAGCGTTTGCTTTTGTTACATTAACCTTTATTCCTGTCAATTTTGTAAAGTTTTCATATTGTAACTCATCAACAGCATAGTGTCTTTGACTGTAAAGGTTAACCTCTTCAACCTCCCTGCTAGATTCGCAAGAAAAAAAGATCGCTATAAATATTAGGTAGGTTATTTTTTTCATAAAAAAGTTTGGCACGAAATTAAAAAAATGAGTTAAAAAGAAAAAATTATTTTTATTTAGACTAAATCTAAATAATTTATTATGTTTGCATCAAATTAATGTAGAGCTAGAAAATTAATACATAAATTATGAAACACTACATTTACACCCTAGCCCTTATAATCTGCCTAAATTTAAATTCTCAAGAACCAAAACAAATTAACGACTCAATTATTCCACTTGATGAAGTTATAATCAAAGGAAATACTATTTTAGGTAATAAATTTGTTGCCAAGAATCGTACTGGAGCAGCATATTATCTCTCAACAGAAGAACTTGCTCAATTCGACTATACAGATATTAACAGAGCCTTAAGTAAAATTTCTGGTATTAACTTTTATGAAGAGGATGGTTTTGGTCTTCGACCTAATATCAGCATTAGAGGAACCTCCCCGGAAAGGAGCTCAAAAATAGCTATTATGGAAGATGGTATATTAATATCGCCAGCACCATATAGTGCATCATCAGCATATTATTTTCCATCAGTTGCCAGAATGCAAGCTATCGAAGTATTAAAAGGGAGTAGCCAAATACAATACGGACCTTACACAACAGGTGGTGCAATCAATTTTGTTTCTACTGAAATACCAGAAAAATTTCGAGGTAAGATTAGCACAAGTTTTGGAAGCTTCAAGACAGGTCAAACACATGCAAACATTGGAAATAGCTCAGAAAAATTTGGATATATGTTTGAAATTTTAAATTATAATTCAGATGGATTTAAAAGCCTGAATGATGATTTGAACACAGGTTTCGATATTAATGAAATAACATCTAAAATTAAATTTGTTCCCAAAACCCCTAATATAGATCAAAGCTTCGAGCTTAAATTCCATACATATGATGAAATATCAAATGAAACATATTTGGGATTAACTGAAACTGACTTTCAAAAAAATCCTTATTTACGTTATCCTGGTTCGGAAAAAGATAAAATGAGTGCAGAACACAAACAGTATGTTCTCACGCACGAACTTTTTGTTAATGAAAAAATCAAAATTACTTCTAATTTCTATGAAAATAGGTTTAAAAGAAATTGGTACAAACTTGATGATGTAGTACATGACAACAATTCACAAAAAATTTCCAAAGTTGTTTCAAATCCTTCCCAATTTTCAGAACATCTAAAAATTTTAAGTGGTGAACTAGATTATGAAAATGCACTGAAGGTTAAAGCAAACAACAGAGAATATATTTCTAGAGGAATTCAAACAAAAATTGATTATCACTGGTATGGTAAAAATGAGTCATTTAATGATTTAGAATTAGGCATAAGAATTCACTATGATGAGGAAGACAGGTTTCAGTGGGAAGATATTTACAACATTAATAATGGATTTATGGCACTAGAAAGTTATGGCGAAAAGGGATCTCAAGGTAATAGAATTAGTTTTGCTAATTCATTTGCATCTTATATCATGTATAAGTATAAATTTAAAGGCTTAACCATATCCCCTGGCTTAAGATATGAGTCAATCAAGCTGGGAAGAGATGACTTTGGTAAATCAAATCCTCTTAGAAACATTGAAAATCTTTCAACACGAGAAAATAAGGTTTCAGTACTTATTCCAGGTGTAGGTTTCAACTACACATTTAGCAATAATTTATCTGTTTTTGGTGGAATTCATAAAGGCTATTCGCCACCAGGTAGCTCTGATGGCCAAAAAGCAGAGGAAAGTGTTAATTCTGAATTGGGAATAAGGTTTTCTACAAAAAAATTAAATGGTGAGATTATAGCTTATAGAAATGATTATAGCAATTTGTTAGGCAATGACTTAGCAGCAACCGGTGGATTTGGTGAAATGGATCCCTTCAATGCTGGTAAAGCTTTAGTTAATGGTTTTGAAGTACTGTTAAATACCTCGATTTCAAAATATATTCCGATTTCCTTTTCATACACTCTAACAGATGCAAAATTTTTAACAAGCTTTGGCAGTACACAAGATATTTGGGGTGAGGTCAATAATGGTGATCAAATACCTTACATTCCTAAACATCAGTTCAGCTCTAGTTTAAGTTACAGGATTTCTAAACTTGATATTAACTTAAACGCAAGTTACAATGGAAAATTTTCCACACTGGCAAATGGAACAGAAGAAATAAGCTCATATTTAATATTGGATTTATCTATGAAATATAGAATCAAAAAAGACATATTCTTAAAATCAAAAATTCTTAATCTTTTAGATAAAAAATATGCAGTTTCAAAAGCTCCAGCAGGTTTAAGACCTGGTCATCCATTTGGAGTTTATACAGGGATTGAATATAAATTTTAAAAAATAGCTAAAAACTTTAATTTTGTCTCTATCATTTAGATAATGAGCAAAAAAGAGATTATAATTGTTGACGGTAAATGTGTATTATGTAATTCTATCACAAAATGGCTTATAAAAAAAGATAAAAATAAAATCTTTGAGATAGCCAGTTTAGAAAGTGAATATATCAAAAAAAACTTTCAAAATATATATAATGTTGATTCCGTAGCAGTGGTAGATTCTTTTGGAAATGTTTATCAAAAAAGCTTGGCGATATTGTATATTTTAAAAAAAATAAATAAACTATTTTGGATACAAATACTAATAAAACTCCTACCGTTATTTTTTACAAACTTTTTTTACGATCTAGTTGCTAAGACTAGATATAAAATATTTGGGAAGTATGATCAATGCATGATTAGTAATAATGATATTTAAATTTTGTTGTTAACATAAATTAAAGAAACCCAAAAAAAATATATATTTTTTGAGTTTCTTCGTTGTGAGCTAGAATAAAATTATAATAATTCGATATTTATTATTTAGAACTATTATAAATAAAGCTCAAAAGTATTTTTTATAATTTAAAAAAAAAGAAAAATTCATGTTTTTCTTATTTAGAATGATTATATATTAGTTAATAAAGCACATACCTATATTTTTAGAACCTCTTGCGTTATTTTTAACAGTTGACAGTGAAGAAATTTGCCATGTAAAATTTAGAGTTGGTCGGTTTAATAAGCATCAATTACAAAATAGCTCCCCTCAATATAAGAGAACGCTTTTTCTTTGACAACTCTGAGAAATTGGTTTTTCATAATTACCTAAAGAAAGTCCTTGGTATTGAGGGCCTTATGATCATATCTACTTGTAATAGAACGGAAATTTATTTTGAATTTGAAAACCATACAGGACAAGAAAATAAATTTCTTCATTCAATCGTTAAAGAATTGGTTGTATTTAAAAAATACAAAGATAGCTTATCCCCTCACCTTAATAATTTAACTGGATCTTATAAAGTTGCTAATCATTTGTTCAGACTAGTTTCAGGGCTTGAATCCATGATAATCGGTGAATTCCAAATCGTTGAACAATTAAAAGATGCTTATTATTTTTCAAAAAAACACAAAATGCTTGGTCCAATTTTAGGAAGAATGATCCAAAAATCTCTTGAAACTGGTAAATATATTAGAACCAATACTGAAATTGGAAGAGGTGCTGTTTCGGTTAGTTATGCTGCAGTTGAACAAATAACTAATAAATACGACCTTAAAAATTCAAAATTTCTATGTGTAGGGCTTGGCGAAACGTCAAAGCTTTCAATCAGACACCTTCATCAAAAAGGGATCAGTAAAATTAAAATTACAAACAGAACCAAAAGCAAATTAGATTCTTTTTGCTCTGAACTAGGTTACGAATCTATTCCGTTTGATAATTACAAGAAAGAAATTTTTAACTCTGATGTTGTAATTTTTTCTACAAGCTCCAAAAGTCCACTATTGACAAAAAAAGATCTTAAACCAATTATAAGAGACAGAGAAAATAAACTTTTGTTGGTAGATCTATCTGTTCCAAGGAATTTATCTGATGATTTAAGTGATATAATAAATATTGAAATTATAAACATCGACAATTTAAAAGACACCGTCAATGAGAACTATAAAAAGAGAAAAGCAGAGGTAATTAAAGCCGAGCTTTACATTGAAGAGTTTTTAATAGAATTTGATGACTGGACAAACTCTAGATCTTTGAGACCATCAATACTATCCTTAAAAAAACAAGTGAGGGAATTGATTATAAATGAAACTATTTCAAACCTCAAAACTCTATCATTAGATGCTACTAGTTCCGACATAAGCTCTAAACTCACAAAAGTCTACGATAAATTCTCTGATAATTTGGTAAAAAAAATCAAAAAGGCTAGTGATAACGGAAAAGATGAGAAAGCTTTAGAGGTAATTAATCAAATTTTTCTGGATGAAAAATAAAGTTATTGTAGGTACCAGAACAAGTAAACTTGCTCTTTTTCAGACAAACAAAGTTATTTTTGAGTTAAAAAAAAACTTTAGAAATATAGAGTTTGAAATAAAGGAAGTAAAAACAAAAGGAGATATTTTACTAAATCAAACTCTAGACAGAAATTTAGATAAAGGATTTTTTGTAAAAGAAATTCAACAACTAATCATCGAAGAAAAAATTGATATTGCAGTACATAGCTTAAAGGATTTACCAGTTGAAAATGATGATCGTTTAAAAATCTCTGCAATTTTAGAAAGAGGTAACCCTCAAGATGTTTTCATAAGTAAAAGCAAAAAAAAACTAGACTCATTTGGCAAAGATGGGGTTATTGGCACTACCTCACTTCGCAGAAAAGCTCAACTTTTAAAAATCAACCCTAAACTTACAGTTAAGGATATTAGGGGAAACGTAGACACTCGAATAAATAAAATGTTAAAGGGAGAATTTGATGCTTTGGTTATGGCTGCTGCTGGAATTGAAAGACTGAATCTAGACCATCACATTACGGAGTATTTTAATCACAAGAAATTTTTAAATGCTCCTGGCCAAGGTGCAATAGCTGTAGAACACTCAAAAAATAATAATAGAATTAAAGAGATTGTAAAAAAAATAAATCATAGTAAAACCATGCTATGTGTAAATCATGAAAGAAACTTTATGAAAACTATGGGGGGTGGCTGTAATTATCCAATTGGAGCATACTCATACTTTGATGGGGATACACTTTATTTGAAAGGAATTATTTTATCACTTGACGGGAAAGATTGTATTAAAGACATAGTATCAACCAAAAATTTTACTGATAATTTAAGCCAAGAACTTTCAGAGAAGTTCATTAAAAAAGATGTAGTTCAAATAATTAATAAGATCGATAGTGAAATCAGAAAGTAATATAAATATAATATTGACAAATGAGTATTTCGAACCTGGATTTCAAAAGCTAAAAGACAGTGGATTAAATACATTTCATTTTCCAATGATTAAAACCAAATCAGTAATCAATGAAATTAAAATTAATCTTGATTTAATTGATTGCATAATATTTGTATCAAAGAATGGCGTAAGGTATTTTTTTGAAAATGAGAATACAAAAAAATATGATTTGTCAAATAAATATTTTGTGTGTATTGGAAAAAAAACTGCCAATAAGTTAATAAAAATGGGGTATAAACCTGCCTACATTTGTGGTAAAAACTATTCAATGGAAATGTCGAAGGAGCTTAAAATCAATAAAGTGTTAGAATCAAAAAAATCGTTATTAGTACAAGGAACCCTATCCAATCCTATGTTTTATAATTCCCTTTCGAAATTTAGTACGGTAAAAAAAGAAGTTTTCTATCAGACAATAAAAACAAAAAAAGAATCCAAAGAAATTAAAATGCTTTCACAAAAAAATAAACCTTATGTAGTTTTTTCGAGCCCATCAGCTTTTGAAGCATTCAGTTGTTTATACAATCCAAAAGATTTTCACATAATCAGCATTGGGAGAACAACCTCAGCTGCAATTGAAAAAAATGGTTTTAGACCAGAACTAACATCAAAAATGCAGACTTATGAGGGAATAAGTGAATCTTTGTTAAAATTTCTCAAAAATTATAATTATGAAATATCCTGAGTCTAGACTTCGCAGATTAAGATACAACAACAAAGTTAGGGAACTTGTAGAGGATGTTTCTATATCTGTGAACGACCTAATTTATCCGATATTTATTTGTGAAGGAAGAAAAGTAAAAAATGAAATTAAGACACTACCTGGACAATTTCAGCTATCAATTGATAATGCTTTGAAACTTTGTGAAAAACTTCTAAAATCGAAGATCAAAAATATTATTGTTTTTGGTATATCGGTAAAAAAGGACAATTCTGGTGAAATATCATGCAATCAAAAGAGTATAGTTCCAAAGGCAATTAAAGAAATTAAAAAGGAATTTAAAGATGAGTTTTTAGTAATTGCTGATGTTTGTAATTGTAGTTATACAAAACATGGACATTGCGGTACAATTGTTAACGATGAGGTTGATAATGATTTGACAATTGAAACACTAGCAAAACAGTCAAAAATCTTGGTAGAATCTGGCGCTGATGTTCTTGCACCCTCAGATATGATGGATGGAAGGGTACAATTAATTAGAAAAAAACTGGATGAGAGCGGATATGTTGATATACCTATTTTTCCTTATTCCGTAAAGTATGCGTCCTCTTTTTATGGACCATTTAGGGACGCTGTTGGAAGTTCCCCAAAAATGGGTGATAGAAAAAGCTATCAAATGAATTTCAAAAACTCTTTTGAGTTCATCAGAGAAATTGAGCAAGATTTAAATGAAGGTTGTGATGCTATTATTATAAAACCAGCTCTTGCATATCTAGACATAATTAGCCGTGTGAAAAACAAGTTCAATGTACCCATTATCGCTTACAATGTAAGTGGTGAATATTCCATGGTTAAAGCAGGAGATCAAAAAAACTATATTGATAAAAAAAGTGTAATGATGGAAATCATGTACTCAATAAAAAGAGCGGGAGCTAATTCAATAATTACCTATCATGCGTTAGAAATTGCTGAAATTTTAAAAAATAATGAAGTTTAAGAGAAGTATAGAAGCATTTGATAAGGCAAAAACCTTTATTCCTGGTGGAGTGAATTCGCCTGTAAGAGCATTTAAGAGTGTTAACATGAACCCTGTTTTCTTTAAAAGTGGAAAAGGAAGTAAAATGATTGATATTGACGATAATGAATACATCGATTGTGTATCATCTTGGGGGCCATTGATTTTTGGTCATGCTAACAGAGAAATAATTAATTCTGTAATTAATGCTAGCAAGAATGGAACAACTTATGGTGCATCAACTGAAATAGAAACCCTAGTTGCAAAAAAAATAATTGATATGGTTCCGTCGATTGATAAAGTAAGAATGGTAAACTCAGGAACTGAAGCAACAATGAGTGCCATTCGTCTAGCTAGGGGCTATACCAAAAGAGAGAAAATCATAAAGTTTGCAGGCAATTATCATGGTCATGGAGATAGTTTCTTAATCAAAGCGGGGTCAGGTGCAGTTACTCTAGGACTTCCAGACAGTCCTGGTGTTACAAAAAATATTGCGAAAGACACACTCATTGCAAATTTTAACGACATAAATTCAGTTGAAAAATTATTTAGCGAGAATCAGGATGAAATTGCAGCAATTATCGTTGAACCGATTGCTGGTAACATGGGTTTAGTAAAACCAATAGAGAACTTTTTACAAGGTCTCAGAGATCTGTGTAATAAAAACCAGTCGGTTCTTATATTTGATGAAGTCATGACTGGATTTAGAGTTTCGAAAGGTGGTGCACAACAGATTTTTGAGGTTTATCCTGACATTACAACTTTGGGTAAAATAATTGGAGGAGGGTTGCCAGTAGGTGCGTATGGGGGTAAAAAAGAAATCATGGATATGTTAGCTCCAAATGGTCCAGTTTACCAAGCAGGCACGTTGTCTGGGAATCCGCTTGCTATGTCAGCAGGTCTAACAATTTTAAATATGTTAAATGATGATGTTTATACTAAACTAGAAGCAATATCAAAAAAAATTGAAGATGGATGGAAAAAAAATATTGCTGAAACAAATACTGATGCGCACATTTCAAGACAAGGTTCTATGCTAACTCTATTTTTCTCTAAAAGAAAAAAAATTGAAAATTATGAGGATGCATTGACTCTAGATGTAGATAAATATGCAAAATATTTTAAAGAGATGCTAAACCTGGGTGTTTATCTACCACCGTCTCAGTATGAGTGTCTTTTTTTATCATCAGTACTGGATAATGATGATATAGAAAAATTAATTAATTCCAATAAGATTGCTCTAAAAAACATAATAAATGGATAATACTTTTTTAAATACTCTTAATGGAAAGCAAGAAGAAAGACCCCCAGTTTGGTTCATGAGACAGGCAGGAAGAATTTTACCATCCTACAGGAGACTCAAAGAAACTCATAAATTTTATGATATGATGAAAGATGCTGAGCTAACATCAAAAGTCACCATGTTACCCATTGATGATTTAGGGGTTGATGCAGCAATTCTATTTTCAGATATATTGGTGATTCCAGATGCACTTGGATTAGACTTGATTTTTACAGATAATGGTCCAAAATTTGTTAATGCAATTGAAGAAGGAATTAGACCTAATTTAAATTTTAATCCTGAAAGGCTGGAATATATATATAACAATATACGACAAACTGTTAAAGACAAGCAAAACACTCCATTGATTGGTTTTTGTGGAGGACCATTGACTACATTTTTATTTATGTTCAGAGGCAATCAAAACCAAAAAAGCTTTAAAAATGCTGTCAAATATTTTTATAAAAATAGAAAAGAAAGCATCAAAATTATTGAGCAAATCACAGAAGCATCAATTGAATATGTTGAAAATCAAATTAAAAGCGGAATTCAATGTTTTCAACTTTTTGAAACATATTGTGGTAGTATCCCCTACGATTTGTACACAGAATTAATCCTTCCATACTCAAAAAAAATATTAAATAGTGCAAAAAACTTGAACTGTCCAACAATTTTCTTTCCTAAAGACTATTCATTAGGTCTAAAGAATATTAACAAAGACTTATGTGACTATGTTAGCATAGACTGGCATATGTCGTTGTTAGAGGGCAGAAAATTAGTTGATAGCAGTGTAGGTATTCAAGGTAACATGGACCCAAGAATTTTTTATCATGAATTTGATTTTATAGAAAGATACCTTGAGTCTTTGAGAGATTTTGGCAGTAAAAATTCTAACTGGATTTTCAATCTTGGACATGGTTTTCTACCTGATATTGATCATTTAAAAGTAAAAAAACTGTAGAGTGGATTAAAAATAATAATTGGAATAGATGAAAGTTGATGAGAACTTAATTAAAAAGTATAGCAAAACAGGACCCAGATACACCTCTTACCCTCCTGCAACTTTTTTTGATGAAAATTTTTCAAATTTTGATTTTGAAAAGAAAATTATTCAATCAAATGATGAAAACCCGCAGAATATTTCTGTTTACATACATATTCCATTTTGCCCTCAAATATGTCATTTTTGTGGATGTACAACTGAGTCTGGGTTTACAAAACCATTCTTGGAAAGATATGTGGATGCTGTGATCAAGGAAATTACTTATGTTTCAAAACTAATTAACAAAAACAGAAAATTGACCCAAATTCATTGGGGAGGAGGTACGCCAAATGCAATTTCTTATAAATACATTGAAAGAATTACAAATAAATTATATGAGGTTTTTGATTTTTCTCAAAACTATGAAATGGCAATAGAGTGTAATCCAGCTCATTTAGAATTTAGACACATTGAATTACTTAAGAAATTTGGTTTTAACAGAATATCAGTCGGTATTCAAGATTTTAGAGATGATGTATTAAATGCAATAAATAGGAAACCATCAAAACTTCCTATTGATGATATTATTAAAAAAATTAAAGATGAAGGATTTACTGGAACAAATATTGATTTGGTATACGGTCTTCCCTTACAAACAGTTGACAGTTTTAAAAAAACTGTTGAGAAAGCTATCGACTTGAACACAGAAAGAATTGTAACTTTTTCCTATGCCCACGTTCCATCCGTATTACCTAGACAAAAAATCTTAGAAAAGATTGGCTTTCCTAGTTCTAAAGAAAAAGCACTCATGTATGAAAATTCGTATGAAATGTTTATAAAATCAGGTTATGTTTCTATTGGTATGGATCATTTCTCAAAGCCTGGCGATGAGTTTGAAATTGCTCTTAAAAATAAACAACTTCACAGAAATTTTCAAGGTTATTGCACCAGAGAAACAACAGGTCAAGTTTATGCATTTGGGGCATCATCAATATCACAACTTGACTCTGCATACAGTCAAAATATTAAAAATGCTGCAAAATATATTGCTGAGATAGAAAAAAACAATTTGGCTGTTTTCAGGGGGTATTCCGTAATTAAAGAACAAAAAATTGTTAGAGATGCAATTAACTCAATAATGTGTAATTACTATCTTGATATTAATGAAATTGCTAATAAACATAATTGCAGTAAAGAAAAAGTCATTGAAATCATTGATTTTAATCCAAAGAAATTTGAAGACTTTATCTTTGATGGACTACTTAAGATTGAAAAAAATAAGCTAAGTGTCTTTGAAAAAGGGAGATTATTTACAAGAAATATTGCAATGCGTTTTGATCCATTGATAAAACAAAAAGTTGGAACATATTCAAATACAATTTAAATGAAAGGATTTTTAATGATTAATTTGGGATCACCCGACAGTACATCTGTAAAAGATGTAAAAAAGTATTTAGACGAATTTTTAATGGATGAAAGAGTTATTGGTAAAAGCTATTGGTTCAGATGGTTTCTTGTTAAAGTTATTATTTTAAACACAAGACCCAAAAAATCAGCAAAAGCTTATAAAAAAATATGGTGGAAAGAAGGTTCTCCTTTAATTGTTCTTTCAAGAAGATTATTTGATAAAGTTTCAAATCTTGTAAATTTTCCTGTTGCATTAGCCATGCGTTACGGATCAATAAGTATTTTTAAAGGCTTACAAGAACTTAACAAAAAAGGGGTTAAAAAAATTACCGTACTACCACTCTACCCCCACTATGCAATGTCTTCATACGAGACTGTGGTTGAAAAAGTTAAAGAACAGGCTAAGCTCCACTTTCCTAATCTAGAAATCAAAATAATTGAACCTTTTTACAAGGATGATAATTACATAAATCTACTATCGGATAAAATAAATGATACGATCAAAAATATAAACTACGATCATATTCTTTTTTCATATCATGGAATACCTGTCAGCCATTTAAAAATATCTGATCCAACAAAATCTCATTGCTACAAAGTGAAGGATTGTTGTAATAAAAAATCTGATGCTCATGAATTTTGCTACAAACACCAAGTACTTGAAACCACAAAAGCAGTAATTAATAAACTTAAAATTGATCCAAAGAAAGTTAGCGATGCATTTCAATCAAGATTACCAAATGAAGCTTGGCTAAAACCCTACACTGATGATGAGCTCGCAAGACTAGCAAAGTCAGGAGTAAAAAATTTAGTTATCGTTACACCAGCATTTGTAACAGACTGCTTGGAAACATTAGAAGAAATAGCCATGGAAGGTAAAGAAGAGTTCATTGAGGCTGGTGGAGAGAACTATCATTATGTGCCTTGTTTGAATGATGATGACTCTTGGGCAAAATTAATTTCCACTTGGGCTAAAAAATGAGTTATTTAGTTTTAAAAACAATTCACCTAATTGCTGTTGTCTCATGGTTTGCTGGTCTTTTTTACGTAGGAAGAATGTTTATATACTTTAAAGAATCCGCGAGTTATAAAAATAATAAAAAAAGTATTCTACAAGACCAATTCAAACTGATGTCAAAAAGATGTATGTATATAATTACGTGGCCATCACTAATTTTAACAACGATTTTTGGGCTTTACATGCTTCACGAAAACAAAACGTTGATCTATCTTGATTGGATGAAGGTGAAACTAGTTTTTGTTTTTATTCTGATTGCTTACACAGTTTATTGTCAAAAAATCCTAAACCAAATGACCAATGAGAATAATATATTGCTTAGTGATTTTAAATTAAGACTATTCAACGAGTTTGCTACGTTGCTATTAATTTCATTAATTTCTCTAGCCATTTTAAAAACAAGCTTATCTTGGCTAAAATCAATCATCGTATTTATTATTATAGCAACAGTTCTATTCTTGCTTATAAAACTGTATAAAAAACTTAAAGCATGATCCAAACTGAAATGAAGAGATAAAAAATAGCCTTTACTATTTTTATTTTTTTACTATTTACATACTTTTTAATGTTTTTACCAAAACGATCTGAAATAAAAACAACAATAAAAAAAATCAGATTTGCAATTATCCAAAAAATAATTCCCAGCACAGTAAATTGAATTTCAACACTTAAGTTGTCGTGAAAAATATAGTTGGGGAAAAAAGCTATAAAAAAAACAGTAACTTTTGGATTTAACAGATTCATCATCAATCCAGTTAAAAAATCATTTTTGGTCAGGTTTTTCCTGCTCTCTTGATTTTTTTTAAAAGTAAGCAGTTGTATTGCCAAGATCAAAAAATAAGATGAACCAAAAAACTTTATAGATTTAAATATAAATGGACTAGAATCAATAATTGCAGAAATGCCAAAAACTAAAAGAAGGGTATGAAAAAAAAGACCACTAGTCAGTCCAAGTACCGTCTTGACTCCTGCCTTATAACCATCTGAGCTGCTTTTAACAAAAACGTAAACAATATCGGGTCCTGGGCTAACAGTCAAAACAATAGCCGAAAATAAAAAAAACAAAAGAATGTCTATTTGCATAATTTTTGATTTAAGCTATGAATAATTTCGCTTATTTTGCACTTATTAAATAAATATGAGTAACATTGATACACTATTAGAAAAAATATCTAAAACCAGAGAAAATTTATTAAATCATAATATCTACTTAAACTTAAACAGTGAAGATGCAATTGCCAAATTCATGGAGACACATGTCTTTGCAGTTTGGGATTTTATGTCACTTGTAAAAGCTCTACAAAAGGAATTAACATGCGTCAAAACGCCCTGGCAACCTACTAAGGATAAAGTATCCAGAAGATTAATTAACGAAATTGTTCTCGGTGAAGAAAGTGATATTGATCAAAATAACAATCCAATTAGTCACTTTGAACTATATGTTGAAGCAATGGATAGAATCGGGGCTAAAACCGACTCCATAAATACATTTATGGAAAATATTAATGGATTTGACAGTATTGACCAAGCTATAGATAATTCTCTAATTCCTGATGCTGCAAAAGATTTCATGAAATTTACTTTTGATATAATTAACAATAAAGAAGTACATGTGATTGCCAGTGTATTTACTTTCGGAAGAGAAGATCTTATACCTGATATGTTTATAAATATTGTTAAAACACTAAATGAAAAAGAGGAAAGTAAATCAGATGATCTTTTGTATTACCTTGAAAGGCATATTGAAATGGATGGAGATGAGCATGGGCCCATGGCATTAAAAATGATATCTGAATTATGTGGCAACGATAACAATAAATGGAATGAAGCAGCTGAGTATTCAAAAATTGCTCTTGAAAAAAGAATAAAGCTTTGGGACTCGATTCTAAAAGATATTTCGATGAATTAATTATATTAAAAAAATTCCTCATAAATTGATCTATATTTAAATAAAAGATGAAAATTTTAAAGTCTTTAATCTTATTAATATTTTGTTCTCAAATTTACGCACAACTCCCTGGTGCTGAAAAATTTGCTAAAACCATTACGCAAAAAGAATTAAAAGAACACTTATATATATATGCTTCGGATGAGTTTGAAGGAAGAGAAACAGGAAGTGAGGGTCAAAAAAAAGCCGTCAATTATATAAGAGATTTTTATATTAAAAACAAAATTAAACCTGGTGATCCTGATAGTGACTATTTTCAACCAATGACACTCAATATTAGAAGGGGAAATATGGGTGATGTTGAAACTGAAAATGTTATATCGATTATAAAAGGAACTGATTTTCCCGAAGAATATGTCGTAATTACTGCGCACTTAGACCATGTTGGGTATGCTAATAACGGCGGATCAAGAGGGGATTTTAAAGGTGAGATACATAATGGTGCAGATGATGACGGCTCTGGCTCTGTTGCTATCTTAGAAATTGCTCAAGCCTTCAAAAAGGCTGAAAATAAAGGAAAAGGTCCTAGAAGAAGTATGGTATTTCTTCACGTCTCAGGTGAAGAAAAAGGCTTACTTGGGTCCAAATACTATTCTGAAAATCCTATCTATCCCATGGAAAATACTGTTACTAACCTAAATATAGACATGATTGGAAGGATTGATCCAACTAGAAAAGATAAAAACAGAAATTATATTTATATAATTGGATCAGATCATGACAGTCAAGATTTACACAATTTATCTGAAAAAACAAATTTAGAAACTGTCAATATTGACCTGGATTATAGATACAATGCTAAAGATGATCCGAACAGATTTTATTATCGCAGT
Organism: uncultured Bacteroidota bacterium; assembly: GCA_902550325.1. GTDB lineage: Bacteria > Bacteroidota > Bacteroidia > Flavobacteriales > Flavobacteriaceae > Eutrophosalina. The sequence goes on along the minus strand of CACCYT010000003.1, from coordinate 17,607 downwards.
GACCACTATAATTTTGCAAGGTTTGGTATTCCAATAATATTTTATTTTTCGGGAACACATGAAGATTATCACATGCCTACAGACGATCCTGATAAAATTGAATACGATCTGTTGGAATCAAGAACAAGATTGATATTTCATACTGCATGGAACATAGCTAACCGAGATGAAAGAATAGTTGTTGATCCAAAGGAAAAACCGTTCGAGATTGAAGTTGATAAATTGGTCGATTACTCTGGAACATACGGTATTGAAAATTTTCCACTTGAACTTGTTGTATACACTAAAAATAATAAGCTTTATATGGATGTTATGGGACAAGAGTCTTTCGAGCTAAATGCAGTAGGTGTTGATAAATTTAAACTAGAAGAAGCTGGTGTTGAGTTAAAATTTAATATTGAAGAAAGCTCTCTAAGATTTAAACAAGGTCCTTTTGAAAGGGACTTGAAGAAATTGAAGTAGCCTACTGCTCAATAGAGTATGGTATTATCTCTACAAACTCACCTTCTTGAATTTTAACAGTAAATTCAATCGGATTGCAACAAACTTCACAATCCTCAATAAATCTTTGAAACTCAATTGATGGGTCAACCATCTTTAACTGATTTTCCCAGCAATGAGGACAAGTAAAGTTTGATTCTAACATTAGAAAAAATGGGTGGAAGACCGGGCTCGAACCGGCGACCTCCTGAACCACAATCAGGCGCTCTAACCAACTGAGCTACAACCACCATAAATTTGGTTTTCAAATATAATTATATAAAGAAAAAGAAAAAAATTATAAGAGATCATTTAAGCTCCTAACGCCAACAAGCTTATTGGATATAAAGCCCTCGGCGTGCTCAACACCAATAAGTCTCCCAAAATCTGCAGATCTTGCTGTGATGGAATCAAGAAACTTTTTTGAACTAATCAAGGTTTCAGGTTCTTTACTATCTGGATTATAAAATTGTGAGTCATAACTTGAGACTGCCTTCATCTTATTTTCAATGAATTTCGAAATATCAACAACGAATGTAGGCTCTAAATTCTTCCATTGAATATAATGGTAGATATTTTTGGGTCTCCATGGTTTTTGATTGTTATCATCTAATTTTGTTTTAATCTTTACCAAACCACTTAAAAAAGAGGAGGAAACAACTAATTTTGAAGCCTCAGCGTGATCTATATGTCTATCATCTGGTGAATTACAAATAATTATCTCCGGTTGATATTTTCGAATGTATCTGATGATTTCAATTTGACTTTTTTCATCATTTTTAATAAAACCATCTTTCATACCAAGATTAAGTCTGAAATCAACACCTAGAATTTTAGAAGCTTTACTACTTTCTTGTTTTCTCTTATCAACTGATCCTCTAGTTCCAAGTTCACCAGCAGTAAGATCTATGAGTCCTACTTTTTTTCCTCTATGAACTTGGTTCAGTATGGTTCCTCCACATCCGAGCTCAATATCATCAGGGTGAGCACCTATGGCCAGGATATCTATTTTTGAAGCCATTAGCTTTTGATCCAATCAATGATCGATTGATCATCTGGCTGTGTTCTTGGGGAAATTGATTTAACAACAAAACCTTTTTCATCAACTAAAAATTTTTGAAAATTCCAACTAACTGAAGAATCTAATTTACCATTTTGACTTTTTTTGGTTAGAAACTGGTAAATGGGATGCATTGATGATCCTCTGACGGAAACCTTGCTCATCATGGGAAATGATACTCCATAATTTTCTTTACAAAATTCAGCTATTTGTTCGTTAGATCCAGGCTCTTGCCAAAGGAAATTATTTGATGGAAATCCTATGATAACAAAATTTTCATCTTTAAAATCTTTATACAGTTTTTCTAAAGCTTTATATTGAGGTGTTAAACCGCATTTTGATGCAGTATTCACAACCATAATTTTTTTACCTTTTATTTTATTAAAATCAAAATTCTTTCCATAAATATCTGTAACGGAAAATTCATGGATTGATTTTATCATTTTGGTATCGTTTTGAGACAATATAGTATTAAAAAAAAGAATCATGGTAAGTGGAATTATTTTATACATAACTAAAATTTAAATGATTTCAGCAGTTAGACTTGCTTCTATCATTTTCTTTACTCTAGGCTTTAGGTCAAAAAGCGTACCAGACTTGACGGAACACTTGCCTTTGTAATGAACTATTAATGCACATTGCTCAGCTTGAGTGGCTGTGTGATCACAAACTTTAATTAACACATCTATAACATGATCAAAAGTATTTACGTCATCGTTGTAAAGAATGATTTCATGAAAATCACCTCTAGACAAACTCTGGTCCTGATCTTTTTTTGTTTTCTCTTTAACACTCATTACCAACTAGTTATGAGCTAATTTACAATTTTAAAACAACTATATAGAATCAATGATTTTAATAAAGGTTTCAGAATTCAATGAAGCACCACCAACCAACCCACCATCAACGTCAGAACAATTAAAAATATTGCTAGAATTATCAGGTTTCAGACTTCCACCATATATAATTGGAATTAGATCAGAGGATTCTTTTCCATATTGAAAGTTTAATAGCTTTCTTATGTGGCAGTGAATTTCTTGTACTTGATCTGAATTTGCATTAACACCTGTTCCAATCGCCCAAACTGGCTCATATGCAATAATTAATTTCTCCAAATTAACACTATCGAGATCAAATAAAGTATTTTTTAATTGATTTTCAATAACTTCATTTTGCATTCCTTTTTCTCTCATATCCAATGTTTCACCAATACAGAAAAAAACTTCCATATCATTTTTAAAACAATTTTCTAATTTCATCTTCAAGGTTTTGTCATCTTCCCCAAATAACATTCGTCTTTCAGAATGACCAATAATAACACTTTTAATATTTATACTTTTTAACATATCAACTGAAACCTCACCTGTAAAAGCTCCATTACTTTTGCTCGAAACATTTTGTGCAAGAAGTTTAATTTGAGATAAATTAGAGATAACAGAGACGTCATTCAAAAAAGGGAATGCTGGTGCAACGTATACTTCACAGTTATATGAATTATTTTTTTGAATAATTTCTTTAACTAATCCTATAGATTCTTTCAAGCCATTATTCATTTTCCAATTACCTGCGACAATTTTTCTTCTCATTTTATTTAATTCTTGGATCTAAATATTTATAAATTTCGTCTACAAATATATTAATCAAAATGAAAGAAAGACTTATTACCGTTACAGTACCAATTATTACTGGAACATCAAGGTTATTTAATGAATTGACAATTTCTCTTCCCAAACCATTCCACCCAAAAATATACTCAACAAATACAGAGCCCGCTAACAAGCTAGCAAACCATCCAGACAGAGCAGTAACAACAGGGTTAAGAGAGTTTTTTATACAATGGTTTACAACAACTTTGTATTTAGACAATCCTTTTGAATATGCTGTCAAAATATAATTCTGATTTAGTGTTTGTATCATAGAGTTTCTCATTAACATACTTATTATTGAAATTGGTCTAATTCCAAGCACAAGTGAGGGTAATATTAGGTTTTTAAGTTTCAATTCATAATATTCACCTGAGTCACTTAATTCATATAAACTTCCAGTCATATTTAAATTAGTTATATCACTTAAAACGTAGCCAAATATCCAAGCAAAAATTATTGCACTTAAAAAAGAAGGAACACTTATGCCAATGGTACTAAAAAACTGTATCATGTTATCTGCAAAAGAGTCTCTAAACAATGCGCAATAGATCCCTAACAATAATCCAAAAATTGTTGCAAAAACTATTGATGATAGTGCTAGAATTGCAGTGTTAGGAAATGTATTAGCAAGAATACTTGAAACTTTCTCTCCTCTGCGCTGATACGACTCTCTGAAATATGGAAATTTTAAAACCAAAGTAAAATTATCACCCTTCAAAATATTAATGTAAGTATACTTATCGCTTGATAAGAAGTTAATATCAGATTTATCTCTCGAGTGAATTGATATGGGAGATATATCATTTAAATAAAAAAAATATTGATGTAATACAGGTTTGTCAAAACCATATTTTGAGTTTATAATATTTCTCTGCTCCTCATCCTCGTTTTGTCCCATCATCATTCTTGCTGGATCAGCTGGTAAAACTTGAAAAAGAAAAAAAATTACTGTTATAACACCTAAAAGAGTAAAAAAAATATTTAAAATTTTCATTTAAAGTATTTTAAATGAATTAAAGCAAAAACAGAATAATTAATTATGTCATGATAATTCGCATCAATTCCCTCGCTTATTAAGGTCTTTCCCTCATTATCTTCAATTTGTTTGATTCTGAATATTTTTTGTATGATAAGATCTGTTAAAGAAGTGACTCTCATCTCTTTCCAAGCCTCACCATAGTCATGGTTTTTTTTTGATAATAGGTCTTTAACTAATTTCTTTTGTCTGTCATACTCTACTAATGCGGTATCTAAATCAAAATCAGGTTCATCAGAAATTCCTTTATCTATCTGTATCAAACACATAATTGAATAATTTATCAAACCAACAAACTCAACTTCCTGACCTTCATCAATTTTTGATGTTTTATTAATTTGAATGCCCCTAATTCTTTGAGCCTTTATGTAGATTTGGTCTGTGAGTGATGATAATCTTAAAATTCTCCATGCTGAACCATAATCATGCATTTTTGAAATGAAGATGTTTTTACATTTTTCTATTATGTTATCAAAGTGAGTGAGTGTGTTTGACAATGAAGCTAATTTTTACGTAAATTTCGAAAAAATAATCTAATTATACATTCTGATTTGGAGATTAATATTAAAGGAAACTTACTTGATTTAAATAAGCCTAAAATAATGGGTATTTTAAATGTAACTCCAGATTCATTTTTTGATGGAGGATTGTATAATACAGAAAAAAAAGTTGATATTCAGGTAATGAAGATGATTGAAGACGGAATGGATATTCTTGATGTTGGTGGTTACAGTTCAAGACCGGGTGCCAAAGAAATAAGTATTAATGAAGAAATAGATAGAGTTATCCCAGTTGTTAAATTTATAAGAAAAACATATCCAGAGTTGATATTATCTGTTGATACATTCAGATCGGACGTAGCTAGGAACTGTTTAGATTTGGGTATCGATATAATAAATGATATTAGTGCGGGTTGTATTGATAAAAATATTTTAGATGTTGTTGCAGAATACAATTGTCCCTACATCATGATGCATATGAAAGGAACTCCTCAAACGATGCAGATTAATCCAGAATATGAGAACTTGATAAAAGAGCTTTTAATTTATTTTGCAAAAAGAATCTATTTAGCTAGAGAAAAAGGGATTATTGATATAATTGTTGATCCAGGGTTTGGTTTTGGAAAAACTTTAGATCATAATTATACAATTATGAAAAAAATTGAAAATTTTAAGCATCTAGATCTACCAATACTAGTGGGAATATCCAGAAAATCTTTTATAACAAAACAACTAGATATTGATAAAAAAGATTCCCTTAACGCGACAACTGCTCTAAATATGTATTTTTTAGAAAAAAACATAAATATATTAAGGGTCCACGATGTTAAAGAAGCTAAAGAGTGTATTATGCTTCATGAAAAAATAAAATCTTCATGAATTTGGTTAATTTTATATAAGCATGGAAATAATCGACTTAATAAAATCCACAATCTTACCAATAATTGATATAATATTGGTTGTAGTAATGTTGTATTATGCTTACAAGCTTGTTCGTGGTACAGCAGCAATTATTGTTTTCAGAGGATTTGTTATCATATACATAATTTGGTGGATAACAGATGTTTTGAACATGAATATTCTAAGTAGTATATTGGGTGGATTTATTGGAGTTGGAGTTTTCGCTGTAATTATTGTATTTCAACAAGAAATAAGAAAATTTTTGCTTCTTCTTGGCTCATCAAGAATTGCAAATAATAAATCACTATGGAAAAAGTTTAGTTTGTTTTTTAAAATAAGTAAAGAACAGGCAAAACTCAATATTGATGAATTTATCCTTGCCTGTAATAAGCTCAGAAAAACAAAAACAGGTGCTATTTTTGTTTTTGAAAGAAATAATAGTTTAGATTTTATTAAAGAAGATGGAGACAAAATTAATGCAGAGGTTTCACTTCCAATTATCGAAAGTATTTTTCATAAAAACAGTCCCCTTCATGATGGTGCTGTTATTATAGTTGGAAACCTAATTGTTTCATCAAGAGTAACACTTCCAGTGTCAAAAAGCAAGGTTATCAATAAATCATTTGGGTTAAGACACAAAGCTGCAATTGGTATTTCTGAACAATCCGATGCAGTATGTATTGTGATTTCTGAGGAAAAAGGAAAAATATCATATATAAAAAATGGAGACTTTTATGAATTTAAGGATGATAAAAGTTTAAAACATTTATTATTAGAAGATCTCAGCGAATAACTCCTTTTTTTCAAATTGACTTTCATACAATTTTTTGTAATAACCATTATTGTTAATTAGATCATTGTGAGGGCCAATCTCCATTATATTTCCGCTTTTCATGACAACAATCTTATCTGCAGTGATTATAGTAGAAAGTCTATGAGCTATTATGATTGATGTTTTATTTTGAATGATCTTGTTTGTAGCAAACTGAATTAATTCCTCAGTTTTTGAGTCAATTGATGAAGTTGCCTCATCTAAAATTAATATGTTTGGCTTAGAAACATAAGCTCTAAGAAATGATATTATTTGTCTTTGTCCCTCAGAAAGCATAACTCCTCTTTCTTTTACATTATAATAAAGTCCACCGGGAAGTTTATTTATAAAATTCCAAACACCAATATTTTGAGCAGCTTTCACAACATCTTTTTTAGACAACTCTTCATTGAACAGCGTTATATTTTTTAGGATTGTATCAGCGAATAAAAAAATATCCTGATTCACCAAAGATATTGACGAACGTAAATCACTTAGTTTAAAATTTTTGATATTTTTATTGTTGATTTTTATTTCCCCATCCTTTATATCATAAAGTCTCATAATTAATTTAATTATGGTTGATTTTCCAGATCCTGTAGCTCCAACAATTGCAATTTTTTCACCTTTTTTTATGGTTAAGTTTATGTCATTTAGAACTTTGTTATTTTTCGTATATGAAAAATTTACATTTTCAAATGTTATATCTCCATTGAGATCGTTTGAATTGATATTACCATTATCATTGATATAATAATTTGAGTCTAAAATTTCAAAGACACGCTTAGCAGCTACCATTCCCATTTGAAGTGTATTAAACTTATCTGCAATTTGTCTCAAAGGTCTAAATAGCATCTGGGAAAGTTGAATAAATAAAAATATTGTACCTAAACTGACAAAATTATCTAGTTTTATAATATTACTTCCAGCATACCAAACAATTAATCCAACACTTACAGATATTGAGATTTCAGCTATAGGAAAAAAAATGGAGTTGTACCAAACAGTTTTAAGCCATGCACTTTTATGACGTTCATTGATTTTTTCAAAGTTTTTACTTTCAATTTTTTGTCGATTAAATATTTGAATTTCTTTTATCCCAGAAAGTCTTTCCTGAACGAAAGAATTTAAATTAGCAATCTCACTTCGAACTTCATTGAAAGCAACTTTCATCGCTCTTTGAAAAAGCCTTGTAGCAATCATAACAAAGGGCAAAATAACCAGAATTATTAATGAAAGCTCAATACTAAGAACAACCATCACACCAAGCACCGAAAACATCAAAATCAAATCAGCAAAAATCATAAATAATCCCTGGCTAAAAATACTTGCGATTGTTTCCATATCACTGACTGTTCTTGTTACTAATCTTCCCACAGATGACTTATCATAATACGACATTTTAAACTTTATAATGGTCCTAAAAAGCTTAGTTCTCAGATCAAAAACAACCTTTTGACCAAGTAGGTTTGTAAAAAAAATAAAAAGAAATTGAAATATTACTTGAAAACACAAAATAGCAACCATTAAAATAATAACATTTATAAGCCCTAAATAATCTTTTGGTGTAATGTATTCATCAACTGCAATTTTTAAGAAATACTGATTTAATATTGAAAAAAAAGAAATAATTATTGCAGAAATAGAAACAAAAATAAAATTTAATTTATACGGTTTTGTAAAACCTAATAATCTATAAAATAGTTTTATGTTAAAGCTTTTTTTCATCTATTTAATTTTATCCCAATCATAAATAATATCACTCAAAAATAATCCTTTTGCTGGGGCTGAAAAACCAGCAGATGATCTATTTTTTTTTAATATAATTTCTTCAAACTCTTTTAATGAAATCTTTTTCCTTCCAACCTCAATTAATGTGCCTACAATTGCTCTAACCATATTCCTTAAAAATCTATTTGCGTTAATCTCAAAAATAATTGTTTCTTTTTCTTCAACAAATTGAGCATAATTTACTTTACAAATAAATGTTTTTACATCTGTTTTTGATTTTGAAAAGGATTCAAAATCATCAAATTTTAAAAGAGTTTTTGCAGCTTTATTCATTAGCTTCAAATCCAATTCATACTTACATAAAAAAGATTGATAGATTTTGAAAGGATCCTTGTTTTTTGTTATAAAATATTTATACGTTCTACTAGTTGCATCAAATCTTGCATGCGATTTTTCTTTTACCCTAAATAAATCAAGAATTGATATATCATTAGGTAAATAAAGATTAATTTTTCTTAAAAAATCTTTATTTTGAATAAAGTTTTCAGTATCAAAATGCGCATACATACTAGTAGCATGAACGCCTGAATCAGTTCTGCCAGCACCAACAATATTGATTTTTTCTTTAATTATATTTCCAATACATTTCTCAATGGTTTCTTGAACAGAAATCTGACCGGGCTGAATCTGCCAACCACAATATTCTTTTCCTAAAAAAGAAATTCTAATAAAATACCTCAACAATAATTTTTTTTGTAATATACACACAAGTATAAAATAATATTTGATTTGAAAAAAATTTTACTTATTTCTGATACACACAGTTATTTTGATGAAACTATTCTAAAATATGTGAAAGATTCTGATATAACAATTCATGCAGGAGATGTAGGAAATGAAAAATTAATTAAAACCATTAGAAAACATACAGTTTTTATCGGTGTCTATGGAAATATTGATGATCACCTAATAAGATCAACTTTAAAAGAAAATGAAATAATTAATATTGAAAACCACAAATTTTTGATTACTCACATAGCAGGTATTTGTCCAAAATACAATAAAAAAGTAAAAAAATTAATAAGTGATGAAAAACCCAATATACTTATTTATGGTCACTCACACCTACTAAAGGTTGAATTTGATAAAAAAAATCAATTGACAGCCATTAATCCTGGTGCTGCAGGAAAGCATGGATTTCATAAGAAAAGAACAATGATAAGGTTTAAAATAAGTAAAAGTGGATTAAGTGATATGGAAATAATTGAATTAGGTGAGAGAGGAAAATTATCTTAACCTGTCTGCAGAATTTATAAGGTTAATATCCTTCTTAATATTTTTTGTTGCTAGTGCACAAAAAATACATACCGAAATAATTCCAAAAACAATAAATGAATTATGATTGATATCAATTGTAAAAGCTAAATAAAATCCAAATAAAAAATAAACTACTGAAAATATCATAATAATTTTGTGCTGTAATTTTTTCTTTTTGTGTTGGAAAATTAGATATAATAATAAAGACCCAGAAGCTGATGTTACTCCCCTGCAAATATTCATCAAATCATCTTGATAATCATTATGAACTATGATCGCGAGAATGAAGAAATTGATAGCCGAAGAGACTAATAAATAAAGTGATTGAACTCTAAACATTATAATATTAAATTTAGATAATTTTAAGATAATTAAAAAAAGGTTGTATATTTGGAGTGTTCTCAAAAACCACAAGAGAACCTTTACCACAACTTTTACTAACCTATGCTAGAATTAAAAGATTTAACCAAAAAAAAGATTTCAGAGATCATTGAAATTGCTAAGAAACTCGGGGTTGATTCCTCTGGAAAAAAAAATGAAATAATTGAAAAAATTATTGATAATCATTTAGATAAAACAAAAAAAAAGGATAGTGAAAAAAAACACTCAATAAAAGTGGAAGAGAAAAGTCATAATAAAGATAACCGTAACAGATATAAAGAGCCTGATTTTGAGTTTGAGGGGATAATCGAATCTGAGGGAGTTTTAGATATTATGCAAGAGGGTTATGGATTTTTAAGATCTTCTGATTATAATTACTTAAGTTCCCCTGATGATATTTATGTATCCCAATCACAAGTAAGGCTTTTTGGGCTAAAAACTGGTGATACTGTTCTTGGTCAAGTTAGACCGCCTAAAGATGGAGAAAAATATTTTCCGCTCATTAAGGTTAGTAAAATCAATGGTTTAGACCCCAAAGTAGTTAGAGATAGAGTCTCATTTGAACATTTAACTCCTCTGTTTCCTGAAGAAAAATTTAATCTTGCTGATAAATCAAGTAGCATTTCAACACGTGTCATGGATCTTTTTTGTCCAATTGGTAAGGGTCAGAGGGGGATGATTGTTTCACAACCAAAAACAGGTAAAACAATGCTTTTAAAAGATGTTGCAAATGCAATAGCAGCGAATCATCCAGAGGTTTATCAAATTATTCTTCTTATTGATGAAAGGCCAGAAGAGGTGACTGATATGCAAAGAAATGTTAAAGGTGAGGTTGTAGCTTCAACATTTGATGAACCGGCTGACAGACACGTTAGAGTTGCTAATATTGTTTTGTCAAAAGCCAAAAGATTAGTTGAATGTGGTCATGATGTTGTTATACTTCTAGATTCTATAACTAGACTAGCGAGAGCTTACAATACTGTTCAACCTGCATCTGGAAAAATATTAAGTGGTGGTGTTGATGCAAACGCTCTTCATAAACCAAAAAGATTTTTCGGGGCAGCAAGAAATATTGAAGGAGGAGGGTCACTTTCAATTATTGCTACAGCACTCACTGAAACTGGATCCAAAATGGACGAAGTGATTTTTGAAGAATTTAAAGGAACTGGTAACATGGAGTTGCAACTTGATAGAAGAATTTCCAACAGAAGAATATTTCCTGCAATTGATCTTGTATCGTCTAGTACACGAAGGGATGATCTTTTATTAGATGAAAACACAATCCAAAGAATGTGGATTATGAGAAAATACCTTGCAGATATGAATCCAGTTGAAGCAATGGAGTTTATAAGTGATAAAATCAAAAAAACATTAAACAATGAGGAATTCCTAATTTCTATGAATTCCTAACTACAGGTTGTTAACGTGTTTTGACATTTTAGATTTAAGATTTGCAGATTTATTTTTATGAATTATATTATTCTTAACTAATTTATCAAGCATTGATAAAACACTAGGAAGCATTTTTTTTGCATCTTTTTTAGAAGACTCTTTTAACTTCTTGATTGCGTTTCTAGCAGTTTTATGTTGAAGTTTATTTCTAAGCCTAGCGGTTTCTGTTTGTCTTATTCTCTTTATTGCTGATTTATGATTTGCCATATTCTAATTAAAAGTAGCCCGTAGGGGAATCGAACCCCTCTTACCAGGATGAAAACCTGGCGTCCTAGCCGATAGACGAACGGGCCAAAATTTACCGTGCAAATTTATATAAAGATGATAAACATGCAAAAATTTATAACTTAAATTAATAGGCTTTTGCGAAATAAACTAATTGTTTGGATTTTCTACCGGATATTATACATATACCTTCATCAGTAAATGAATCATCAATACATCTTATTGTTGCTTTGGTTTCCTTTTTTATTTTTTGTTCTGATTCTTCAGAACCATCCCAGTGGGCTAAAATAAATCCACCCGATTTTATCATAGATTTAAAATCAGAATAATTACTTGCAATTTTTGTATTATTTTTTAGAAAAAGTTTAGATTTTTTCAATAAATTTTCCTGTATTTCTAACAATAATTTATTGATGTTATTTGAAGCTGTATCAATTGAAATTAAAGACTTTTTCATTTCGTCCCTTCTAAATAATTCAATGGTTTTATTTTCAATATCTCTTAATCCAACACATAATCTTATAGGAACACCCTTAATTTCATATTCATTAAATTTTTTACCAGGTGAAATATTATCTCTTTCATCAATTTTGTAATCAATTACTAAATCTTTAAGCTGATTTTTTAAATTATTTAAATAATCGTTAATTAAATCCAATTCATTAGAACTTTTAAAAACAGGAATAATAATCACTTGGTATGGTGATAACTTTGGTGGAAGTACAAGGCCATAATCATCTCCATGAGACATGATTAATGCACCCATTAACCGTGTCGAAACACCCCAAGATGTTGCCCACACATAATCTAAACTACCCTCATCATTAGAAAATTTCACATCGAATGCTTTTGCAAAATTTTGTCCTAAAAAATGTGATGTACCTGCTTGTAATGCCTTTCCATCTTGCATCAAAGCTTCTATACAATATGTTTCTTCAGCACCAGCAAATTTCTCAGATTCAGATTTAGTTCCAGTGATTACAGAAATAGACATAAAATCTTCTACAAAAGATTTATATAAGTTGTTTATTAATTTGGTTTCCTGAATGGCTTCTTTTTTGGTAGAGTGAGCAGTATGACCTTCCTGCCAAAGAAACTCTGCAGTTCTTAAAAAAAGACGTGTTCTCATCTCCCATCGAACCACATTTGCCCACTGATTAATTTTTATTGGAAGGTCTCTATATGACTGAATCCAGTTTTTATATGTATTCCAAATTATTGCTTCGCTTGTTGGTCTGACAATCAACTCTTCTTCCAGCTTAGATTCTTCGTCAACTATTAACTTTCCTTTTTTTACTGGATCATTTTTTAGTCTGTAATGAGTAACAACTGCACATTCTTTAGCAAAACCTTCCGCGTTCTTTTCTTCAGCTTCAAACAGACTTTTAGGAACAAACAGAGGGAAATAAGCGTTTTCATGACCTGTGTCCTTAAATCTTGTATCTAATTCATTTTGGATTTTTTCCCATATGGCATATCCATATGGTTTTATAACCATACATCCTCTGACTGCAGATATTTCTGCAAGTTCTGCCATTGAAACAATTTCATTATACCATTTTGAATAATCCTCGCTTCTTTTGGTTAATTTTTTAGACATATTTTCGTGGCATAAAATTTGTTCTTATCTTTATGTAAAGATAATTCAAACCTACTCTTGAAAAATAAAAAATTACATATAAATTTTAAATATTTATCATCAATATTTATTTTATTCATTTTAGGATCATGTGGATCATTTGACTCATCATCTTTAGTTTCCTCTGACGGGATATATGCTGGAAATGAGTCTAGTAAAGAAACCCTAAACCCTAAATCTGATTATTTTAAAAATTATTTTAGCGATGAGTCAAGTAAGTATGATCTCAATTTATTGGAAAGTGATTCATTAAATTTTGATTCTTATCTCATCAGCTCTGATGATATAGTTTATTCAGATAATAACCCAAGTTGGGGCGATATACCAACAAGTGTTGATTACGTGCTTGACTACAGAAGATACAATCACAGAAGCCGTTTTTACAGTCCATATTTTTCCTATTATGACCCATTTTACAGATATCATTACCCTTTTGCTGTAAATCCGTATTTTTTCAGATATTCATATGGAGGCTGGTATCCTTACATGAGTTTCGGTTATTTTTCTCCATATTACTATTATGCATTTAATTCCCCATATTATAATCCTTACTGGAGATGGGGGCGTAGAGGTTGGTATGACAATCTGTACGGATATGACATTCACGACAATTATAGAAATAATACAAATGTTTCTTACAACCGTGGTAGAAGGGGCAGCTCGTCTAACGTAGTTGTCTACTCCAACGGACGAAGTAGTACTGCCAATGATTCAGAAATAGATAATGATAGAGTAAGAAACTACAACAAAACAAGAGAAATTATAAACAATATAGGAGATTCTGGATCTAGTTCGAACTCAAGTGCAAGAACATATCTTGATCCTCGAACATCAAATATGAATGGGTCAAGAAATTTGAGAAATTATATCAATTCTGGAGTTTTATCAAATCAAGGTGGTAAAAATTCAACTACCCCCTCCCCGTCTAAAAGATACTACAATGATCCATACTCGAACTCAAGTTCATCATGGGGATTGAGTGGGAGAAGTGGTAATTCAAATCAATCTGGTAATACATCATCTCGATCAAGTTCAAGTTCTAATTGGGTAAACCCATCATCCTCTAGAAGTTCAAGTTCTTCCTCAATGGGCGGAAGATCATACAATAACAGTTCATCGTCATCAGGCGGAGTTTCTACAAGTAGTGGGAGATCTTCATCAAGTTCGTCTAGATCTGGTGGGATCAGAAATTAAAAATGTTTTACAGATTTTTATTGTTATTTTTTTGTGTAATCATAAACTGTCAAAACATTGACGATGCAATTTCTTTGACATTTGAAAATGATAACGGAAACGCTAGATTTTCCGCAATGAGCGGAGCATTTGGATCACTTGGTGGGAACTTATCCGCAATTTCAATTAATCCTGCGTCAAGCAGTGTTTTTGAGTTATCAAGAATGGGTTTTTCTCTAAATACTGACAGTAAGGATATTAAATCAAGTTTTTCAAACAGTTCAAGTTCTATAAACTCAAATTATTTTAATTTTCAAGGTGGTATTGTATATGTTTTCAAGAATTATGGTAAGGGTAAGTTTAAAAAATTCTCTTTTGGAATAAATAATCAAAATACAAATGATTTCAATTTTGATCAACAAATTTCAGCTAGATCTAATAATTCTGTTGATCAATTCTTTGTTAACAACTCAATTGGCTATAATGCAAATGATGTTTCTGTAGGATCTAATGAAACTGTTAGCGGGGTTTACAGATGGCTTGGACAAAACTATGGATACTCCTCTCAACAGGCTTTTTTAGGGTTTCAATCATATTTATTGGATTATGACAATCAAAACAGCTTATTTTATTCAATTGCCAAATATAATGACGGTCTTGATATTAATAATTCTTATTACAGTAAAGGAACCAAAAATAAATCAAGTTTAAATTTATCAGCTCAATATGGTGAGAATATTTACTTGGGAATGAATTTTAACATTTATGAGTTATATAGTAAGAAAAGTTTCCGGCATATTGAAGACAACTTTGATAATGATTCTGCAATAACATTGATCGACTTTCAAAATGAACTATTAACAAGAGGAAAAGGTTTTTCATTTCAAATCGGAATGATTTACAAACTTCAATCATTCAGGTTAGGTATTAGCTATAATTCTCCAACAAGTTTTAATATTGAGGAAGAACTGGTACAATCATTAGAAACAAATTCAATTGATCTCGACGGAAATGAGTATGTTGATATAGTCGATCCTGATATAACAAATATCTATGAATATAAGTTTAAATCTCCATCAAAAGTTACATTTAGTGCAAGTAATATTTTTGCAAATATGTTTATAGTTAGTGTTGATATACAATCGAATAACTATCAAAATGGTAATTTCAAAAGTGATTTTGGTGATTCTTACAGAGTTTTAAATGCTAGTATAAATGAAAATTTAAAAAACACCTTAGATTACTCAATTGGATCAGAACTTCGACTTAAAAGTTTTAGTATCAGAGCAGGTATTAAGAAGTTAGAAAATCCTTACAAAATTTCTAGTGATTACTTATCCTCTAAGTCATTTGGTTTAGGCTATGATTTTGGATCTTCAACTCTTGATTTAGGATTTCAGTTGATTGATAAAAATTACAATTATCAGTTTTTTGATACTGGATTCACTGAAATCGCTCAAATCAAAAACAAAAATTTTAGAACAACTTTGACTTATAATATTATCTTCTAAATCAATTTTTTATCTTTACATCCTTAATAATAATATGAAATACAATAAATTTCTTGAAGACCTTGAATTAATTGATTCTGATCATAAAAATTACTCAATTGAAACCCCACTTCGTGAAGATGCTTTTCAACTAAGTGATGATGAAAAAATTAAAATTATTCAAAAAAATGTTGGTGAAATTCTTCATACCCTTGGAATGGATATGACGGATGATAGTCTAAAAGGTACACCCTTGAGAGTAGCTAAGGCTTATGTGAATGAACTATTTGGTGGACTAAACCCTAAAAACTTACCCAAAGCATCAACATTTGACAATAAATATAAGTATAAGGAGATGTTAGTTGAAAAAAATATCACTGTATTTTCGACTTGTGAACATCATTTATTACCAATCTATGGAAAAGCACATGTGGCTTACTTTTCTAATGGAAATGTAATTGGGCTCTCGAAAATGAATAGAATTGTTGACTATTACGCCAGAAGACCTCAAGTTCAAGAAAGGTTAAATATTCAAGTTGTTAAAAAGTTACAAGAGTTTTTAAATACTGAAGATGTTGCATGTGTAATTGATGCCAAACACATGTGTGTAAATTCGAGAGGAATTAGACACATAGATTGCAGTACAGTTACAGGTGAGTTTGGAGGAAAATTTAAAGACAAACTCATTAAAAGAGAATTTTTAGATTATATTCGTAACGATAGTTAAAGTGGATGTCAATCTCTGATAAAAATTTAAAAATATATAACTCTTTATCACAAAAAAAAGAAGATTTTAAGACCATAAATTCGTCAAAAGTTGGAATTTATGTATGTGGACCAACTGTCTACAACAAAGTTCACCTAGGAAATTGTAGAACATTCATTTCGTTCGATTTAATAGTAAGATTTCTAAAACATATAGGCTATGATGTTAGATATGTTAGGAATATAACTGATGTTGGTCATTTGGAGGAGAGTGAGGAAGAGGATAAAATTCTCAAAAGAGCAAAGATTGAAAAACTTGAACCTATGGAAGTTGTTCAAAAGTATACTAATAACTTTCGTGAAGTGCTCAATAAATTTAACCTATTATCACCAAATATTGAACCAACTGCTACTGGACATATAATTGAACAAATTGAAATGATTGAAATGATAATAGATAACGGCTATGCCTATGAAAAAAATGGATCTGTATATTTTGATCTAATGAACTTCACAAAAAAATATAAGTATGGAAAGTTAAGTAATAGAAATTTAGATGATATTATTAATGAATCTCGTGAACTTTTTGGATCAGATGAAAAAAAGAATCCCCAAGATTTCGCACTTTGGAAAAAAGCAAGTTCATCTCACATTATGAAATGGAAATCCCCTTGGGGTTATGGATTTCCTGGTTGGCATATTGAGTGCTCAGCTATGAGTCATAAATATTTGGGTAAAAAATTTGACATACACGGAGGAGGAATGGATTTAAAGTTCCCACATCATGATTGCGAGATAGCACAATCTGAAGCAGCATATAACCAAAATCCTGCAAATTACTGGGTTCATACAAACATGCTAACATTAAATGGAAGAAAAATGTCTAAGTCTACTGAAAACTTTATACTTCCTGAAAATCTCTTTTCTGGAGAGAGTGATATTATTGAAAAAGGATATAATCCTATGGTAGTTAAATTTTTAATGTATCAAGCTAACTACAGAAATACCTTAGATCTATCAAACGAATCTTTACTTGCGTCTGAAAAAGGATACAATAAATT
>CACCYT010000002.1 GCA_902550325.1 uncultured Bacteroidota bacterium | reverse complement strand
ACTGCAATTCTTTTGACAGTGGCGTACCTAACTTTAAAAAACTCATCCAAATTATTAGAAAAAATCCCAATAAATCTGATTCTTTCTATTATTGGAACTGTTTTATCTTGAGCTTCTTGCAAGACTCTTTCATTGAATTCAAGCCAACTTAACTCACGATTTTTAAATTCAAACTTTTTCACCTGTACTCTTTTGGGAAGAAAAAAGAAAAATTCTTGGATTTTTCAATTTCAGCCCACAAAGATACACTAAATTCAAAAATTAACATTCCGCAGGTTGGCACGTGTAAATTGAATTTATCAGAGAAATCATTTACTAAGAAATTACAGGAGTTATTGTGAGTAAAAATTAATACTGTTGAAAGGTTGTTAGGCAAATTTCTAATAAATGATTTTACATTATTTCCTTGAAAGTCATACAATTTCTCAGATTTTAAACATTCCAAATCCTTTAAAAAATCACATCTATCTATAAATATTTCTGAAGTTTCGATTGTTCTTTTTGCAATACTTGTATATAATACCTCAGGCTTTAAATTTTCAGAATTAAAAATATCTGAAATTATCTTTGCATCATTAATACCTCTTGTTGATATAGGTCTATCTAGATCAGAAACATGTTTTGACCAATCAGATTTTGCATGACGAATAATGATCAGTTTTTTCAAGGACTTAATCTTTTGGCAATCCAAGAATCATTATTCGATTTAGAAAAAACAATTCTGTCGTGTAATCTACTACTTCTACCTTGCCAAAATTCAAACTCATTTATATTTATAAAAAATCCACCCCAATTATTAGGTCTGGTAAGATTTGGTGAATTTTTCTTTATTTCATTAAACTTTTTTTCTAGGTATTCCCTGCTAGGGATTTCCTTGCTCTGATCAGAACTTATTGCTCCTACTTGACTATCCAAAGGTCTTGAATAAAAATAATCATCTGATTCTTTTTTGGAAATTTTAGAACATATTCCATTAATTATAATCTGTTTTTCTAATGAAGGCCAAAAAAACGATATACAAACATTATGGTTTTTTTTTATTGCATCTCCTTTTTTGCTTTCATAATTTGTAAAAAAAACTATTCCATTTTTTTTTAGCATTTTCATTAAAACCACTCTATTTCTAGGTTCATTTTTGTCATTGACCGTACTAAGGGTCATTGCATTAGCTTCATCAATTTGACTATCATCTTCAGCCATCTTTAACCAACTTTTAAACAAGACAAATGGGTTTTTAACTATCTCATGGTCCAAAAGACTAGATTTTGAATAATTTTTTCTAAAGTCTGAAAAATCTTTCACGCACGTTAAAATTAATCAATTATTCTTTCAATTTCTTCAATTTCAATTATGTCTTTAGCCTCTTGATATGTAGGAGAAAATGAAAATTTAAATTTATCTGTATTTTCAAATTTTTCTGAGATTATAACAATTGATTTATTTTTCAAATTAACAAATGAGTTGTAGACGTTCGTGTGAGATGAATTAAAATCATTAAGGTCTTGGTATTCAATAATCAAGTTTTTAGAAAATTGGAAAATAAAAGGCTTAAAATCTTCTTTTTCCAAACTCTTTTTTATAGATATGACTTCAAAATTTAAACTCATAATTTTGATGCTAGCAGGTATAAAACTGCCATTCTGACTGCAACACCATTTTCAACTTGATCTAATATCACAGTTCTTCCAGTGTCAATTAAATCAGTTGAAAGTTCAACACCACGATTTATTGGTCCAGGGTGAGTTATTATAATATCCTTTTCGAGTTGACTTAATTTATTTAGATTTAATCCAAACTGTTTGGCGTACTCGCGGGTTGTTGGAAAATAACTTTGATTCATTCTTTCGTTTTGAACTCTTAACATACTAGCTACATGACACCATTTTAAACCATTATCCAATGATGGTTCGTATTCAACACCCAAGGTTTCAATATATTTTGGAATTAATGATAGTGGTCCACAAACCTTTACATTAGCTCCGAGCTTTTTGAAAAGAAGAATATTAGATAGAGCTACCCTTGAGTGAAGAACATCACCAACTATTAGAATATTTTTATTTGAAAATTCCTTAAGTTTTGATTTTAATGTAAAAGCATCTAAGAGCGCTTGAGTTGGGTGTTCATGACACCCATCACCTGCATTAATTATACATGATTTAACATTTTTAGATAAAAAAACACTTGCTCCGGGGCTTGGATGTCTAATAACAATCATATCAACCTTCATTGATAAAATATTATTTACTGTATCTGTTAATGTTTCTCCTTTTTTGATCGATGATCCTGTTGAATTAAAGTTGACAACGTCGGCTGATAATCTCTTCTGTGCTAATTCAAATGAAATTTTAGTTCTTGTGCTATTTTCAAAAAATAAATTTGCAATAGTCACATCTCTTAAACTTGGAACTTTTTTTATTTTTCTATTAATGACTTCCTTAAAATTTTCGGCTGCGTCAAATATCGAATATACATCTTCCAAACTCATATATTTTATTCCTAATAAATTCGAAACTGATAATTTACTTTTCATTTTGTAAAATATAAACTGAACCTTCTTTATTATTTTTATCCCATTTAACCTCCACCCTTTGATTGTTTATTGAATCAACCTTTATTCCATAATAATCAGGTTGAATTGGTAAGTGTCTCGAAAAACGTCTATCAACTAGACTTAATAACTCAACCTTTTTAGGCCTTCCAAATGATTGAATTGCTGCCAATGCAGCAGTAACACTTCTTCCTGTGTATAATACATCGTCAATTAAAATAACTGATTTACCTTCTATTTTAAATTCAATTGAGGTCTTATTAGGGCTAAGAATTTTATTTTTTCTCCCAAAATCATCTCTAAAAAAAGTAATATCAAGTAATCCTAAATTGATTTTTTTGATTTCATACTCATTAATTAAAATTTCTTTTAATTGTTCAGAAAGTATTTTTCCTCTTGGTTGAATACCAATTAATACAGCATCTTCAAAATGATTATGATTTTCATAAAGCTGACTGGCAAGACGTCTTAGAATCAAAGACAGTTTTGAAGTGTTTAGGATTTTTTTTGCATTAAATGCGCACATCAAAGCGCAAATGTAACAAAAATTTAAAAATATCAGTCTGCTTTAAATTTTTCTGATAATTTTTTATAATAGCCTCCAGCTAATTTTTCTCTAATTTCAGAAAATGAATTTAATGTTTCTTTGATATCCTCAACAGTGTGAGTAGCTGTTGGAATTAATCTAAGGAGAATTAAACCTTTAGGTATTACCGGGTAAACAACAATAGAGCAAAAAATATTATATTTTTCTCTTAAATCTTTAACTAAGACCATTGCTTCAGGGACGTCACCTTTGAGAAAAACGGGGGTAACACAACTTTGTGTTTTACCAATATCAAATCCTTTATCCTTTAAACCATTTTGAAGCATTTCAACATTATCCCACAGCTTTGCTTTGTGATTTGGTTCATTTCTAAGGATTTCTAATCTTTTTAAAGCACCTACTACTAGTTGCATTTGCAATGATTTGGCAAACATCTGCGAACGCATGTTATATTTTAGAAATTTGATAACTTGTTTAGAACCCGCAACAAATGCACCAGTGGATGCCATAGACTTAGCAAATGTGGCAAAGTATACATCAATTTCATCCATAACTCCTTGCTCCTCACCTACGCCAGAGCCAGTTTCTCCTAATGTTCCAAAACCATGTGCGTCATCAACAAGAAGTCTAAAATTATAGTCCTTTTTAAGTTTTACAATTTCCTTGATTTTCCCTTGTTCACCCCGCATTCCAAAAACCCCCTCAGAAATCACTAAGATACCTCCACCAGTTTTTTCTACGATTTTTTCAGCTCTTTTGAGATTGATCACTAGGCTCTCGATATCGTTATGCTTAAAAGTAAACCTTTTACCAAGGTGTAGTCTTACTCCATCAACAATACAAGCGTGCGCATCAATATCATAAACTATAACATCATTTTTAGAGACCAGAGTATCAACAATTGACAAAATACCTTGATAACCAAAATTAAGCACATATGCACTTTCTTTATTTACAAAATCTGCGAGTTGGTTTTCTAATTTTTCGTGCATAGAAGTGTGTCCTGACATCATTCTGGCACCCATTGGATACGCAGAACCATACTGTTCAGCTGCCTCAGAGTCAATTTTTCTAACTTCTGGATGATTAGAAAGTCCTAAGTAGTCATTAACACTCCAAGTAATAACTTCTTTTCCATTAAAATTCATCCGATTAGAGATCTTTCCCTCTAATTTTGGAAACACAAAATAACCTTCAGCTATGCTAGCCCATTTACCAAGTGGACCCATACTTTTATTAAATTTTTGAAATAAATCAGACATTTTTTACTTTATATATTCAATTGAAGAAAATTGTTCTTTACTAGTTTTTAAGTTAAATCCCTGCTCTTCCATCCATCTATCACTATATATTTTACTCATGTACCTCGATCCATGATCACAAAAAATTGATACAACAAAACTATCCTCTTCGAATACATTTTTTTTATTCAGTTGTTTTAAAGCCTGTAAGCAAGCTCCAGATGTATAACCAACAAATAAACCCTCTTTAGTTGCAATATCTCTTGAACAATGTGCACTTTCCTCATCTGTAACTTTTTCATAGTGATCAATTACGTTAAAATCCGTCGATGTTGGAATTAAATTTTTTCCCATCCCCTCAATTCTGTATGGGTAAATCTCAGATTCATCAAACTCACCAGTTTCATGGAATTTTTTTAGTACTGAACCGTAAGCATCCACACCAATAATTTTAATATTATTATTTTTTTCTTTTAAAAATCGACCAATTCCAGAAATTGTACCACCTGTGCCACTACTAGCAACAAGATGAGTTATTTTACCATTTGTTTGATTCCATATTTCTGGTCCTGTTGTTTGATAATGAGCATCTATATTCAAATGATTGAAGTATTGATTCACATAAAAAGAATCTTTTATTTCCTCATTTAGTCTTTTTGCAACTTTATAGTAGGATCTGTTATCATCGGCGGGCACATTTGATGGGCAAACATAAACTTTTGCACCCATGGATTTCAGCATATCAATTTTATCAGGTGATGATTTTGAAGATACAGCAACGATGCATTTATAACCTTTAACCATTGCAATCATTGAAAGACTGAATCCAGTATTACCAGAACTAGTTTCAATTATTGTTGAATCTTTATCAATTAAACCAGATTCTTCTGCCTTTTTGATTATGTGTAGAGCAATTCTGTCCTTATTAGAATGTCCTGGGTTGTATGCCTCATATTTACAAAAGTGTGTGCCAGAAATTCCCCTGATTACTTTGTTTAATCTTATAAGCGGTGTTTTTCCGATGAGGGAGAGAATATTTTCGTGGACATCAAAATCTTGTTTCATACAAGAATACAATAATTTTGCAAATTTAGGTAAAAAAAATTAGTTACTTCAAAAGATTTTCTGTATTGATTTTTGATAGTAAATTCATAAATTTTTCATGATGATTAGCTGTATAATCTGCGTGAGTAACCAGTCTTAATTTATTATCTCCCATACCAATCAATTTAACACCATTATAATCCATAAAATCTATAAAGGCTTGTGTAGAAAATTGATCTTTATTTTTAAAAATAATAATATTAGTTTCTACAGGATAAACCTCCTCAACGAAATATGATTTATTTAACAAATTTGATATCTCTTTGGCTCTACTATGGTCATTACTTAGTCCTTTAATATTATTATCAAGAGCATATATTCCACATGCTGCTAAATATCCAGATTGCCTCATACCCCCACCAAAAATTTTTCTAATTTTTAATGCTTTCTGAAAGTATTTTTCCTTGCAAATTAAAATTGATCCAACCGGACATCCTAGACCTTTACTTAAACAGACTGATACTGTATCAAATAATTTTCCAAAATCAGAATAGTGATAACCTTTTTCTATACAAGCATTCCATATTCTTGCACCATCGAGATGAAATTTCAAATTATTTTTACTACAAACTTTTTTTATTTTTTTTATTTCACCTAAATCCCAACACGCTCCTCCTCCTTTATTAGTAGTATTTTCAATACAAACAAGGGAAGTGTTAGGGCTGTGATAAAAATCAGGTGGATTTATTGCGTCAATAACATCCTCATAATTAAATAAACCTCTAGGTTTATCAATTAATTTACATGATACACCAGAATTAAAGCTAACACCGCCTCCTTCGTAATTATATACATGAGCATATTTACTACATATCAATTGGTCTCCAGGCTTTGTAAGAATGTTAATTGCGGATTGATTTGCCATAGTTCCAGATGGAAAAAACAAGGCACAATCCATTCCAAATAAAGAAGATACTTTTTTTTCAAGCTCATTAACAGTTGGATCTTGTTTAAAAACATCATCACCAACATTACAATCATACATGAAATTTAACATGTCCTTTGATGGTTTTGTAACGGTATCGCTAATTAAATTAATTTCCATTACAGTAAATATAATTTATGATGGTTTTAAAAGCAATTAATTATTTAATTTTACTTTGTGGTAACATCAGATCAAATTAAAGATTTAATTGAACGCCTTGGTGCTTTAAGGAGGTATCTTTGACCTCAACGAAAAGAATAAAACAATTTCTGAATTAGAAAATAAAACAATCCAAAACGATTTTTGGAAAGATTCTAAGAAAGCTCAGCTGATTTTAAAAAAACTTAGTTTAACAAAAACTAAAGTATCTCAATTTCAAGAAACATCAGAACTATGTGATGAGTTGGAGGTACTTTATGAGTTTTTTAAAAATAAAGAAATTGATGAATTAGAAATTAATAATGCTTTCAATAGTGCAAAAGAAAGCTTGGAGTCCCTTGAATTTAAAAATATGCTTTCAAGTGAAGGTGATGAAATGTCAGCAGTTATTCAAATAACAGCAGGTGCAGGTGGAACTGAAAGTTGTGACTGGGCTCAAATGATCTCAAGAATGTATTTGATGTGGTGTGAAAAAAGAAATTTTAAAACCAAAGAATTAAATTGTATTGATGGAGATGTTGCTGGTATAAAATCAATCACAATCCAAATTGATGGGGAATATGCATTTGGATGGCTCAAAGGAGAAAATGGTGTCCATAGACTAGTCAGAATTTCTCCGTTCGACAGTAATGCAAAAAGACATACTTCTTTTGCATCGGTCTATGTGTTCCCACTGGTAGACGATAGCATAGAAATTGAGATCAATAATTCCGAAATTGAGTGGGAAACTATGAGATCAAGTGGAGCAGGTGGACAGAGTGTTAATAAAATTGAAACAGCTGTAAGATTAACACATAAACCAACTGGTATAATTGTTGAAAACTCAGAAACAAGATCTCAACTTGACAATAAGAATAAAGCAATTTTATTACTTAAATCGCAACTTTATGAGATTGAATTAAATAAAAAGCTCCAAGCAAGGAAAGAAATAGAAGAAAACAAAAAGAAAATTGAATGGGGATCTCAAATTAGGAATTATATACTTCATCCTTATAAAATGGTTAAAGATGTAAGAACAAATACAGAAACAACGGATGCGATGGGAGTTCTAAATGGAGATATTGAAGGGTTTTTAAAATCTTATCTTCTAAGTTTAAACTAAATTTATTTACTTTTTTTTCTTTCTTTTAGCCACTCAAAAAAGGAACCTGTTACCCAATATGGAATTATAAATGTGAGCAGTAGAATCATTAACCAGAACCCAATTGTAACAACAGTCATGAAAAGTAAAAAACCAAGATACTGATCAAATTCAAACATGTTCAAAGATAATTAATAAAGAACAAAGAATTCTAAGGAAAAAAAAATACTTTATCAACAATTCGTAAATTTACATAATGGAAAAAAAATTTAGAATTGAATCTGACACTTTAGGTGAAGTTAAAATTGATCAAAACGCTCTCTGGGGGCCACAAACTCAAAGGTCAATAAATAATTTCAAAATTGGTCAGCCATATTCAATGCCTATTGAAATTATTCATTCATACGCAATTTTAAAAAAATGTTGTGCAATCTCTAATAATGAATTAATTAATCTTGACAAAAGAAAAATGAAATTAATTTCAGAAATATGCGATGAAATTTTAAACAACAAACACAATCTTGAATTTCCATTAGTTATTTGGCAAACTGGCTCTGGAACACAAACTAATATGAATATTAATGAAGTAATTTCAAATAGAGCAAACTTATTAATAGGTAAAACACTTTATGATTCAAAATATATAAAAGCTAATGATGAGGTAAACATGTCTCAATCATCTAATGATACATTTCCAACGGTGATAAATATTGCTGTAACTAAGCTCTTACAGGAAAAATTTATTCCATCAATTGAATCATTTATAAAAATTCTTAAAATAAAAAAAGAAGAATTTAATAGTGACATTAAAATTGGTAGAACACACATGATGGATGCGACTCCCATTAGCCTGGGTCAAGAATTTTCTGGTTATGAGGCTCAGATGAAATTTGGATTAAAAGCATTGAAAAATACTCTCATACATTTAAAACAACTAGCAATTGGTGGAACTGCAGTTGGTACTGGACTTAATGCACCTGTTGGATTTGATAAAAGTGTGGTGAAAAACATTTCTAATTTTACAAAAATTAAATTCGAAGTTGCAGAAAATAAATTTGAAGCAATTGCATCAAAAGATGCCTTAGTCGAGACCCATGGAGCACTAAAACAGATTGCTGTCTCTCTTTTTAAAATCGTTAATGATATAAGACTTTTGGGAAGTGGTCCAAGATCTGGATTCGCTGAACTTATTCTACCTGCTAATGAACCTGGAAGTTCAATTATGCCTGGAAAAGTAAATCCAACTCAGTGTGAAGCCGTCTCTATGGTTTGTACACAGGTTCTTGGAAATGATACAACAGTTAGCTTTGCAGGAACTCAAGGTCACTTAGAGCTTAATACATTCAAGCCTGTTATTGCTAATAAATTGATTGAATCTATTAATTTGTTATCTGATTCTATGGAAAGTTTCAATAAAAACTGTTTAACTGGTTTAAAGGCTAATAGAGTAAAAATTAACCAACATCTCAACAACTCACTAATGCTTGTAACAGCACTCAACAAAAAAATAGGGTATTACAAAGCAGCAGAAATTGCAAATGAAGCTTACAAAAATGGGACCACACTAGAGGAGGAGGCAGTAAAGTCTGGTTATGTTACTAAAAAACAATTTAAAGAGTGGGTAAACCCTGAGAATATGGTTTAAATCCTTCCTTTGAGGGCATTAAAAGCCCAACCAATAGCAATAAATCCAACTCCAGCAACAGAGAATCCAATAGCATATTCAGAATATTTTAAGACGCCTAATAATATCAGTGCTATTCCAAGCAAAGTCAATATAAATGACCCCCACGCAAATATGGTATTTTTATTCATTATAATTCAATTTAATGACCCGAGCAGTTTTTCTCTCCAGTTAGTCCAATTATACTTTTTTGAAAAATAAAGTAGAATTAAAATTTGTAAAGGGATTGATGTAAGAAACATGATTGACATATTTGGTTCACCTACATATTTAAGTACTGAATCAGTTTGAAGAACAGTCCAATCAGCAGTCATAAGCAAAATACCAATAAAATTATTCCCAAAATGCATACCCAAGGCAAGTTCTAAACCATCATCCATTAGTGTGCAAATTCCCCAAACAAGTCCCATAATAAAGTATGCTCCAAGAAAACCATAACCCATTTTATCAATCTCGGGATTAGCAAGGTGTAATAAAGCAAACAATAAAGTAGGAATTAAAAGTGCAAGAAGTCTACTTTTCGTAGTAATTCCTATCCCTTGCAATAAATAACCTCTTACAAGATACTCTTCGAAACTGGTTTGAAAGGGTAATAAAAAAATTGCTATTAGAGATAAATAAACAAAAGATTGTGGCTTGAAATTAAACTCATAAACACTTGGATCGTACAAATAAGCAACTAACATCCCGATCGCATTAACAGTTGATATCACAAAAAAACCATTGAATATTCTTTTGAAATCAACTTTATCTCTTGATGTAGTTAAGGATTTTATTGTTTGTTTATGAACAACTTTAACAGTAAAAAAAATTCCAATCAGACCCACCAAAAAGGTTATACAGAAGAGTGCTAAACCAATATTATAGTTTGGAAATGCACTTAAAAAATTTGATTCGTTTAAAGTTTGTAATTTGTCTAAGTCTGCAACAGAGAATAGACCAATTAATAATGGAATAGCACCTAAAAATTGCCAAAAAACAACTATTATTAATGGACCAACCAAGAGATATCTCCACCACTCATTTTGTGTATTTTTAACATTTTCTATAAACATTATATAAAGAATAGATTAAAGAAAATTACAATAAACAACCCATAAAAAATTTGGAGGTATATGGTCTTGAGATTGGAGTGGATTAGTTCTCTTTTGTCATAATTTTTGTACAAGTTCATAAAAGCAAATAACCCATATGCAAAAAGGGCAAAGTTTCCAATTATGAAAATATTTTTATTAAAATCTCCAAACATTTCAAGTGAAGGAATTAATAAAATTGAGGAAATAAAAGCTGCGATTAATATTAATAAATATCCCCAGCGAGCATTTTTCTTTCCAAAAGTTACAATTAAATGATTTTTACCTGTCTTTGCATCACTTACAGTATCAGGGTATTGGTTTATATACAGTATATTGGTGGTCAATAATCCATGTGGGATTCCTACTAGTAATGCCATATAAAACAGATCAGAAAAAAGTTCAATTGTAGATGATGAAATAGCGAACAAAGCTCCTAATGTCATCAAAGGACCAAATGACAAAAATATGGCTAGCTCACCCAAACCTCTTCTAGATACTAATCTTAGTGGTCTAGCGGTGTAAAAATATCCTAAGAACCCACCTAAAAAGCCAACAATTAGTGCATTAAGAGCATTTGAAAATTCACCAGTAACATAAAAACTGTTCACCAATAAACCAGATGTTACAAATAAAGTTAAAACTAACATTTTTCTTGCCAATGAAAGAGTTCCTTTGTGAGTGATTAATCCTAATTCAACCGCTCTACTTCCTCCTGAAAGCTGTGCACCTTCGAGCATTATTGAATTCAAACCTGCATTAAAATATTCAGTATTTGCGCCATCTGTACCATCTTTCACATCATAGTAATCATTAAACAAGTTTGATGCAACATGTAAAAAAACAATTCCAAGAGAACACAAAACCAATGAAAATGGACTGAAAAGGTTATCACCAGTACCAGCTAAAAAAGCAGCGACAGCAAAAATCGGGAATAGTGATGCACTCGTAAAACCTCCCCTGGTTATTGCAAAAGCCCATTTTATAAAAATTGTTGAAAACTTGATTGGAATGTTGACTTCATCTTCGATTGGGACAGTAATACCGCAATAACCCGTCTGCGGATTATTTTTACCATTTGCAAAAGTGGGGGTTATCTTAATTTGCGCGTTGAACTTTTTTCCATTTTTATTTATGAAATATGTTTTCGTAGAATACTGGCCATTTTTATTTGCTTTAGATAACCACATACCTACATTTTGGATTACTATTTCTCCAGCAGAGAAAAGGGAAACTCTTTTTTTTCCAACAAGCTCTTCCTTAGTGTAACCAAATAATTTTTCACCATCGGGGTTTATAGTCTCAATGACACCCTCCATGTCGCATATTATAACACTTTTCATTGATTAAATTTAAAGCGCAAATTTATAAATTAATAATAGTATTATCAGGATAAAGTAATAAATTATTTAACTTCTTCAAAATCTACATCCTGGACATCATCATTATCATCTTTTTTAGATGATTTCTTTTGATCACTTGGGTTTGCTTGAGGTTGATTTTCAGCTTGAGCTTTGTATAATTCCTCAGATGCATTTTTCCAGGCTTCATTAACCTTTTCAAGTTCTGACTTTATTATATCAACATCTTTGGATTCATAAGCTTTCTTTAAAGATTTTATCGCATCCTCAATTGCCTTCTTTTTTTCATCTGGGAGCTTATCACCATGTTCCTTGAGCTGAGATTCGGTTTGAAAAATCATTGCATCCGCACTATTGATAGTATCTGCATCATCTTTCAACTTTTTATCAGAATCAGCATTTGCCTCTGCTTCTTGTTTCATCTTTTCGATCTCTTCTTCCGTCAGGCCTGAAGATGCTTCAATCCTTATGTCTTGTGATTTATTTGTAGCCTTATCAAGTGCAGTGACATGTATAAGCCCATTCGCATCTATATCAAAAGTAACTTCAATCTGTGGAGTTCCTCTTGGTGATGGGGGTATGCCGTCAAGATGGAATCGTCCAATTGTTTTATTATCAGTAGCCATAGCTCTATCACCTTGCAAAACATGAATCTCAACAGATGGCTGATTATCAGCTGCTGTGGAAAAAATCTGTGATTTTTTTGCAGGAATAGTGGTGTTAGATTCAATAAGTTTTGTCATAACTCCACCCATAGTTTCTATACCTAAGGAAAGTGGAGTAACATCTAGAAGTAAAACATCTTTTACATCTCCTGTAAGAACTCCACCTTGTATTGCAGCACCAACTGCAACAACCTCATCCGGATTGACGCCTTTGGAGGGTTTTTTTCCAAAAAACTTTTCAACCTCGTTTTGTATAACTGGGATTCTAGTAGATCCACCTACAAGGATTATTTCGTCAATATCACTTTTGTTTAAAGACGCATCTTTTAAAGCTTTTTTTACGGGTTCCATTGATCTTTTAACTAGATCAGAACTCAATTGCTCGAATTTTGCCCTTGTTAATGTTTTAACAAGGTGTTTTGGACCAGAGTCCGTAGCTGTTATGTATGGAAGATTAATTTCAGTTTGAGTAGACGCTGAAAGTTCTATTTTGGCTTTTTCGGCAGCCTCCTTAAGCCTCTGTAGTGCCATAGGGTCTTTTCTTAAATCTACACCTTCCTCTTCCTCATATTCAAACGACATCCATTGTATGATTGCATCATCAAAATCATCACCACCTAACCTTGTATCACCATTTGTAGATAGTACTTCAAAAACACCATCACCAAGTTCTAAAATAGAAATATCAAACGTACCTCCACCAAGGTCATAAACTGCAATTTTTTGATCTTTACCAGATTTATCTAAACCATAAGCAAGCGCTGCAGCGGTTGGTTCATTAATTATTCTTTGTACTTTTAGACCAGAAATTTCCCCTGCCTCTTTGGTTGCTTGTCTTTGGGCATCGTTAAAATATGCTGGTACAGTGACCACAGCCTCATTAACAGAGCTTCCTAAGTAATCCTCTGCAGTTTTTTTCATTTTTTGTAAAATCATTGCAGATAGCTCTTGAGGAGTGTATAATCTTCCGTCAATATCTACCCTGGCAGTATCATTATCACCCTTGACAACTTTGTAAGGTGATCTTTTTGCATCTTCTTTTGACTCAGAAAATTTACTACCCATAAATCTTTTGATTGATGAAATGGTCTTTGTTGGGTTGGTTACAGCTTGTCTTTTAGCTGGATCTCCTACTTTAATTTCTCCCCCATCAACAAAACCTATTACAGAGGGAGTTGTTCGTTTTCCTTCGGCATTAGGTATGACAACGGGTTCATTTCCCTCCATCACGGAAACACATGAATTAGTCGTGCCTAAATCTATACCAATTATTTTACTCATAGTTATATTTTTTTTACAATTAAGCAATTCCTGTGCCATTGAAAATTAGTGACACTTTGACAGTAATAATGTTTTTTTATTTATTTATTTTTACGACACATCATTGACTATGGAATACAAACGAATTACTACTAAAACATTGTTAGAAATGAAAAACAACAATGAAAAGATTTCAATGTTGACAGCATATGACTATACTTTTGCAAAAATTATTGATCAATCCGATATCGATGTTATTCTTGTTGGTGACTCAGCATCAAATGTTATTGCTGGTAATGAAACAACGGTTCCAATTACTCTGGATGAAATGATTTATCATGCTAAATCTGTTGTAAAAGCAGTCAAAAGAGCTTTAGTTGTGGTTGATTTACCATTTGGAACTTATCAGTCCAACCCAAAGCTAGCCTTGAGATCTGCAATAAGAATTATGAAGGAATCTGGAGCACATGCAGTTAAGTTAGAAGGTGGTAGTGAAATTAAAGACTCAGTTTCAAAAATAATTAAAGCAGGTATTCCAGTAATGGGACATCTTGGTTTAACTCCTCAGTCAATTTATAAATTTGGTACTTACTCTGTGAGAGCTAAAGATAAAAATGAAGCTGATGAGCTAATTAATGATGCTATGCTTCTTGAAGAAATTGGATGTTTTGCAACTGTGCTTGAAAAAATACCCTCAGAATTAGCCAAAAAAGTATCCTCAAGAGTAAAATACCCCTTGATTGGAATTGGTGCTGGCAACCATGTTGATGGACAAGTTTTAGTAATGCATGACTTGTTAGGTTTGACTACTGAATTTAACCCTCGGTTTATTCGCAGATATTTAGATCTCAATAATCAAATTGTTGATGCCATAAAATCTTATGTTTCAGACGTTAAAAAACTAAATTTTCCTAGTGATGATGAAATGTATTAATATTTTATGGAAAATATAATTTTTGAAGACAATCATCTACTTATAGTTGGTAAAAAATCTACAATTCCAGTACAATCAGATATCTCAGGTGACAAGTGTCTACTAGACTACAGTAAAGAATATATTAAAAAAAAATACAATAAAAAGGGTAATGTTTTTTTAGGTTTAGTTAACAGAATTGATAGACCAACGAGCGGTATTGTTATAATGGCAAAGACAAGCAAATGTCTCACGAGAATGAACGAAAAGATCAGGCTAAGAAAAATTAAGAAAAAATACTGGGTATTAGTTCACAGAGCTGACTTAAAAAACAAAGATGTTTTAAGAGATTTTATGAGAAAAAATCAAAAGAAAAATAAATCTTTTGTTGTTGAGGAAAAATCTAAAAATGCCAAAGAAGCAATCCTTGAATATAAAACCTTAAAAAAATTAAGAAACTACTTGTTTTTAGAAGTAATTCTTATAACAGGGAGACATCACCAAATAAGAGTCCAATTCTCGAATCTTGGTGCACCTGTTCGTGGTGATGTAAAATATGGGGCAAAAAGAGCTTTAAATGATAGAAGCATTAGTTTACATTCGAGAGAAATAGAATTTGAACATCCTGTGAATAATGAATTAATGAATCTAAAATGTAAGCCACCTGATGAATTCATATCCAAAATATAAGTTTAAAAAAATTTTTATTACTACTTTTATCGGCTTACTTGAGAGATGGGTAAAGAACTAGTTAAGATTTTTGACACAACGCTAAGAGATGGTGAGCAAGTTCCAGGCTGTAAGCTAGAGACTGAAAAAAAAGTAGAGATAGCTGTAAGATTGGATGAATTAGGTGTTGATATAATTGAAGCTGGATTTCCTATTTCTAGTCCTGGGGATTATAAATCTGTTCAAGAAATTTCTCAAATTATAAAAAACTCCTCTGTTTGTGGGTTATCAAGAGCAGTCAAAAAGGATATTGAAGTTGCCGCTAATGCTCTTAAAAAGGCAAAAAAACCTAGAATCCACACAGGTATTGGCACTTCTGACAGCCACATTAAATACAAATTCAAATCCAATAGGGAAACAATAGCTAACAGAGCAGTAGATGCTGTAAAATATGCTAGAAACTTTGTTGAAGATATCGAGTTTTATGCGGAAGATGCAGGAAGAACTGACAATGATTTTCTGGCAGGTATTTGTGAAAAAGTCATTGATGCGGGTGCAACTGTTTTAAATATTCCTGACACAACTGGTTATTGTCTACCAAATCAATATGCAAAAAAAATTGAATATTTGGTAAATAATGTTCCAAATATTGATAAAGCAATTATTTCATGTCACTGCCACAATGATTTAGGTTTAGCTACAGCAAATTCAATTCAAGGAATAATAAGTGGTGCAAGGCAAATTGAATGCACTATAAATGGAATTGGTGAAAGAGCTGGAAACACATCTCTTGAAGAAATTGTAATGGTTATGAGACAACATAGCGAACTAGGTTTTGATACAAAAATTAATTCAAAATTACTTTACAGCACAAGCAAAATGGTATCAGAAATTATGGGTATGCCTGTTCAACCTAACAAAGCCATAGTTGGTTCTAATGCCTTCTCTCACAGCTCAGGAATTCATCAAGACGGTGTAATTAAAAACAGAGAAACATATGAAATAATTGACCCGAATGATGTTGGAGTCAACGAATCTTCAATTGTTCTCACAGCAAGAAGTGGCAGGGCTGCTATTGCATACAAAGCTAAAAAAATTGGATTCGATCTAAGCAAAATTGAATTAGATAAAGTTTATGAGTTTTTTTTAAAATTTGCCGACATAAACAAAGAGGTCAAAGACACAGATTTACCAACTATAATAAAACAAGCATTAAAATAAATTATGTCTAATACATTATTTGATAAAGTTTGGGACTCTCATGTGGTTAAAAAAATTAAAAATGGACCAGATGTCCTGTTTATTGATAGACACTTAGTACATGAAGTTACAAGTCCAGTTGCATTTTTGGGTTTAAATAATCGTAAGCTAAATGTTCTATTTCCCGAAAAAACTTTCGCTACTGCAGATCACAATACACCTACAAAAAATCAAAATCTTCCGATTAAAGACCCTTTGTCTGCAAAACAATTACAAACATTAAAACTAAATGCTAAAAAACACAAAATACCATATTGGGGATTAGGACACAAAAGAAATGGTATAGTTCATGTTATTGGGCCAGAAAATGGAATTACATTACCAGGTGCTACAATTGTATGTGGTGATTCACATACTTCAACACATGGAGCATTTGGAGCAATTGCGTTTGGAATTGGAACTTCAGAGGTTGAAATGGTTTTATCAACTCAATGTGTTTTACAACCTAAGCCAAAGAAAATGAGAATAACCATTAATGGTGTTCTAAAAGAATATGTGACGCCAAAAGATGTAGCTCTTTATATTATCTCACAAATTACTACATCCGGTGCCACAGGTCATTTTGTTGAATATGCTGGTAATATTTTCGAACAAATGAGTATGGAAGGAAGAATGACGGTTTGCAACTTAAGTATTGAAATGGGAGCACGAGGAGGTATAATTGCACCAGACCAAAAAACAATTAATTATGTAAAAGATAAAGAGTATGCTCCAAAAGGTGATGAATTTTTAGAACTATCCAAATACTGGATTAGTCTCAAAACTGAAAAAGATGCTTTGTTTGATAAGGAATTCTTTTTTGATGGAAATCAAATTGAACCAATGATTACCTATGGAACCAATCCTGGTATGGGCATTTCAATTAGTGATGAAATACCTTATTCAAAAGACTTAAATGTAAATAAAGAAACATTTGAAAAGTCTTTAAAATATATGAACTACAATGAGGGTGATAACTTGATTGGTAAAAAAATTGATTTTGTTTTTTTGGGTAGCTGTACTAATGGAAGGATTGAGGATTTTAGGGAATTTGCCAACTTTGTCAAGGATAAAAAAAAATCCCCAAATGTCACTGCATGGCTTGTCCCGGGATCTCATAAAGTTCATAAAGAAATTGTAAAGGAGGGTATTTTTGATATACTAATCAACTCTGGTTTTGAAATCAGAGAACCAGGATGCTCAGCTTGTCTAGCGATGAATGAAGATAAAATCCCAAATGGAAAATATGTAGTAAGTACATCAAATAGAAATTTTGAGGGAAGACAAGGTCCTGGAGCAAGAACACTTTTAGCTAGTCCAATAGTTGCAGCAGCAGCAGCTGTTACTGGACAAATCACTGACCCAAGAAAAATTTAAAATGAGTTACGATAAGTTTATTAAGTTGAGTAGTACAGTGGTTCCAATGCCAATTGAAAATATTGATACGGACCAAATCATTCCAGCTAGATTTTTAAAAGCAACGGAAAGGGTTGGTTTCGGCGAAAATTTGTTTAGAGATTGGAGATATGATGAGAATAACATAAAAAAGAAAGATTTTGTTCTAAATAATCAGAAATTTTCTGGGAGTATTCTAGTTGCAGGTAAAAATTTTGGATCAGGATCATCTCGTGAACACGCTGCTTGGGCAATATATGATTACGGCTTTAGATGTGTTATTTCTAGTTTTTTTGCTGATATTTTTAAAAATAATTGTTTAAATATTGGTGTTCTTCCTGTTCAAGTTAGCTCTATGTTTTTAGAAAAAATCTTTGAACTTGTTTATGCAAATCCTGAGACTATTGTCAATGTTAATTTAGCTAGACAAATTGTTTCTGTTAGAAACACAAAATTGATTGAAAATTTTAATATAAATGAATACAAAAAAAATAACATGCTGAATGGATTTGATGATATTGATTATTTATTAAATATTAAAGATTCAATTATTAATTTTTCAAAAAACAGTCCGATATAAAAATGAAAAATATTGAAGTCATGGATACAACCTTGAGAGATGGTGAACAAACCTCAGGAATGTCATTTTCAGCTAGTGAAAAATTAACCATAACAAAACTTTTAATTAATGAGCTAAATATTGATCGAATTGAGGTTGCATCAGCGCGTGTATCATCTGGAGAATTTGATGCTGTCAAATCTATAATGAAATGGTCAAAAAAAAATAATTTAATTGAAAGAGTCGAAGTTCTTACTTTTATTGACAATGGAATATCAATTGATTGGTTAAAAAAATGTGGTGGAAAAGTTCAAAATATTTTAGCAAAAGGGTCTGTAAATCATCTCAAATATCAATTAAGAAAATCAAAAAATGATCATTTTAATGATATACAAAAAATGATTGAATTAGCTGATAAAAATGAAATAAGCTCTAATATTTATTTAGAAGATTGGAGCAATGGAATGAAAAGTTCACCCAATTATATTTATGAATTTATTAATATGCTTAGCGGAACCAGTATTAAAAGGATCATGCTACCTGATACATTGGGGGTTCTCAACCCCACAATGACGTATTCATATATAAATAGTCTTTGTAATGAGTTTCCTGACATGCATTTTGATTTTCATGGGCACAATGACTATGATTTGAGTGTTGCCAATACCCTAGAGGCAATTAAGGCTGGATGTAATGGTATTCATTCAACTATTAATGGAATGGGGGAAAGAGCTGGAAATACACCATTGGCCAGCATAATTGCAGCAAATAACGATTTTTTAAAAGATTATAATATAGAAATTAATGAAAAGAATCTATATAATGTAAGTAAGTTGGTTTCTACATTTAGTGGTTTTAGAATACCCCCAAACAAACCTGTTATTGGAGAAAATGTTTTTACTCAAACTGCTGGTATTCATGCAGATGGAGATAGTAAAAATAACTTATACTACAACGAATTACTTCCGGAAAGATTTGGTAGAAAAAGAAAATATGCTTTGGGTAAAACATCTGGAAAAGCTAACATAAAAAAAAATATAGAAAATTTAGGTTTAAACTTATCTGATGATGATATTAAAAAGGTTACAGCCAGGGTTATAGAACTTGGGGATAAAAAAGAAAAAGTTTCTGCTGATGATTTGCCATTCATTATATCGGATGTGTTAAAAACAGCTAATTTTAAAAATAAAATACAAATAAAGTCCTATTACCTTAAGCACAAGAAAAACAATAAACCATCTGCAAAGATAGAGGTTAGTTATAATGGAAAAATCCACAAAGAGAGTGGTAAAGGAGATGGTCAGTTTGATGCATTTATGTCAGCATTAAAAAAACTTTATAAAAAAATTGATTTAGAACTTCCTCTTCTGATTGATTATTCAGTCACAATTCCACC
Source organism: uncultured Bacteroidota bacterium (assembly GCA_902550325.1). Classification (GTDB taxonomy): domain Bacteria; phylum Bacteroidota; class Bacteroidia; order Flavobacteriales; family Flavobacteriaceae; genus Eutrophosalina. Next base: position 115,736 of record CACCYT010000002.1, on the reverse strand, counting down.
TGGAAGTAATTCAGATGCTCTATGCGAGACTTTTATAACATGGAAAAAATCAAATAGGGAAGAGTTTGCAACAAGAGGTTTGGACTCTGATCAAACGGTATCAGCAATAAAAGCGACCGAAAAAATGTTAAATACAATTTAATGGAATTAAAGATTACAAAATTATCAGGTGATGGAATTGGACCTGAAGTGATAAATGAAGCTGAAAAAGTTTGTGAGGCTATTTCTAAAAAATTTAACCATAAAATTATTTGGTATGAAGGAATTGTTGGAGCAGATGCTATTGACAAAGTTGGGAATCCTTACCCAGATGAAACTCACATTAAATGTTTAAATTCTGACGCAGTTTTATTTGGGGCAATTGGAGATCCAAAATTTGATAATGATCCTAGTTTAAAAATTAGACCAGAGCAAGGACTTTTATCTATGAGAAAGAAACTGGGTCTTTACGCCAATATTCGTCCTACTTTTACTTTTAAAGAATTAATTGACATGTCACCCTTAAAAAGAGAAATTATAGAGGGGACTGATATTATTTTTGTTAGAGAACTAACTAGCGGAATATACTTTGGAGAAAGAGGAAGATCAAATGATAGAAATTCTGCATTTGACACTTGTTATTATAAAAAAGAAGAAATTGAAAGGGTTGCAAAAGTTGGATTTGATCTCTCAATGAAAAGATCTAAAAAACTATGCTGTATAGACAAAGCTAATGTTCTAGAATCTTCAAGATTATGGCGGGAAACAATTCAAAAAATGGAATCAAAGTATCCTGAGGTCAGCACTACATACGAATTTGTAGATGCAGTTGCCATGAGACTTATTCAGAATCCTTCTGAATATGATGTTTTAATAACTAGTAATTTATTTGGGGATATCTTAACTGATGAAGCATCAGTGATTTCTGGATCTATAGGATTGATGCCCTCTGCATCAATTGGAGAAAAAACATCAGTTTATGAGCCAATTCACGGGTCATACCCAGAAGCTACAGGAAAAAACATTGCTAATCCTATAGCCACTATACTATCATGTTCTATGATGTTTAAAGACTTTGGTTTAAATGAAGAATCAAAGCTAATTGATTATAGTGTCAGAGAGTCAATCAAAAACAGAAAATTAACAAAGGATTTATCTCATAAAAATTTCGTTACAACAAGTGAATTAGGAGATTGGATTGTCAAAAATATATATGATTTTAAATTTTAAACATCATCATCCATTTTCTTTTTCAAATCTACCAGAACATCTAAATCACCCAAGGTTGATTTATCAACTTTTTCTTTCTTAACCTTACTAGATATTTCTTTCTTCTTTGAGTGTGTTGCTAAATGAGAAAGAACTATTCTTTTAAACTCACTGTTACACTCGATCACACTAAAGTTTGTAACATCTCCTTTCTTTAGTAATGAACCATCTTCTTTAGTCATATGTTTTTTGGGAACAAAAGCTGAAAGTTCTTTACTTAAAATTATATTGGCTCCTCTATCAGTTATGGAATCAATTTTTAATTCATGTGAAGTGTCTATGGCATATGTTTTTTCGTAATTCACCCATGGATTTTTAATTGTTTGTTTATGTCCTAAACTTAGCTTTCTTTCGTCAACATCAAGTTCAAGCACAACAACTTCAATTTCATCTCCAATCTGGAAAAGCTCTGATGGATGTTTAATCTTTTTTGTCCAAGATAAGTCAGAAATGTAAACTAATCCATCTATACCTTCTTCGAGTTCCACAAAAACCCCAAAGTTTGTAAAATTTCTAATCTTTCCTTTGTGTTTAGACTTAGTTGGGTATTTTTCAGTTATATCAGTCCATGGATCTGATGTCAACTGTTTAATACCTAGTGACATTTTCCTTTCTTCTCTATCAATTGTAAGTATAACAGCTTCTACCTCATCACCAACATTAACAAAATCTTGTGCAGATCTTAGATGAGTAGACCATGACATTTCCGAAACGTGAACTAAACCCTCTACGCCCTCTGCAATTTCAATAAATGCTCCATAATCAGCCAAAACAGAAACTTTACCCTTAACTTTATCTCCTTCCTTAAGTTTTGAGTCAAGATTTTCCCATGGATGATCACTTAATTGTTTTACCCCTAGCTGTATCCTTGATTTATCATCGTCAAAATCTAAAATCACAACATTGAGCTTTTGATCTAACTCTAAAATTTCAGTAGGATGATTAATTCTATTCCATGATAAATCAGTGATGTGAATTAATCCATCAACTCCTCCAAGATCAACAAAAACACCATATGTAGTAATGTTTTTGACAATCCCCTCTAGAACTTGTCCTTTTTCCAATTGTGAAATAATTTCTTTTTTCTGCTCTTCAATATCAGCCTCTATCAATGCTTTATGAGAGACAACAACATTTTTAAATTCATGATTAATTTTCACAATTCTGAATTCCATGTTTTTACTCAAATATTGATCGTAATCTCTGATTGGTTTAACATCTATTTGAGATCCTGGTAAAAATGCCTCTAGTCCGAAAACATCAACTATCATCCCACCTTTTGTTCGGCATTTAACAAATCCAGTAACAACAGTTTCATTATCATGTGCTTCAATAACCCTCTCCCATGCTTTTATTGTTCTTGCCTTTCTGTGTGATAAAACAAGTTGACCAGTTTTATCTTCTTGTATATCTACAATTACCTCAACTTTATCACCAACCTTCAGAGCAGGGTTATATCTAAATTCATTTAAAGAAATAACACCTTCAGACTTGGCGTTAATATCAATAATTGCTTCTCTTTCAGTAATATTAATTACAATACCTTGAATTACATTTTCATCATAAGTGTCGACAAAATTTTCATCAATTAATTTTTCAAATTCCTTAATCTTTTTCTCTTCAATTAGCTCAATCCCTTCCTCAAAAGCAGACCAGTCAAAATCATCAGGACTTTCAACTACTAATTTTTTTGATTTAGACTTAGACTCTATTTTTCTTTCAGACCCAGATTTTTTTGGTTCGTTTGTTTTCCTTGCAACTGTTGTTTTCTTCGGAGTTGTTCTTTTCTTCACAGCTGTTGTTTTCTTTGCAGCTGTTGTTTTCTTTGCAGCTGTTGTTTTCTTTGCAGCTGTTGTTTTCTTCGCAGTTGTTGTTTTCTTCGCAGCTGTTGTTTTCTTCGCAGCTGTTGTTTTTTTTGCAGCTGTTGTTTTCTTTGCAACTGTTGTTTTCTTTACAGCCGTTGTTTTCTTTGCTGTACTTGTTTTTTTAGTTGTTACCTTTTTGGTAGTTTTTGATGAATTGGATTGATCATCTTTTTTTTGAGAACTCATATTTACAAATTGTATTCTATAATTTTGTGGACTTAGGAAAATTATAGAAGAAGTTAATTTAATTAATGCCTTTTATTTATCCACAAACCCCTCAAAAGGCAAGCGAATTTAATATCAATAATTATTTTTAGCAAATGTTAAGGCATTTTTTTATTGATGATACTTTTGGTGTGATCCAACATTTGGTTTAAAACATCTCCAATTGATCTGTCATCATTATTAATGAATAGCGAATTTTTAGGAATAATTAAAGGTGAATTTTTTCTAGTTTTATCAATTTTATCTCTGATTAAAAGATCATACCGCACCTCATCTATAGATAATTTTTTTTCTGATTTTTTTAGTTGATTATAGCGTCTCATAGAACGAGTTTTAATTGAAGAATCAATATAAAACTTGACATCAGCGTCAGGAAAAACAAATGAACCAATATCTCTACCATCCATAACGATAGATTTATCTTTAGAAATATCTCTCTGAATTTTAAGAACAAATTCTCTAATTTTTTTAAATTTAGCAATCTCACTCACATGATTTGAGACTTTTGATCCTCTAATTTTGTCTTCGACATCTAGGTCATTAATGTGCATTTTAAAAATTCCATTTTTGTTATCTTTTAACGAAATATTAGATACTGATAGACTTCTAATTAATTTATTTATTAAAAATTTTCCATTTAATAATAGATTATTTTGGAGTGCATATAATGTCACAGCTCTATAAATAGATCCAGAATCTATATGAGCAAATGATAGTTTTTTTGCAAGTTTTTTTGCTAGTGTGCTTTTTCCTGAGGATGATGGGCCATCAATTGTAACTATGATATTCAATATTTATAATTTATTTTTTTCGAGTGAAAATTTAATTACCTCAATCATTTTTTCAACATACCTAAATTTTAAACCCTTGATATATTTTTTTTCAATTTCATCTACATGTTTTTTGTTTGCAAGAGGTAAAACAACTTGTTTAATATTTGCTCTTTTTGCTGCCAAAATTTTTTCTTTAATTCCACCTACTGGAAGAACTTTTCCTCTCAAGGTAATCTCTCCGCTCATTGCTAGGCTTGATTTTACTTTCTTATTTTTAACTAAGGAAACCAAAGAGGTTAATATAGTTATACCTGCACTTGGACCATCTTTTGGTGTTGCTCCCTCAGGAACATGAATGTGAAAATTATTCTCAAAAAAATCTTGATTTTTAACTCCCAATAATTGGGAGTTTGATTTTAAATATTCAAGAGCAATGGTGGCAGATTCTTTCATCACCTTACCTAAATTTCCGGTAATCGAAAGGTTACCTTTTCCTTTTGACATTGTTGATTCAATAAAAAGGATTTCACCACCATATTGGGTCCAAGCTAGTCCATTAACAATTCCTGAGATATCATTATTTTCTGAAATTGTCTGATCTAATCCAATTCCAAGAATATCTTTTAGGTGATGGATCTTTAATTTATGTTCATAAGATTCTTTTTTTACGATTGATTTTGCAACCCATCGTGATATTTTTGAAATTTTTTTATCTAGCAACCTTACACCTGACTCTTTTGTATATCCTTTAATTATTGCTGTTATTACATCATTATCTAAGACAAAAGCATCATTTCCTAGACCATGATTGTCTTTTTGTTTTTTTATCAAATATTTTTTTGCAATTTGTACTTTTTCCTCAAGACTATATCCTGAAATATTAATTAACTCCATCCTATCAAGCAATGCGGGTTGAATATTATTAATATTATTTGCTGTGGCAATAAATAAAACTTTTGATAAATCAAACCCTAATTCTAAAAAATTATCATAAAATGATATATTTTGTTCTGGGTCTAAGACCTCTAGCATTGCAGATGAGGGATCACCTTGATTTCCAATACTCATTTTATCAATTTCATCTAAAACAAAAACAGGATTAGAAGTCTTTACCTTTTTTAAATTCTGTATTATTCTTCCTGGCATTGCGCCAATATAGGTCTTTCTGTGGCCTCTTATTTCAGATTCGTCTCTTAATCCGCCAAGAGATATTCTAACATATTCTCTACCCAAAGCTTTTGCAATAGATTTACCTAATGATGTTTTTCCAACACCAGGTGGTCCGTAAAAACATAAAATGGGTGCACTCATGTCACCCTTCAATTTTAAAACAGCAATTTGCTCAATTATTCGTTCCTTAACTGTTTTTAAGCCAAAATGGTCTTTGTTTAGGGTTCTTAATGCATTGTCAAGTTTATAATTATCTTTTGAAAATTCGTTCCACGGTAAATCTAGAAGAAGGTCAATATAGTTTCTCTGTATCGAATACTCTGCCATTTGAGTGTTAATTCTTTGGAGTTTGACTAACTCTTTTTCAAAGTGATTTTTAACATCTTTGGTCCATTTTTTTATACTTGCCTTTGTTCTTATATCTTCAATATCTTTATGGATAGATGAGCTACCCAACTCCTCTTGAATAGTTTTAAGTTGTTGATTCAAGTAATATTCACGTTGTTGTTGGTCAAGATCATTTCTAACTTTAGATTGTATATCGTTTTTCAATGAAAGTTTCTGAAATTCAATATTCATATACTTTAAACATTCAATTGCCCTGTGTTGGTGACTATCAGTTTCTAAAATTTTGTATTTATCTGAAACACTAATGTTCATATTTGATGATACAAAATTTACCAAAAATGTATTGCTGTGGATATTTTTAATTGCTATCGATGCCTCAGAGGGAATATTTGGGTTTTCATCAATAATTTTTAATGCTAAGTCTTTAATTGAATCTATAGTTGCATTATATTTTTTATCATTTTTTTGAGGTTTTATTTCGTTTATTTCGCATATTTCAGCTTTTATAAATGGCTTCTCGAATAGAATTTTTTCTATTTTAAACCTCTTCTTGCCCTGTATAATGATTGTTAGGTTGCCATCAGGCATTTGTAAAACTCTTAGAATTTTGGCAACTGTACCAATATTATTAATATCTCCAATTTTAGGGTCAGAAACCTTATTATTAATTTGCGAAACAACACCAATTAACTTATCTCCTTTATTGGCGGCCTTAATTAACTTGACAGATTTGTTTCTAGTAGCAGTTATTGGTATAACGACACCAGGAAATAGTACTGTATTTTTTAAAGGAAGAATTGAAAGTGACTTTGGTAATTTTTCTTTATTTATAGCTTCTTCATCATCAGAAGTCATAAGAGGAATGAGCTCCGACTCTTCATTAATTATTTTTCCTGAGAGTTTATTTAAATCAAATAAGTTTTCCATTTCTAAGACAGAGTGATCTTCAATAAGCTTTGTTGCTGCTTGAATATTTTCAAGGACCATGCCAGCATGCAACAATTGACAAGATTACAGTTTTTTCATTTTTATATCCTTTAAAAGTATTGCGCCAAAAATAAAAATTACAGCAAAAACAATAATTGAATTTCTTAAACTACCAGTAAATTGATCAACAATTCCAGACATAAATGTTCCCAATGAAATACTTATTATCATGCACATTTGATAAAAACTAAAATATGAACAAGTGTTTTTGGTTTCTGGTATTAATTTAGAATATGTAGATCTGGACAATGCTTGAATTCCACCCATTACCAATCCAACAAGTGCTGCAACAATATAGAATTCATGAGAAAACTTAACAAAATAACCTCCTACACAAAGAAAAAACCAAAATATATTGAGAAAAATTAAGGTTTGTATATTACCAAACTTTTCTGAGAATTTTGCAGTTAACATTGCTCCAATTATGGCAATTAACTGTATGAGAAGCATACTAATTATTAATCCAATTTGCTTCTCACCCTCTCTCCATATAATTTCTTGCTCTCCAAAATAAGTTGCAATTAAAATGATTGTTTGTAAAGCACAACTAAAAACAAAAAAAGCAATAAGAAATTTTTTAATTGCTTTTTGTTTTTTTATCATTATCCAAACATTATTTAACTCCGAAAAACCACCGAATATTACAGGTTTTTTTAAAATATTTTTATTTGTCAATTGTATTTGATTTTTTGGTAAATAGTAAAAAGTGTATTGACTAAAACCAGCCCACCACAAACCGACCATAACAAAAGAAACTTTCATTGGTTCGATCGTATCCTGAAAACCAAAGGTTGATGGGTATAAAACCATTAAAAGGTTAATCAATAAAAGCAAAACACTTCCAATGTATCCATAAGAAAAACCTTGAGCACTGGTTTTGTCTTGCTGATGAGGAAAAGCAATTTCAGGTAAATAAGAATTATAAAACACTAAACTAGCCCAAAAACTAAATAATGCAAAAAAGTAAAAAAATAATCCTAAATATATATTTTCGATTGTAAAAAAATATAATCCTACACATGAAACACTTCCTAAATAGCAGAAAAATTTTAAAAATGATACTTTATTTTTTAGATAGTCTGCAATTCCGGAAAGTATTGGAATCATGAATGCAAGGCAAAGAAAAACTAGACTAGTTAAATGTTGAATTAGAGCAGTATTTTTATAATTAATTCCAAAAACCTCTACATAAAGACTTTCTTCAAATAAAGTTCCAAAATAGAGAGGAAATATTGCAGTAGATATTACAAGTGCATAAACAGAGTTAGCCCAATCATAAAAAGCCCATGCTCTCAATAATTTTTTATCTCCCTTTTTATATTCAGTTTTTGGCATAGTTGCTGATTATGTTGAAAATATAAATTATTTTTGAACAAACTTTAAATGAAGTATATAAATTTTCTTTTTCTATCTCTATTATTTTTAACAGCTTGCAAATCGCAAACTAATGAAATTAACTACGAAGTAATTAAAACTGATAATGAGTGGAGAGAGCAACTTGATCAAATGTCCTACCTGGTTTTAAGAAAAGCTTACACTGAAAGACCTTACACTGGTAAATATGATAATTTTTATGAAAAAGGCACATATCACTGTGCAGGTTGTAATGAGCCACTTTATCAGTCAAATAATAAATATAATTCCTTTTGTGGTTGGCCAAGTTTTGACAAAGAAATTAATGATAAATTAATTTATGATGTCGATTATAAATTGGGTTATCCCAGAACAGAAATAAAATGTAAGAAATGTGGTGGTCATTTAGGTCATGTATTTAACGATGGGCCAAAAGAAACTACAGGCATTCGACATTGTGTAAACTCTGCTGCATTAATTTTTAAAAAATCATGATAAATAAAGACAATAAATACTGGAAATCTAAATTAGATGAACTAAGCTATAAGGTTTTAAGAGAAGCAGCAACTGAAATTCCATTTTCTGGAAAATACAATCTACATTTCAAAAATGGAAATTACAGGTGCAAAGGATGTGATGCAGTTTTATTTGAAAGCGATTCAAAGTTTGATAGCGGGTGTGGCTGGCCAAGTTTTGACAGAGCAAAAAAAGGAAGTATAACCTACAGAGAAGATAGATCATTGATGAGAATTAGAACAGAGATATTATGTTCAAATTGTAATGGTCATATAGGCCATGTTTTTAATGATGGTCCAACTGAAACAGGCATGAGATACTGTGTTAATTCTGCAAGTATAAATTTTGAAAATAAATAGTATGGAAAATTATGATATAGTTGTATTAGGAAGTGGTCCAGGTGGTTACGTAAGTGCTATAAGAGCTTCCCAATTAGGTTTTAAAACAGCGATAATTGAGAAGGAAAGTTTAGGTGGTATTTGTCTAAATTGGGGGTGTATACCAACTAAAGCCTTGCTCAAGTCTGCTGAAGTATTTGATTATTTAAACAACATAAATGATTATGGAATTACTGTTGAAAATTACAACCAAAACTTTAATAAAATTATTGATCGAAGCAGAAATGTTGCAAATAAAATGAGTAAAGGGGTTCACTTCTTAATGAAAAAAAATAAAATAAAAGTTTATGAAGGATTTGGAAAAATAAAAGAAGATAAAATATTAGAGATAAGAAATGATAAAGAGTCGTTTGATATATCTGCAAATAATATAATTATCGCCACTGGAGCTAGATCTAGAGATATAGAATCTTTAAAAAAGGATGGAGAAAAAATATTGGGTTACCGAGATGCTATGACATTAAATAAACAACCTAACAGTATGATTATTGTTGGATCTGGTGCAATAGGGATTGAGTTTGCATATTTTTATAATTCCTTAGGAACGGACGTAACTGTTGTTGAATTTCAAGATAGAATAGCTCCAAATGAAGATCACGAGATATCAAAAGAATTAGAAAAAATTTTAAAGAAAAAAAATATTAATATTCTAACCAGCTCAAAAGTTGTTTCCTCAGAAATAAGCAATGATAAAGTAAAGGTAGAAATTGAGTGTAAAGACAATAATCTCGAACTTGTCAGCGATGTTGTTTTAAGTGCTGTTGGTATTAAGTCAAATATTGAAGATATTGGATTAGAGCAAATTGGTGTTAAGGTTGAATCTGATAAAATATTAGTTAATGAATTTTACAAGACCAATGTTGATGGTATTTTTGCCATTGGCGATATTGTCTCTGGACAGTCTCTAGCTCATGTTGCATCAGCTGAAGGTATAACATGTGTTGAATACATAAAAGGCTTGAACCCTCATCCCATCGACTACAATAATATTCCTGGCTGTACTTATAGTAAACCTGAGATTGCTTCAGTTGGTTTCACAGAAAAAAAGGCTATAGATAATGGTTATGAAATAAAAGTCGGTAAATTTCCCTTCTCAGCATCTGGCAAAGCCCAAGCTTCTGGTCATACTGATGGTTTCGTGAAAGTTATTTTTGATTCTAAATACGGAGAATGGTTAGGATGCCATATGATTGGTAGCAATGTCACTGAAATGATTTCAGAGGCAGTTGTTGGAAAAAAACTAGAAACTACGGGGCATGAAATTTTAAAATCTGTTCATCCACATCCTACAATGAGTGAAGCAGTAATGGAGGCAGTGGCAGATGCATATAATGAAGTTATTCATCTTTAATTCTGTCTATAAAACTAATAATAGCTAACTCATAACTCAACAAGCCAAAACCCTGGATAACCCCTTTAACATGCGGGCTTATATATGATTTGTGTCTATAATCCTCCCTCGATTTAGTATTAGATATGTGAACTTCAACTACAGGTGTTTCAATCGCTCTTACAGCATCAGCTATACCAACAGATGTATGTGTGTAGGCTGCAGCATTAAGAATAATTCCATCAAAAGAGTATCCAACTTCCTGTATTTTGTCTATAATTTCGCCCTCAATATTGGATTGAAAATAATCAATATACAATTCAGGGTATTTATTTAATATATGATCCAAATAATCATCAAAACTCATAACCCCATATATACTTTTTTCTCTTTGGCCAATTAGGTTTAAGTTGGGACCATTTATAATTTGTAACTTCATATTTTTCAATTTATAAATTTAAAATTAAAAGACTTGAATCTAACAACTTATTTTAAAGATTTTGAAAATTTTTTAAAATTAGAAAGAAATTTATCTAAAAATACAATCCAAAGTTATAGATCAGATTTAAAAAAATTTGAAGTTTTTTTATTAAAAACTAATGTTGAAGAATTGAAATATATAAACCCTGAAATAGTTCGTGAATTTTTATATGAACAATCAAAAAAAGTTACTGGGAAAACACAAGGAAGAATTATATCAACACTAAGATCATTTTATAATTTTTTAGTTTTAGAAAAAATAGCAGAAAACAATCCAATTGAAGACATTGATTATCCAAAAATTGATTCTAAAGTTCCTTTTGTCCTTTCAACTAATGAAATAGACAAAATAATACTGCAAGCTTCGCTTACAAAATTTGGTACAAGAAATCAAACAATGATTGAAGTAATGTACAGTTGTGGTCTTCGAGTAAGTGAGGTGATAGAAATGAAAATATCGAACATATTTTTTGATGAATCTTTAATTAAGGTTATGGGTAAAGGCAAAAAAGAAAGGTTTGTTCCTTTGAGTGGTATCGCAAAAAAATTACTGTACAATTATATTGAATATGAGAGAAAGGAATCTAAGTTTGATAAACAATCCGTTGACATTGTTTTTTTAAATAATAGAGGAGGAAAATTGAGTAGGATAATGCTATACAATATTATAAATGATGCTGCTTTAGCAGCAGAAATTAACTCTAAAATTAGCCCACATACATTGAGACATTCTTTTGCAACACATCTTATTGAAAATGGAGCCGACATCATAAGTATTCAAAAAATGATGGGACACGAAAATATTGTTACAACTGAAAAATATTTGAACGTAAATAAAAAACACTTAGTTGAAACCGTGATTAAGTACCATCCTAGAAAATAAATTCAAATTGATAATATAAATCCTTTACCATGAATGTTATCAATTTTTATTGATGGATCCTTGGATAGATATTTTCTAATCTTAGTTATATAAACATCCATCGACCTTGAAGTAAAATAATTATCATCCTTCCAAATCTTAATTAATGCTTCTTCTCTCGACGTTAAATCGTTTATATTTTCTATTAGTAATTGCAGTAAATCCGACTCTTTTGGTGATAATGTAACAGGCTTCCCATTATTAAAAATTAATTGTCTAAGTTTTGAATCGAAGGTAAACTTAGAAAACTTATAATCAGTTTTTTTGTTTTCGATCAGAGTTGATCTGAAATTCCTTTTAAAATGTGATTTAATTTTTAATAAAAGTATATCAGAATCAAATGGTTTTATAATATAATCATCTGCACCAATTTTAAAACCTTTTACAACGTCATCCTTTAAAGATTTTGCAGTCAAAAAAATGATAGGAACATTATAATTTAGGTTTCTAATTTCTTTTGCAAGAGTAAATCCATCCTTGAAAGGCATCATAATATCCAAAATACACATATCAAAATTTTGAGATTTAAATTTTTTTAAGCCGTCAACACCATTCCTTGAAAGTGTAACTTTAAAAGAATGTAATCTGAGAAAATCAACTAATATTGATCCAAAATTTGGATCATCCTCAACAATTAATATTTTTTTACGTTTTATTGACATTATTAAGAGTTATTTTAAACGTTGAGCCCTTACCAATTTGGCTTTGAACAGAAATGAAGCCCGCATGCAGCTCAATAATTTTTTTGACAAAAGCAAGACCTAAACCATGACCTTTGATATTGTGAATATTTCCCTTGGATTCTCTGTAAAATTTTTCAAAAATTTTAGTTTTAATTTTTTTTGTCATTCCAATTCCATTGTCTTTAAAAAAGACTATAGTATTTGATTTTTCATTCTTTACCATTATTTGAATTACGGGATTTGATTTTGAATATTTAAGAGAATTTTCAAGAATATTTACAAAAACATTTATCATTTCTTCTTCGGCTAACATCATAATATTTTCTTTTTTATCAAACTTCTTAGTAATCCTTGCCCCCACACTTCCTGAAAGTAGCTCTACCCTATCAATGGCCAACTGAACTAATTTATTTAAATCCATCATCTTCATCTCAAGCTCTATTTTTTCTTTCTCTAATTGTGAAATCATCAAAACATTTTCAACCTGATTATTCATTCTATTATTTTCATCTTTTATGATATTTAAATAACCCATGGACTTTGTATCTACTTTTCCCATCAACTTTTTCTTTATAGCATCGATTGCTAAGTTTATAGTAGCTATAGGAGTTTTAAATTCGTGAGTCATATTGTTGATGAAGTCTGATTTCATTTCAGAAATATTTTTTTGTTTTATCGAAATAATGATCGTTGAATAAAATGAAAAAATTATGATAAATGTAAAAAACAGTAAAAGTAGGATGAGGTAAATAATATTTGAATTAATAAAAGTAATATTCATGGGAAATCCAACAACTAATACATAATCCGTTTCACCAATTTGGTTTGTAAATAAAGGGACACTGTGATGTGAAAGTTCATCAAAATTTTCATATCTACTTGTTCCTAATTTAGTTTCTATTTTCTTATTTAGAATCTTGAAATCATAATCATTTGGCAACCCTCTTTCTTTAAACTCTTTTTGTAAAAGTAGTTGGACTTCGATATTTGACACTCGATTAGCTATGGGTTTTAAATTAGCTATATCAATAAAAATCGACTTATATTTTGCTTCATCAATGAGTGAAATTTCTTCCATCATCTGCAACTTTTCCATTGAACTCATATTATTCATTTCTTTTTCAAATGCATCATCAAAAATTATTGTTGATTTTAAGCTTGTGTAGTCTTTTATTGAAATACTATCTGATATTCTTGAGTCAAATAAGTTTGAATTAATTTTATAATCCTCCTCCAATATAGCAGAATAATACAAATAAATGTTTTCGTCATCTCTATTCTTGTCTACATACTGGAAGACATCAATAAGCTGGGACTCGACAGGTTCACCAATACTATCTTTTAGTTTTTGATAAACCGACAAGTAATCTCTCATTTCTCTATCTGAAATAGCATTTGCAACAGTAATTAATGCGCTATTGGCACTCTGAGAGAATTGTTTATCATAAATTTCAAGTGAATTTTTAATCCAATAAGCTTGTAAAAATATAATACCAATCAACGACATTGACATGAATGCAATTAAAATAATAATTCTATTTTTTTTCACTTAGCGATTCAATTTTATTTATTAAACTTAATATTTCTGTTTTTGTTTTTGAAATGTTAATGTTTTCAATGACAAAAGTTGCTAAATTTATTTTTTTTTTATCACTCCACTGAACATTCATGATTTTTTCGATCTTTTTTCTACTTAAATTATCTCTATTGATAATTCTATTAATTCTCTCAATCTTAGGTGATTTTAAAAGTATATTATAATCCATTAACTTGTAAAAGTTACTTTCAAATAGTATTGCTGACTCTACTAATATTTTTGATTTTAAATTTTTTTTTACAAATTTTTTAAATTTCTCAAAAACTTTAGGATGAACTATACTATTTAAAATATCTAACTTTTTAGGATCACTAAAAATAACTTCAGAAATATATATTGAGTTGAAATCACTACCATTAAATGATTTTGATCCAAAAAAATTTATAATAGATTTCTTTATCTCAATATCAGTTTTGATAATATTTTTTGCAATATCATCAGAATTAAATATTTTAAAATTTTTGTCGGCAAAGAATTTAGAAACTGTGGTTTTACCTGAACCAATTCCACCTGTTAATCCAACTTTTAACATCAGGATTATTCTTTTGGAATAGAATCAATAATTTCTTGACTTACACCAACATTACTAAATCCACCGTCATGAAATAAATTTTGTAAAGTAACTTTTTTTGTAAGATCAGAAAATAAAGAAACAGTATAATTGGCGCACTCATCTGCTGTTGCATTACCAAGTGGAGACATTTTTTCTGCATATTCCATAAAACCATCAAATCCTTTAACACCTTTTCCAGCAGTTGTTGGTGTAGGTGATTGACTAATTGTATTTACCCTTACTTTTTTCTCTTTTCCAAAAAAATACCCAAAACTTCTAGCCACAGATTCTAGATAAGCTTTGTTATCTGCCATATCGTTGTAGTCGGGAAAAACTCTTTGGGCTGCCATGTATGATAATGCTACAATACTTCCCCACTCATTCATTGCATCTTTGTTATAAAGACACTGCATTAATCTATGAAAAGAGGCTGCAGAAATATTCCATCCTTTTGTTAACCAGTCATGATTAAGATTGGTATAGTGTTTTCCTTTCCTCACATTTATTGACATTCCTATTGAGTGTAAAACAAAATCAATTTTATCATTAAAATGTTTAATAGACTCTTCTATTAAGTTTTCTAAATCGGCGTTGGATGTAGCATCAGCAGGAATTACAATTGAGTTTGTTTTTTTTGCAAGTAAATCAATAGACCCCATTCTTACAGCAACAGGTGAGTTTGTTAGAACAAACCTACCACCCTGCTCAAAAACTTTCTCAGCTGTTTTCCAAGCTATTGAGCTTTCATCAAGAGCACCAAAAATAATCCCTTTTTTATTTTTTAATAATTCGTATGGCATTTTTATTTTAAATATAATACTATTTGAGCAACTCTAGTGCCTGGTTTAGTGCAGGGTTTGTTATATTATCTGCTGAAATCATAGCTGCAATTTCTTTAATTCTTTCATCATGATTTAGTTTTTTCATTAATGTTTTTGGTTTGTTTTGATCTAAGATCTTAGAAACTTTATAATGGTTTGAAGCTTTTGCAGCCACTTGAGGAAGATGTGAGATTGCAATAACTTGTGATTTATTTCCTATTCTTTTCAACAAATCAGCAATTACGTTAGCTACTTTTCCTGATGTTCCAGAATCAATCTCATCAAAAATTAATGTTGGTAAACTCATTTTTTCAGAAAATAATACATTGATTGCTAATAAAATTCGTGATTTTTCCCCGCCAGAGGCAATTTTAATTAATTTATTGAAATTGTTCCCCTTATCTGAAGAATATAAAACATTAAGGTTATCAATACCATATTTGTTAAGTTTATCAGACTTGTCTAAATCAAATTTTATTCTAGATTCTTTCATGGATAGTCTATTAAAAATTGATTCAATATCTTTCCTCAAATTATTGATCCTTTGTTTTCTCTTGAGAAAAATTGTATTTGCTTGAATTTGACATTTATTTTCTAATTCACGAATTTCATTTTTTAAAGATTCGACTTCGCTTTGTAAATCTTTTGAACTGGAAAATTGCTTAGATAGATTTTGCTTCACTTGAATTAGATCATTTGCGGTTTTAGCATTATGTTTCAGATATAAATCTTTTATTTTAAAGATTCTATTTTGAACATATTCAAATCTTCTAGGATCATAAACTAAATTTTCAGACTTTCTATTAATTGAATTAATTATATCATCAAATTCAATTTTAAGTTGATCATACCGGTTTTTCAATGTCTTAAAATCATTTGAAATAGAGGATGTTTTATTTAAGATTGATGATAAATTGTTCATTAACGAAATAAGACTATCGTGTTCACTAGAAACTATGTGATGGTAATTATTTAACTCATTTTTTAACTTATCGTAATTTTTTAAATTTAAAAATTCTTGCTCAAGACTTTCCTCTTCATTGTTTTGCAAATTGAGTTCATCAATTTCGTTATACAAAAACTTATTATAATCCAAGTTGGATTTAATATTAATAAATTGATTATTTAAGTTCTCATAAATTTTTTGTTTTGATAAATATTGATTGTATTTAATTAAAAACTTTTCTCTTAATAAATTAATTTCTAAATCACTATCGATTAGCTTGTAGTAAAAGCTCTTTTCATTTAAAACCAAATCTTGATTTTGTGACTGTATATTTATTAAGTCATGGGTTACATGTTTTAAAGTTTCTAATTTGACAGGTGTGTCGTTAATAAAAGCTCTGGATTTTCCATTTGATAAAATTTCTCTCCTAAAAAATGACTCTTTATCAAAATCAATATCCAAACCTAAAAATTTATCCTTTAAATTTTCATCAATCAAAAAGATTGCTTCTATAATACATTTTTTATTATTAGTACCTACGACTTTGTGATCAACTCTAGATCCTGCCAATAAATTTAATGCACCAATAAGAATTGACTTTCCAGATCCTGTTTCCCCTGTAATAATATTGAAATTATTATCAAAGTCAACTTTAATACTTTCAATTAATAAATAATTTTTTATTTCAATCGTCTTTAACAACTTGTATGATTTTATTTAAGACTATTCCACTTCTCAGAGAAAAAAGGTGATACCCTATTTAAATTATTCTTAAGATTATTTATATAAGCTTTATTACTATTGTTTTTATATAAATTAAAAATCTCATCATTTTTTGACTGGAAAAACATTTGTTGCATAATTGAGTTAGGTCTTAACCTATTTATCAAATTAAATTTTGCAATAGTTTCAGAAATAGTTTCTAAAGCCCTTTCCTTATCTTCAATTATAATATCCAATCCTTTTCTATGATATTCATAGAAAATTTCTTTTATAGTCGAGTAATTTGGTGAAATCAAATTTTCAACCAACCAATATTTATTAATTCTTCCATTATTATAATTTTGACTCCACATATTTGATTGGGAATTACTAGATGCAAAATCTAGAATTTTTTTAGAGTTCAAAAAATTTAATTTACCTGAATCAAGAGCAAAACTATCTTTATCAAGACCTATAATAATGTTAGCATAAAATTCTAGTATTGATGCCAAATCAGATTCAAATCTGTTTTCTGATCTTAAAATATATTGATTTGATTCATAGTTAAAACTAACTCCATTGTCCTTAAAAAGAAGAATATTAGTAGAATAGTCAGAATTATATACTGGTCTAAAGGATTTAATTTCAAAGTTGCAGTTGAATATGTTGTCAGAGTAGTTTAACACAGTTATAATTAGTGTACAATCAATTTTTTGAAAGTTTTGAAGAGATTGATCATCCCAGTCATTTGTATTTAAATAACTTTCAATATTCCTTTCAAGGTTTTTAAAAATTTGTTTTTCTGTTTGATTTATAAAACTACTATTAACAATAACTTCACAATTTAGCTGTTGGCTATAAGATTTAAATAAGAAAAAGAATAAGAGGCTATAGTTTATAAATTTCATGCAAAATATCCTTAGCAACTTCATTTTTATATTTTAATTTGAACTTTTTGGTTTTACTTTTAGTTATAAAATGAATTTTATTTTTTTCTGAATTGAAACAAGTATTTTCATTAGACATTGAATTAAGAACTATTGCATCAAGCTTTTTTTTCTTAAGTTTAATTTTAGCGTTTACAATTTCATTTTCAGTTTCTAGTGCAAAACCAATCATTTTTTGATTGCTTTTTTTCAACTTGCATAACTCAGAAATGATATCAATATTTTTAACTAATTCTAAGTTAAATGTTTTTTTTCTATTCTTTTTAATTTTTGTTTTTGATATTATCATTGGTTTATAATCAGCAACTGCAGCTGCCATTATTACATAATCAGATTTTATTAACTCTGTAATGCATTTTTTATACATTTCGTCTGCTGATGTGATTTTAACTACCCTAATGTTGGTATTAAAAATATTTATTTGGGAAGGACCTGTAATTAATGTAACATCGGCCCCTAAATTAGCTGCTTCTTTAGCTAGCTCGTACCCCATCTTCCCAGACGAATAATTACTAATAAATCTAACAGGATCAATCATCTCGTGAGTAGGACCAGCAGTTATTAGGATCTTTTTTTTGTAGTATATAAGTTTTTGAGAGATATGATTAATTAAAATATTTAAAATATTTTTAGGCTCTTCTAGTCTTCCTTCTCCATTAATACCACTTGCTAAAAACCCTTTAGCAGGTTTGACAAATATATTACCACGGTCAACCAAATTTTTAATATTTTCTTTAGTAGACTCAGAATTATACATCTCAAGATCCATTGCTGGAGCAAAAAAAACATCACACTTGGTTGACATGTATGTAGCAACCAATAAATTATCAGAATTACCAGAAACTAATTTTGATAATGTTGATGATGTAATTGGCGCAATAATCATGTAGTCAGCCCACTCTGCAAGTTCCACATGATTTACCCAATCGACTCTCTCATCATCTTCAAAAAAATCAGTAAGCACTTTTTTCTCAGAGAGTGTTGAGAAAGTTAGTTGGGTAACAAAATTATTTGCACTATCAGAAAAAATAACTTGAACATCAGCTCCTTCTTTCTTTAATAATCTTAGTAGAATAATTGACTTGTATGCCGCAATACTACCTGTTACCCCCAAAAGAATATTTTTTCCTTTAAGGACAGACATAAAAATTAACTTTTTTCGGGTTTCCTATGATAAATTTTTTCGTTTAACCAATTATCAATTGCTATAGCGTGAGCTTTGGGAAGCTTTTCGTAGAATTTTGAAACCTCAATCTGTTCTTTGTTTTCAAATATTTCTTCCAGGCTTTCACTTGGTGTTGCAAATTCTTCCAATTTACTAATCAGTTCTTTTTTAATATCCTCATTTATTTGAACAGTCCTTTTGGCAATTATTGAGATTGCTTTATAAATATTATCTGTTTTGTTTTCAATAACCTCACGGTTATAAGTTATTGTCGATGTGGGGGCTTTGATTTTTTTAAAATCCATAAATTTCTATTGATTGGGCGCAAATATAGCAATTTCTTTGTCTATGTCTGAAATCATGGATTCGGTTTTATTAAAAAATTGAGAATCTGGGTATTCATTAATTAATTCTTCGTAAACTTTTTTTGCATTATTTAATCTTTCAAGTTTTTTTGAGGGTATACTGTTAACAGCAATCTTGTAAGATGAGTCAAATAAATAAAACAGAGCATCTTCTCGGTACGGAGTACCAGGATAATCAATTATAAAACTGTTTAGTACGGTAATAGCAGAACCATGATCTCTAATAGTATTGTATTGCTTAGCTATTTCAAATGCTTTTTCTTCAAGTTTTAGTCTAAGCTCCTGAACATGTTCATTAGCAATATCCAAGTTTTCTGAATAGGGATAAAAATTTATAAAATTTTGCAACTTATCAATGGCTTCAACAGTTTGTTCTTGATCCAGACTGAATTTTGGTGATTGTTTATAAAAACAATATGCCTCAAGATAAGCAGCTTCTTCAACTTTTTGACTAATCGGATAAGCCTTGATAAAACTTTCAAATTGATAAGCAGCAAGAACATAATTCTTAATTTCCAAGAGAGATTTTGCATAAAAGAATGTTATTCTCTCTGCTTGAGGTTTGCCTCTGTATTTGGGTAATATTTGTTCAAATAAACCACTTGCTCTTCTAAATTCCTCATTTTCGAAATAATTCTCGGCCTTCTGGTATTTGATTTTAATATCTTCACTTCTCAGAAGTTTTTGGTACTCATTACACGATGGAATTAATAGAAAAACAAATACGATGTAAAATAATTTTTTAATCATGATCAGGGTGATTTACTAAAAATTTTAAAATTTTATTTCTCAATGGACTTGAAATTTCAGTCAAAGGTAACCTAACTTTTTCTTTACACAAATTCAATTGACTTAATGCAAACTTTATTCCACTTGGACTACCCTCTTTAAAAATTAGTTCAAAAAAATTATTTAACAAAAATTTAGATGATTCAAGTTTCGAGTCTGAAATATTTTTTGGTTTTGAATCATCATCCTCCCACAATAGTCTAATGTAGGATGAATTCATTAAGTTTGGATAAGCATTTGCTGCTACCGAAATTATACCATCGGCTCCAGATCTTACAGCATCTATCATAGAAAAATCATCTCCTGAGATAATTAAGAAGTCATCATGTGTATTGTTCCTTAGATTAACTATTCTATTTACATTTCCTGATGCCTCCTTGACTCCAATAATTTTTTTTGAGTAGGAACTTAGTTTTATAATTGTTTCATCAGTCATATCTAAGGACGTTCTTCCAGGAACATTGTAAAGTAATATTGGTAAAGGGGATATATCAACTGCACTTTTAAAGTGCTGAAAAATACCATCCTGGGAAGGCTTATTGTAGTATGGACAAACTGACATAATTGCCTCAAAACCAGTGGTATCAGTTTTATTAATTAAATCACACAACTCCGAAGTACTGTTTGAACTGATACCTAAAATAACTGGTAGCTTATTTTTCAATGAGTTAACAAACCTTTTATTAACAATTTCTTTTTCCTTATCACTTAATGTTGATGACTCACCTGTAGTACCCTGAACAACTACATATGAAACTCCACCTAAAAAAAAATATTCACAAAGTTTTTCGATTGCATCTAAATCAATATTGCCATTTACATCAAATGGGGTGACGGATGCAACTCCAACACCTGCAAAAATTGATTTATTTTTTTCGAAAATGAAAGGGTTAATTTTGTAGTTTGACATTCGTTTTAACTTTTATTTATTTAAGAATCTTTAAATATTTAACCAACTGATTGCTAAACTTTCCAAAATTATTATAAATATTTTTAAATATAATATCATTTAGTTTTGGGTTTGATTTTTCAAAACCAACCCTGAATTTTGCATTACTTTTTGAAGAAATTAATGATAATATTTTATTTTTTCCAAAATAATTTATTAATAGATCATAATCATAAGAAATAAATTCATTAGCATCTGCAGAGTTTATATTACCAAAAAAATTTATGGATTCATCTGAAACTCTCATTTTATAAAAAGGATCATTAAAAACGGTTTTTGAATAACTAACTACTTTTAAATCTTTTTCTTTCAATCCTATATTTTCGGTTAAACGAACTATATCTAAATAATCAATTTCAAGCTCAGAGTCTACTATGAATCCGACTTTTCTTATGGGCTTTTTAAATTCTCGAATCTTTGATGACAGTGATGTAATTGAATTATCAATTTTTTTTTGCAAAAACTTATTTTTTATTTTTATTAATAACTTTTTCAAATATTATTATTTATAGTTTGAATTTAGCAATAAATCTGTCGTAAGTTAATTTCTCAATTCCTAAACTGTCTGCTTTCGAAATCTTTTTGGGTCCAGCATTTTCACCTATTATTAGAATAATATTTTTGGTTACTGAGCTTGAAACAGAGCCTCCATTTGATAAAATCATTGACTTTAAATCTTCTCTTGATATTTCTTGAAAAGTTCCAGAAATCACAAACTTTAAATTGTTTAAAGGTTTGTTTTTATTTTCATTTCTTATCTTAAAACAAAGTCCTAAATACTTCAACTTTAGAATTTCCTCTTTATTTTCAACATCATCAAAATATTCAATCAAACTTTCAGCAATTTTATCTCCAATTTCATTAACCGATATTATTTGATCGAAATCCGCATTCATTAGATTTTCAATTGTTTTAAAATTATTAACTAGGTTTAATGCAACAGTTTCCCCAACATGCCTTATACCAAGTGAAAATAATACCTTGTGAAAGGGTTGAGAAATTGAATTTTTAATGGCGGTTAACAAGTTTTGGGCTGATTTTTCAGCCATTCTGTCGATTGAAATTAACTTTTGTTTAGACAGAGCATATATATCCGAAAAGTTTTTCAATTCATTGATCTTTATTAATCTTTCAATTGTTTCTATACCAAAACCATCAATATTCATAGCCTTGCGAGAAATAAAATGCTTAAATCTACCCAAAATTTGAGGAGGACATTTTTTATGGTTCACGCAATAGTGCTGAGCTTCACCTGCAATTTTAACTAAATTGGATTGAATTGGGCAGGGACATATCTCACTAAACATAACAGGTTTTGCATCTGAACTTCTTTTTTCTTTATTAATTCCAACAATTTTAGGAATTATTTCACCTCCTTTCTCGACAAATACATACTCATTTTGATGTAAGTTTAGTTTTTCAATTTGATCCTTGTTGTGCAAAGATGCTCTTTTAACTTTAGTACCATTAATTAAAACTGGCTCAAGAACTGCAACTGGTGTGACTACTCCTGTCCTACCAACTTGATATTCTACATCAATAAGTTTAGTTTCTACTCTTTCTGTTGCAAACTTATATGCAATTGCCCATCTAGGAAATTTGGAAGTATAACCTAAATCTTTTTGATAACCTAAATTATTAACCTTGATTACAATTCCGTCAATTTCAAAATTCAAATCATTTTTTCTTTTATCCCAATAGTTAATATAATTAAAGACATCATTAATATTTTTACAAAATCTATTAGTTTTTAAAGTTTTAAAACCCAAGTCTTCGACAAGATTTAAGGCTTCTGTCTGATTTAAAATGTTATAATTTTCAGAGATAATTTGAAAAAAATAACATTTTAAAGGCCTTTTTTTAACTTCAAGACTATTTATTAATTTTATGCTTCCCGAGGCAGTATTTCTAGGGTTCATGTATTTTGTATCACCGTTTTTTACACGAATTTTGTTCATTTCGGCAAAATCCTTTTTTTCTATGATTACCTCTCCCCTGATTGTAAAATCATAATCGATAGCACGATTGAGTTTTAAAGGAATTGAATTGATAGTTTTAATATTTTCAGTAACATCATCACCTTGTATGCCATCGCCCCTTGTTAAAGCTTTTTTTAATAATCCTTTTTCATAGGATAAACTAATTGAAACACCGTCAAGTTTTAATTCACAGGAGAATGATAATTTATTTTTTCCTAAATTTTTTTCAATCCTTTCATTCCACTTAACTAAATCCTCTCTCGAATAAGAATTCTCTAATGAATACATCCTGTACTTATGATTAAATGTTTTAAAAGAATTACTTAAAGAACTACCTACTCTTTGGGATGGAGAGTTTGCGTCAAAATATTGTGGATATTTATTCTCAAGAGAAACTAGTTCATTTAGAATTTGATCAAATTCAATATCACTGATTTCTGGAGCATCCTTAATATAATATAAATAATTATGGTGGTGCAATTTATTTCTTAACTCCTCAATATATTTAAGCATATCCATAATTTTTAGCTTTGATCATTCTATCAATTCCAAATGAGTCTTTTTTAATCTCTACTTCTGTAAATTTATTAATAATTAATAAATTTTTGACCTGATTTATCCTTTCTTTATGACACTCAAAATAAACAATTCCATTCACATTTAAATGGGATTTAGAAAATCTAATTATTGCCTTGTAAAATAATAAATCATCTTTTGAATCAACAAAAATTGCTTCATCAGGCTCATTTTTTTTAACCAAATTTGAAATTGAATCCTTTTCTTTTTTATTAACATATGGAGGATTAGAAACTATTAAATCAAACTTAGTTTTAATAGACTGGTTTTTTAAAATATCAATATTATTAAAGTTTACATCTAAGTTATTTTGATCTGCGTTTTTAATCGCAATGCGAAGGGCATTTTTTGAATTATCCCATGCATGAATTGTACAATTTTTGGAGTGCTTTTTCAAAAACAGCGATATAAGTCCAGAGCCAGTACCAATATCTAGAATTTGTTTGTCATGTAGTTCTTCTTGTATTACCCATTTACAAAGATCAATTGTTTCGGGTCTAGGTATTAAAACAGATTTGTCAACTAATATTTTTAAGCCCTCTATTTTTACGTATCCGATAACATACTGGACTGGCACTTCTTTTTCAATCAGAGAAACTTTCTGATTAAATAATTTAAGTGAATTTGATGATATTTTTTTTCCAATATTAATATGGAAATTGATAGTATCTATACCTAAAAATTCTTCTAAAAGTAAATGAAATATTGACCTACTTTCATTGATATTATAAATTTTTAAAAGTTTATCTTGTGTAAGCTTTTTTAGTTGTGCTAACGTCATAATTTTTTTAACATCCAAACAGGGCAAGATGTATGACCAGTCATTCCCAATGGTTCATGGATTTTTTTAAAATTATATTTTTTGTATAAATTTTGTGCTAATTTCATGTTATGCATGGTCTCAATATAACAAAATTCGTATCCAGCATTTTTGGCAAATTCTATACATTTTTCAATTAATATTCTTCCTATGCCATAATTTCTAATTTTTGGTAAAAAATACATTTTTTGAAGCTCACAAATATTTTTTTTTTGACCATTTAACATGCTTATTCCAGCCCCTCCAAATATTTCGTTATCAACAACTACAACTAAGTAAATGCTTTTATTATTTTTATATGATCCAAACATATCATTTAATTCTGGATCACTTAAGGCAGTACCATTTTCTGGAACATCAAATTCTTTCATTACACTAACTAATACCTCTTTAACCCTCTGATTATCCTCGTTAATAATCTTTCTGATTTCAAATTTCATTTTTGTAAATTAGTATTCTATAAATATAATGATTTATAAGCCCTATGAATGAGGAAAAATTAATGAATAGATGTGTCGAAATTGGAAAGTCTGTTCTAGGATTGACATATCCAAATCCTAATGTAGGATCATTACTTTTTTGTGATGGAAAAATTATTTCTGAGGGATTCACTAGTAAGGCTGGTGGTAATCACTCAGAAATAAATACAATAATAAATGTTAAAGATCCGTCTCTATTTAAAAAGTCAACACTTTTTGTAACTCTAGAACCTTGTTGTCATTATGGTAAAACACCACCATGCACAAATGAGATTGTTAAAAGAGGCATAAAAAATGTGGTAATTGGTTGTGAGGACCCCAATCCCCTAGTAAAATCCAAAGGAATAAAATATCTAAAGGATCATGGTGTTAATGTTAAATATGGAATATTAGAGGATCTTTGTAAAGATTTACACAAAAGACTTATTGTATACTTTGAAAAAAAAAGACCTTACATCATACTAAAATGGGCAGAATCATTGGATGGTTTTATAGCTCCTAAGACCAAAAATATTAAAAGGCCACATTGGATATCAAATGAATTATCCAAACAAATTGTCCATAAATGGAGAAGTCAGGAACATGCCATAATGATTGGACGAAAAACAAAAAAAAATGATAACTCTTTTCTAAATGTAAGGAACTGGAATAATACAAAAAATAGAAAATTTATTGTGAGTCGTAATTTGGAGGCGTTAGACGGGTTTGAAATAATACAAACAAATGGCAAAATATTATCTGCGAATGATTTATCTAAAAATTTATTCAGTAAAAAAATACAATCCGTTATAATTGAAGGAGGACTATTTACATTGAATAAATTTATTGATAGTGACATTTGGGATGAGGCTCGAGTTTTTAAAAGTGATAAAAAAATTTATGATGGAACGAACTCTCCAAAATTAAAATTAAATTATTATAAAAAAACTCAAATTGAGAATGATACCTTACACCATTTTAAGAACTACTAATAGCTTCTAATATATTTTTTGGGCACCTAATTGGTTTATTATTTCTTTTGTTAAAAAAAATTAATTTAGTGTAACCTTGATTAATTAAAATCTTGTCTTTAAATATTTCGTATTGAAACTCTATTGAGTAAGATGGAAAATTTAAAAGGGTAGTTTTTATTTTGAGTTTATCTTCAAAGTAGGCAGGTTTTCTAAATACAATTTTTGTTTCAACTACTGGAAGAATTACATCATTTTTTTCCATTTCAAAATATGAGAAACCAATTTTTTTAAGCCAATCTAATCTACCAATTTCATAGTATTTTAAATAGTTGCTGTGATGAGAATAAGACATTGAATCAGTCTCGGAATACCTGACTGTAAGAGATTTATAAAATGATTTTTTTTTATGCAAATACTAATGTATTTTATGTCTTCATAATATCGAAAAAAGATTTTTAAAATTCAATAGCAAAATGATTTTTTTTTAAAAAAAAAATGTACATATTTGTTAGTATAAGAAGTTTGAAAATCATTCTCGATTATTAAAATTTTTTTTAAAACCAAAAATAAATTTTTGTTTGTATGACTGCATTAACTGTTTGGAATAACTGTCTATCATTTGTGAAAGACAATATTCAATTGCAGGCATACAAAACATGGTTTGAACCAATTATTCCAATTAAACTTCAAGACAATATATTAAGTGTGCAAGTTCCAAGCAAATTCTTTTATGAGTGGCTTGAAGAACATTATGTAAAGCTTTTAAAAGTTGCTTTAACTAAAGAATTAGGGAAAGATGCTAAGCTTGTATACATTATAAGAATGGAAAACAAATTTGGAAATGAATCTAGTTTTACAGAAAAAATCCCTAGTGAATATAAACCAAAAATTAAATCACAAAATTTAGACAGCTCACCAAATTTCTTAAAAGCAAATTTGACAAATCCCTTTATAATTCCAGGAATTAAAAATTTGAAAATTGATTCACAACTAAATCTCAATTACAATTTTGAAAATTTTCTTGAGGGTGATTCAAACAGATTGGCAAGATCAGCTGGTTACGCAGTTTCTAAAAGACCTGGTGGCACTTCTTTTAATCCATTACTTATTTTTGGGGGTGTTGGTCTTGGAAAAACACACCTTGCTAATGCAATAGGAATAAACGTTAAACAAGCATTTCCTGAAAAAACTGTTTTATATATTTCCGCTGAAAAGTTTACTCAACAATATGTTGACTCAGTAAAGAAAAATAACAGAAATGATTTTATTCATTTTTATCAGCTCATTGATGTTTTAATTATTGACGATGTTCAATTTTTCTCTGGTAAGTCTGGAACTCAGGATGTTTTCTTCCACATATTTAATCACCTGCATCAAAATGGAAAACAAGTCGTATTAACATCCGACAAAGCACCTGTTGATATGCAAGAAATTGAACAAAGATTATTGTCAAGATTCAAATGGGGACTTTCCGCTGAGCTGCAAACACCCGATTATGAAACAAGAATTTCAATTATAAAAAATAAGCTAGCAAGAGATGGGGTTGAGATGGAAGATGATATAATCTATTATGTAGCAAAACACATAAAAACTAATATCAGAGAACTTGAGGGAGCTATAATATCGCTAATGGCACAGTCATCGTTCAATAAAAAGCAAATCACACTAGAGCTGGCTAAAGTTATTGTTGAAAAATTTGTAAAAAATACCAAGAAGGAAATTTCAATTGATCAAATTCAAAAAGTTGTTTCTGATTATTTTCAGATGGATGTTAATACATTACAATCAAAAACTAGAAAAAGACATATTGTTCAAGCAAGACAATTAGCGATGTTTTTTTCAAAAAAGTTTACAAAGGCATCCTTGGCGAGTATCGGAACTAAAATTGGACATAGGGATCATGCAACCGTTCTTCATGCGTGTAAGACTGTTGATAATTTAGCCTTCACGGATAAACAGTTCAGGAAATATGTTGAAGATTTGGATAAAAGGTTTACTGACTAATCTTAGGTCTTCTTTCTTGTTCAATCTTGATTAGACTATAATTTTTAAAAATTCTTATATAATCACTTATTGATGTTCCATTTGCGTCTTTTTTATTGAAATCAGTTGCACCCTTGTTTCTTAAAAATTTTTTAACATTTCCTGGACCAGACAAGTGAGCAGCAGCTAAAATTCCAGACTCTGTAATGAACAAGTCTCCTAAAGATTTATTTGAATACTTTTTAATTTCCCTTCTCAAAATCCATTTATTCCTTTTTATATTCATCAAAAAAACTTTTTCTTGCAACTCAGGATTATAAATAAAATCATTTGTATCAGTAACACCATATATTTTAAGTGTACCTTTCCCAAATTGATATTTGCCTAAGTATCCGAAACGATTAATTTTTCTGTAATCAGATCCTGACTCAAAGAACCCTAGGAACTCTCTAAAACCTATAAAATCCTTTTCTATGAATGGAACTGTAGATGATTTTGAAAATAAATCTGGTTTTTCTTCTACTAAATAAAACACGGATGTTTTTTCTGTAGTTTCGGAAAACCCAGTTA
The DNA here is from genome assembly GCA_902550325.1 of uncultured Bacteroidota bacterium. Classification (GTDB taxonomy): domain Bacteria; phylum Bacteroidota; class Bacteroidia; order Flavobacteriales; family Flavobacteriaceae; genus Eutrophosalina. Next base: position 87,244 of record CACCYT010000002.1, on the reverse strand, counting down.
ACAACAGTAAAATGATTGAATATAAAAATGAAGATCTGTTGCTTATTAATTTGATTAAAATAAAAATATTCATTTGTAAAAAATATTTTTTATTGCGTTGCAAACTTAAGCTTTTTTTTAATTATCTGATTATCAATGTTTTATCTTTTTATATTTCTCTCTTTCAACCATCTAGTATATTGTCTTTTTTTTCTGTTATGCTCAACAAGTGTTCTTGAAAATAAATGATAACCAGGATTAGAAACATCAGCAACAAAAAATATAAAGTTGTGTTTTACTGGATTTAATACTGCTTCAATTGCTGAAAAATCTGGCGTAACAATTGGGCCAGGTGGTAAACCCTTATTCAAGTAGGTATTATAAGCAGACTTTATTCTTAAGTCCCTATACAAAACTCTTTTTATTATTTTATCAAAACCTTTTTGTTTTTTAATTACATAAACAATTGTTGGATCTGCTTGTAGTTTCATTCCCCTACTAAGTCTGTTCAAATAAACACCTGCGATTGTAGGTCTTTCGTCAACCTTGGGTGTTTCCTTCTGAACAATTGATGCTAATATAGAAACCTCAATAGGGTTTAAGTTAATATCTGAAGCTTTCTTAATTCTATTTTCATTCCAATAAATATTAAACTCTTTAATCATTTTTTCACGAAAATCATCTGCACTTGTATTCCAAAAAAACTCATAGGTGTTAGGTAAAAATAATGACAAAACTGAATCACTTGTTAAGTTTAAATTTTTCAAAAAATCTTTATTGGTAAAAGAATTTATTAGGCTCATGCTATCAGCCTCAATTTTATTTGAAATATAACCACTCAGCTCTTGAATTGTCTGAATATTATTAAATGTTACTTTTACAGGGATGTTTTTGGATCTTAAAGAATTAATAATATTATTATTGTTATCTCCTTTATTTAATTTAAATCGACCTGCTTTTATATTTTCAAGATATTTTTTTGTCTTTGCTGCTTTTGTAAATGTATCAATATCAGTGATATAGCTAGAGATTGAATTTAATAAATCTTCGGAGCTGGAGCCTGACTTAACATAGAAATAAACAAAATTATCTTCGAATGATGTGTTAGACTTAAAAAATATTTTAAATCCTGTGTATGATATAAATACAATTATCGCAAGAGAAATTATAACAAAAATTTTAGAGATTATCTTCATAAATAAAATGTTCCATCAAATACATGTTTAGCATTACCCTCAAGAAAAATATCAATGAATTTACTATTATCTTTTTTGAAATTCACTGTCAAATCTCCACCTTTAGTTACAATATTCACCCATTTATTTTGAAAATCATATTTTAATTTAGCACAAATTGCGATTGCAACAGCTCCGGTGCCACAAGAGAGAGTCTCAGCATTAACACCTCTCTCAAAAGTTCTAGCTAAAAATGTATTATTATTTTTTCTTGATACAAAATTAACGTTAACACCATCATCTTTAAAAAGGTTGTCAACTTGTCTTTTAATAAATTCATCCTCAATTTTTAATTTTTCCAAATCCTGATTAAACATTACCAAATGTGGAGAACCAGTATCAACAAAATAATTCATACCAATTTTTTTAAAATTATTTACTTCATTAATTGATATCGAAATTTTATCACCTGAAAAACTAGCAGAATGAAACCCATCATGGGCTTTAAACTTTGAAATATTTTTAGTGATACCATTTTTAATTGAAAAATCATAAGCACATCTAGCACCATTACCACAAAAGGAACCAATTTTACCATCACAATTGTAATAAACCATCTCATAATCGCTGTCCAAATTCGATTTTATAATAATGAACCCATCTGCTCCTATTCCTGTTCGTCTATCACACAAAGTTTGAATTTTATCGTGATTTATATCCGTTAAACTATTATTAATTCCATCAACAATAATGAAATCATTGCCATTGCCATGATATTTACTAAAACTAACTTTCATTTAATGCAATATAAAAATATTGAGATAATGTTAAAAAGAAGTTAAATGTTAAATTAAAAATTGGAAATAATTTATTTTTGAAAAAAAAAAGAATGAGAATTTTAAAAATATTCTATATAACAGTGCTTGTAATTGTTGTGTCATTGATAGTGAACATTACAATTGACAGGTTCGAACAAAAAACTAACTCTTTCAATGATTTAGAAATCATCCATACATCAGGAAATAATAGTATAAATCAATTCCAAGATTTAAAAAAATTTCAAAACCCTGATTTTACTATAGCTGCTGAAAAAACAATCAACTCTGTAGTTCATGTAAAAAATACTGCATTGAATAAGAGTTCAAATTCTTTGTGGGACCTTTTTTATGGTAATTCACAGCAGAAAAGAACAATTGGTACTGGCTCAGGGGTTATTGTTTCGAGTGATGGTTATATAATTACAAACTACCACGTAATAGATAATGCCAGCTCAATTGAAGTAACAACAAATGATAATAAATCATTTAGTGCTGAGTTAATTGGATATGATGAAAACAGTGATATTGCAATTCTGAAGATTGACGATAATATAAAGTTTCCGTATATAATTTTTGCTGATTCTGACCAAACTAAAATTGGAGAATGGGTTCTAGCCGTTGGAAATCCATTTAATCTCACATCAACAGTAACTGCAGGTATAATAAGTGCAAAATCTAGAGATTTAAGTGATTTTGATTCAAAGAATCAATCATTTATTCAGACTGATGCAGCTGTAAATAGCGGAAACAGTGGAGGAGCACTAGTGAATATTGATGGTGACTTAATTGGTATTAATACTGCTATTCAAAGTAACAATGCTGGTTTTATTGGTTATTCTTTTGCTGTTCCCAGCAACATAGCAAGAAAAATTTTTGAGGATATCCTTGAGTTTGGAGATGTACAAAGAGGACTATTGGGAGTTACTGGTCAGAGCTTAAACTCAGAAAATGCCAAAGAACTGGGAATTACCAAAACCGAAGGGTTTTATATTAATGAAACTGATCCTGAAATGGGAGCACACCTTGCAGGGATGAGAAACGGAGACATTATTTTACAAATTGACGATGTTCAAATAACTAAGTTTTCAGATCTATCAGGTTATTTAAATTCGAAAAGACCAGGTGATAATTTGAGTGTTACAATTGATCGAGAAGGTAAAATAATGGATTTAAATGTTTCGCTCAAGGTTAGCACCTACGTACAGTTTTACGGGATGCAATTGAAAAATTCAAATAAAAAATATTTGGAGAATCTAAACATTGAAAATGGTTTAACAGTTGTAGTTAATAGAAATTCAACTTTATACAGAATGGGTATTAGGCCTGGTTACGTATTAACAGAAATTAACGAAAAAATTATAGGTTCAACTACCGACTTAAGATCTTTCGAAAAAGAAAATATTTATCAAATTTCCTTCATAGATTTAGATGGAAACAAAGAGAGATTGATTTTTGATTAGCTTAAAGTGATGAGAATTGACATTTTAAGTGCAACACCAGAATTATTAGAAAGCCCCTTTTCTGACTCAATTCTAAAAAGAGCAATTGATAAGAAAATAGTTCAAATTCATTTTCATAACTTAAGGAATTACAGTAGTGATAAACATCAAAAAATTGATGATTATCAATTTGGTGGAGGTTCTGGAATGGTCCTAATGATTGAACCTATTGATAATTGTATAAGGGAATTAAAAAAATATAATAATTATGATGAAATCATATTAATGACCCCTGATGCAATATTACTAAATCAAAAAATTTCAAATAGATTATCTACTCTTAAGAATATTATTATAATTTGTGGACATTACAAGGGTGTTGATCAAAGGGTAAGAGATAATCTTATTACAATGGAGTTGTCAATTGGTAATTATGTTTTATCAGGTGGAGAATTACCTGCAGTTGTACTCTGTGACTCTATAATCCGATTAATTCCAGGTGTTTTAAATAATGAAACTAGTGCACTAACAGATTCATTTCAAGATAATCTTTTGGCTCCTCCAGTTTATACAAGGCCCTCCAACTATAATAATATAAGGGTACCTGACCTACTTTTATCTGGTGATAAAACTAAAATTGAAGATTGGAGGGAAAAAAAATCGATCGAGAAAACAAATAAATTAAGGCCTGAAATGCTTGATGAATAATTTTATTTTTAAAATCAAATTGTTTATGTTTGTGCCCCTATTCAACCTCTGAAATAGTTTTGAATGTTGACTAGACTAATTTAAACTACAAATTATGGAATCTCTAATTAAATATGTTCAAGATGAATATATTGAGCCGAAAAGCTTTCCTGAATTTAAAGCTGGAGACACAATCACGGTATACTACGAAATAAAAGAAGGTGAAAAATCTAGAACACAATTTTTTAAGGGAGTTGTTATTCAAATAAAAGGAAAGGGTAAAACTAAGACCTTTACAATTAGAAAAATGTCAGGAACATTTGGAATTGAAAGAATATTTCCAATCAATCTACCTACTCTTAAAAAGATTGAAGTAAATAAAAAAGGTAAAGTTAGAAGATCAAGAATTTACTACTTTAAAAATCTGAGAGGCAAAAAAGCCAGATTGAAAGAAGTCAAAACATAATAAAATGAATAAAATTAGAGTAGATAATCCGATTGTTGAGATAGATGGAGATGAAATGACAAGGGTTATCTGGGATTTTATTAAAAAGAAACTCATACTACCCTACCTTGATTTAGATATTAAATATTATGATCTTGGAATCAAAAACAGAGATTTCACTGATGATCAAGTCACTGTCGATGCAGCAGAGGCAATAAAAAAATATAACGTAGGTGTGAAATGTGCAACAATTACACCTGATGAACAACGTGTAAAGGAATACACACTAAAAAAGATGTGGAAATCTCCCAACGGGACAATCAGAAACATAATAGGAGGCACAGTTTTTAGAGAGCCAATCATAATGAAGAATATACCAAGATATGTCCAAGGATGGGTAAAACCAATATGTATTGGGAGACACGCCTTTGGTGATCAATACAAAGCAACTGACATCTTAACCCACGGAAAAGGTAAGTTAACCATGACTTTTACACCTGAAAATGGAGATAAACCCAAAACTTGGGAAATATATAATTTTCAAGAAGATGGAATTGCAATGGGTATGTACAATATTGAATCATCAATTTACGGGTTTGCAAGGTCATGTATGAACAGAGCAATTTCCAAAGGTTGGCCATTATACCTATCTACAAAAAATACTATTCTTAAAGCATATGACGGAAGATTTAAAGATATTTTTCATGAAGTTTACGAAAACGAATTTAAAGACAAGTTCAGAGAAATTGGTATCACATATGAACATAGATTAATTGATGATATGGTTGCAGCCGCTATGAAATGGGAAGGTGGGTTTGTATGGGCCTGCAAAAATTATGATGGTGATGTGCAATCTGATACTGTTGCTCAAGGTTTTGGTTCATTAGGGTTAATGACTTCAACTTTAGTTACACCTGATGGTAAAACGATGGAAGCTGAGGCTGCTCATGGTACAGTAACTAGGCATTTCAGGCTACACCAAAAAGGAAAAGAAACATCAACAAATCCAATTGCATCAATTTTTGCTTGGACACGTGGTTTGATTCACAGAGCTGAACTTGATGGCAATGATAAACTACTTATCTTCTGTAATTTACTTGAAAATGTTTGTATAGAAACTGTTGAGTCTGGTAAAATGACTAAAGATTTAGCAATCTTGATTCATAAAAGTAACCTGAAAAGACAACATTATCTAAACACTCAGGAATTTCTTGATGAGATAAAATTAAACCTAGACTCAAAGATGTCATAAAAGTGAGAAAAGTAATTTTTCTTTTACTTATTTTAAACTTCAATTTAATTTTTACCCAAAAATCATTTACCATTAGTGGGTATGTTCAAGATAGTGATAGTAAAGAGCTTATAATTGGTGCAAGTGTAATTGTGCAAGAACTCAAAATTGGTACTATAACTAATAGTTATGGTTTTTTTTCATTAACCTTAAATGAAGGAAACTATAAATTAAATTTTCAAAATCTTGGTTATGAAAATGAATCATTGAATTTGATCCTTGATAAAAATATTTCATTAAATGTTTTTCTTAAAGAATATGTAGATTCACTTGATGAGGTTGTTTTAAGCAAAGATATTGAAGATGTAGATATAAAGCTACCTATTTTAAGTATGAATATTTTATCAGGAAAAACAATTAGACAAACACCTGTTGTATTTGGTGAATCTGATCTTTTAAAGACTATTCAACTACTGCCTGGTGTATCAAGTGCAGGCGAAGGTTCATCTGGATTCAATGTTCGTGGGGGAGCAGCAGATCAAAATTTAATTTTATTTGATGAAGCAATTATTTATAACTCATCACACTTATTTGGATTATTTTCAGTATTCAACTCAGATGCAATTAAAGAAGTAAAACTATATAAGGGTGGGATACCATCATCTTACGGAGGAAGAGTATCATCTGTTTTAGATGTATATCAAAAAGACGGTAATAATCAAAAGTTTGAAGCCAATGGTGGGATTGGTTCAATATCTAGCAGGTTTTTGATAGAAGGACCCATTCAAAAAAATAAGAGTTCTTTTCTATTCGCATCCAGAGGTTCATATGCTCATTTATTTTTAAAGTTGACTGATATTGAAAATGTTGCATATTTCTATGATCTAAATACAAAATCAAATTTCGTCTTGAACGAAAGGAATAAAATTTATGTTTCAGGATACTTTGGAAGAGACGTATTTAAGTTACAAGATACATTTTCTAATACATACGGAAATAATACCCTCAATCTAAGATGGAACAATTTAATTAATGAAAAAACATTTAGTAATACATCATTAATTTATAGTAATTATTATTACGGTTTACAGCTAGATTTTGGTGGTTTTGATTGGGAGTCAAGTATAAAAAATTTAAATCTTAAGTTTGATATCAAAAATTATTTTTCGAGTAAATTCCAATTCAATTATGGAATTAATCTACTTTATTTTGATTTTAATCCAGGTGAAATTAGTCCCCTCAATGAAGATTCTGGAATAAATTATTCGAAACTAAATGCAAAGTATGCTATTGAAAGTTCGTTATATTTTGATGTCATAAATAAAATTAACTCCAACCTGTCAATCAGATACGGTTTTCGTTTTAATCAATTTCTGAGACTTAGACAACAAGGATTACAATCTTACATAAATGATAATCCACTAGATTATGATGAAGACTTAAGAATATATAATCCAGCAAATCCATTGATTAATAGTTTTGATAACAATTCATCTGTTTTTAAAACCTATAATAATATAGAACCAAGAATGAATATTTCTTATTCTTTTGGTAATCAAAGTTTAAAATTAAGTTACAATCGACTAAACCAATATTTACATTTGATATCAAATACTAGCTCTCCAACTCCCTTAGATATATGGGTGCCTAGTGGCCCATATTTGAAACCTCAGATACTGGATCAATTTGCATTTGGCTTTTATAAGACATCAAAGCCTATAAAATTCGAGTCGGAAATATTTTATAAAAAAATTAAAAACAGACTTGATTATGTTGATGGTGCCGACTTAGTTGGTAATGACAATATAGAAACTGTTGTTATTTCGGGTGATGCTAGAGCCTACGGTATTGAATTTTTACTAAAAAAGATTCAGGGCAGACATAAATATTGGATTGCTTACACCATCTCCAAATCTGAACAAAAAACACCAGGCAGAAATAGAAATGAAACAGGAATCAATTTTTCAAACTGGTATGACACACCATATGATAAAACACATGATCTAAGTATAAATTCTGAATACAAGATTAATAATAAACTAAAATTGGTGGGAAATTTTATTTACCAAACAGGACAGCCTACAAATTACCCGAATTCTCAATACAATTATATGAATTTGAATATACCTAACTACGGAGAGCGTAATTCATCAAGACTTCCAAATTATCACAGATTAGATATTAATTTAACATTACAACCGAATAAAAGTAAAGGAAAAGTTGAAAGCACATGGGTTTTTGGAATTTATAACCTTTACAACAGAGATAATGCAGCTTCAATTATTTTCAGAAGGAACAATGAAACATTGAAAAACGAGGCTGTTCAGATTTCAATTTTTGGTATTGTTCCATCAGTAACCTATAATTTCAAATTTTAATGAAAAAATATTTCCTATTGTTGTTTTTAGTGATTTTCAATTTTGGATGTGAAAAAGTTATTGAAATTGACTTAAATTTTAATGAAGAGAATTATGTAATTGATGCCAAAATAAATAAACACGTTAACTCTGATAAAGCATTTTCAGAGGTGAGAATAAGCAAATCTAGACCCTACTTTAGTGATTTAATAGAATATGTTATTGATGCTAATGTTAAGATAATTGAAAAACAAACTGGCAATGAATATATACTAAATCATTTTGATGAAGGTTTTTATTCTATTAATAGTTTTGATATTGTACCAGAAAGTGAATATGAATTGGTAATAATTCATGGAAATAACCGATTTATATCCACTGAAAAATTAACAAAATCCAGTTTAATTGATAATGTAGTTCAAGGACAGATAAATACATTAAGTGATGACTTAATAGAGATCGTAACTACTTTCACTGATAAACCAGAACTAGATAATTATTATTTGTTCGAATACGGAAAAAAAGGGAATCTTCAACCAGCAAGGGATCTTTATATAAATGGTAATTCATTTACCTTCTCATACTTTATTGATAAAAATAATATTCCTCAAAATAGAGAATTAATTGTTAGGATGGAGGGAATTGATTATGATTATTTCAAATATATGATTCAAATTGTTATTCAGACTAATACTCAAAATGGTCCATTTTCAACGCCTCCTGCTCCAATTTTAGGAAATATTATAAATTCTAAAAACGATGATTCAACAGTTTTTGGATACTTTAAGGTTTGTGAATATGACGAATTTATTTTAAAAAACATTTTCATTGAGTAATTTTAAAATATGAGCTTTAAAAAAATCACAGAAAGTGATTCAAATTATAATGATTTAGAAAAGAAATCAACCAAGGAAATCATTGAAATTATTAATAATGAAGATAAGTCAGTTGCTTACTCAGTTGAGAAAGTGTTACCCAAAATTGACCAACTTATAAAACAGATACTTAAAAACTTGGTTAAGGGAGGTAGACTTTTTTATATTGGGGCTGGAACAAGTGGTCGATTAGGAATAGTTGATGCATCAGAGTGCCCACCAACATTTGGAGTTAAAGATAATATGGTAATCGGGTTAATTGCAGGTGGTGATAAAGCAATAAGAAAGTCTAAAGAATTTGCAGAAGATAGTTTTGATTTAGGCTGGAAAGATCTAAAAAAACATAAAATTAATAGTAAAGATTCTGTTATAGGTATTGCGGCTTCTGGATCTACACCTTATGTAGTCGGAGCAATAAAAAAATGTAATGAAGAAAATATTCTAACTGGATGTATTACTTGTAATAAAAGATCCCCATTAGCTAAAAACACAAAATTTCCAATAGAAGTTGTTGTCGGTCCTGAAGTTATCACTGGGAGCACTAGAATGAAGGCAGGTACGGCTCAGAAATTGATTCTTAATATCATATCCACCACCCTCATGATTAAAATGGGTAGAATCAAAGGAAATAAAATGATTGATATGCAACTAACCAATAATAAACTAATAAATAGGGCAGAAAATATTTTAATTGATGAATTGAAAATCAGCCATTCTCAGGCGAGTGAGTTAATTAGCTCTACAGGAAGTGTCAGAAAATCAATTGAAAAAAATAAACTTATTTGACTTTTTTTAAAGTATCAAACATAATTGGTGTTGCAACAAAAACAGATGAGTAAGTTCCAATAATTACTCCAATAATTAAAGCAAACATAAAGCCTCTGATAGATTCTCCCCCAAAAATAAAAATAGTCAATAGCACTAATAGTGTGGTAAATGATGTGTTCAATGTTCTGCTCAAAGTACTGTTCAAAGCCGTATTAACTACTCTGGTGATTTCCCAGGAAGTATTTATATTCCTATATTCTCTAATCCTATCAAAAACAACTACTGTATCATTTAATGAGTATCCAATCACAGTAAGAACAGCAGCGATAAATGCCTGATTAATTTCCATATTAAATGGCATGATCTTGTAGGCTAGTGAAAATATACCCAAAACAACCATTACATCGTGAAAAACAGCAGAAACTGCTCCAAGTGAAAACTGCCAGTCCTTAAATCTTATTAAAATGTATAGAAAAACAAAAATTAGAGATCCAATTACAGCAATAAAAGAGTTGGTTTTAATATCATCAGCAATTGTAGGACCAACCTTTATCGATGACATAATTCCAACAGTTTTATTTTCATCACCATTAACAAATGAATTGTAATCAACATTATTACCAATTAAATAATTTAAATCAGAAAATAGAATACGATTTATCTCATCATCAACACTTGAATCGTCTACATCAACTTTGTAGTTTGTTGTTATTTTTAACTGGTTTTCTGCTCCAAAAGTTTTTACCTCAGCATTACCCAAAGATTCGATAAGTTTTTGCTGGACCTGAAGTTGATTGATAGGGTTTTCAAATCTCACAACATATGATCTTCCTCCAACAAAATCAACTCCCTGGTTCAAATTATTAATAAATAAAGAAAAAATAGCTATAAAAATAAAAGATCCAGATATGACATATGAAATTTTTCTTTTTCCAAGGAAAGATATGGATAGGTTTCTAAATAAGTTTTTTGTTAATGGGGTAGAAAAATCTAATTTTTTTCCTGATGAAATATACCATTCAACCAACATTCTTGTGATAAAAATCGCAGTAAATAATGAGGTTAAAATACCTATTAATAGTGTGGTTGCGAACCCCTTAATTGGGCCTGTACCAAAAATAAATAAAACTAGTGCAGTAACACCCGTGGTAGCATTTGCATCTAAAATGGATGATAATGCATTGCTAAAACCATCAGCAATTGCTTGTTTTTGTCCCTTTTCTCTGTAAATTTCTTCACGTACCCTTTCAAAAATTAGCACATTTGCATCAACCGACATACCAATTGTTAATACTATACCTGCAATTCCTGGTAATGTAAGAACGGCCCCTAAACCAGATAATAAACCGAAAATAAGTAAGATATTTAAAGATAAAGCAACATCTGCGTAAAGTCCAGCTCTCCCATAATAAAAGTACATCCAAATCAATACTAAAATAAGAGCAATTATAAATGAGTACGTACCCTTTTGAATAGATTCTTGCCCGAGTGTAGGACCAATTACTTCAGATTGAATGATATCTGCAGATGCTGGTAATTTACCCGCTCTTAAAACATTTGCCAAATCTAGGGCCTCGTCCAAAGTAAAATTCCCTGTTATTTCAGATCTTCCCCCAGAGATAGCTCCACTTGTTACACCAGGTGCAGAGTAAACCATTTCATCAAGAACAATAGCAATATTAGTTTCATCAGCATATGCTTGGCCAGTTAAATCTTCCCAAACTCTTGCTCCTGTTCCATTCATTTGCATCACAACGGCCGCATTACCAAATTGATCATAAGACTGAGATGCATCTACCACAACGCTACCGCTTAGTGGTGGTAAATCTCTTCTATTAGATTTTAGAACATACAAGTCAATAATATTAGTTTCGGAATCCGGAAGACCCCATAAAAACTTAGTATATCTTTTACTTGGTGGTAATAATTGTCTAACCTTGGAATTTGATAAATATTCATTTACAAGCTCCTTATCTTTCAGGTTAAACTGAGCTAATACAGGTCCACCTTGAAAACCTGTACCAACGATAAGGTCTAATAAAGGGTTTTTCTCAACATTAATAGAATCATTCACCTCAACATCAGCAAGTAGGTCATCAATTTCTGACTTTTCCTCAACATTATCAGTTTCTTCATCTTTGTATATTTCTTTCAAGACTTGGTTAGCATCTGAAAGGAATCTAAAATAATCTTGATTCTTTTCAGATGTCCAAAATTCTAACTGAGCTGTGCTTTGAAGTAGTTTTTTGACTCTATCAATATCTTTTGCACCTGGAAGTTCCACTAATATTCTTCCAGAATTACCAAGCCTTTGAATATTAGGACTTGTAACACCAAATTGATCAATTCTTTTTCGTAAAACCTCAAAGGCTGAAACAATGGATTCATCAATTTTAATTCTTAAAATAGGTTTGACATCATTGTTCGACATTTGAAAATTTATATCATCGCTAAGAGTTCTGTTTGCAAATATATCCGGTGATGCTAAATTTTTATTTGGAGCGATGGACTCAAATGCAAGAAAAAATGACTCAATGTAGTTATCATTAGAACTTTTTTGAAGGACATCTGCCTCACTTAAGGCTCTATTGAAATCGGGATCGGATGTGTTTTCAGCTAGACCTTTGAGTATATCCTTTACAGAAATTTGTAAAATAACATTAATTCCACCCTGTAAGTCCAAACCTCTTTTTAATTCCTTTGATTTGAAAGTAGAATAGGTTGGTCTTAAAATTTTTGGTAAAAAAGTAAGTTGATCAATATTAGAAATGGAATCTAAATATAATTTTTTTGAAACCTGTCTTTTAATAATAAAATCATCTTGATCAGTATTGACTGTTGATTCCGAGAATAGATCTGCTTCGTTTTCAATTTTATTTGTAAAAAACGTATTTGACAACTGAATTACACAAACAAAAGTGAAAAAAAAGGCAATGAATTTTACTAATCCGTTATTGTGCATAATTTTTTAAATTGCGGCACCAAATATATGATTTAGTAACTCAGAAAACAAAATTTGATGTATGATAAATTTTTTATAGATTTTCTTGAAGACTTTCGTTCATTGCCCTAACAGAATTAGCACTATTTTTAAATTTAAGTTTTTCTTCATCATTCAATTTTAAATCTAAAATTTCTTCAATACCGTTTTTACCTATGATACAGGGAACACCAATACATAAGTCTGATTGTCCATATTCACCTTCCAAGAATACAGAACACGGTATAATCCTTTTCGAATCATTTAGTACAGATTCTACAAGATAAGAAATTGCCGCGCCAGGGGCATACCAAGCCGAAGTACCTAAAAGTTTTGTGAGAGTAGCCCCACCAACCATTGTTGAGGACATAACACTTTCAATCTCGTTAGCATTTAAAAAATTAGTAATTGGTAAACCATTATAACTAGCAAACCTACTTAATGGAATCATCGTTTTATCTCCATGTCCACCTATAACCATTCCATGAATATCATTTGCAGGTTTACTCAAAGCCTTTGAAATATATGTCTTAAATCTTGAACTATCAAGAGCACCTCCCATTCCAATGATTCGTCTTTTGTCTAAACCACTAGTTTTAATTGTCAGATAGGTCATGGTATCCATTGGATTAGATACAACAACAATTACTGGGTTTTTAGAGTGTTCTAAAATATTTGATGTTACAGTTTTAACTATTTTAGCATTAATACCAATTAACTCAGATCTACTCATCCCTGGTTTTCTGGGAATTCCAGATGTAATCACTACAACATCACTGTTTTTTGTTTTTGAATAATCACCAGTCGTGCCTTTAATAATTGTATCAAAACCTTTTGTAGTTGAAGTTTGCATTATATCTAATGCTTTTCCTTCTGCAAAGCCTTCTTTAATATCAAGCAAAACAATTTCACTACAAATCGATCTAGAGGCCATGACATCTGCAGCAGTTGCACCAACATTTCCAGCACCTATTACACTTACTTTCATTTTTTAAACATCAATATTTGCATAAGTTGCATTTTGTTCGATAAATTCTCTTCGTGGTGGAACCTCATCACCCATCAACATAGAAAAAACTCTGTCAGCCTCACCTGCATTTTCAATTGTTACTTTTCTAAAAGTTCTAGACTCAGGGTTCATTGTTGTATCCCATAACTGAATAGCATTCATCTCACCAAGTCCTTTATATCTTTGGACAGATGTACCTGTACCAAAATCCTCAACTAGTTTATCACGATCAGGATCGTTCCAGGCATATTGCTTTTTTGCTCCTTTTTTAACTAAGTAAAGTGGGGGTGTAGCAATATAAACATGTGCATTCTCAATCAATTCACGCATATATCTAAAAAAGAAAGTTAGAATTAAGGTAGATATGTGACTTCCATCAACATCAGCATCACACATTATTACAATTTTATGATATCTTAATTTTTCTAGGTTTAATGCCTTACTATCATCTTCAGTGCCAACACTAACACCTAAGGCAGTATAAATATTTATAATTTCTTGATTTTCAAAAACTTTATGCTGCATAGCCTTTTCAACATTAAGAATTTTTCCTCTGAGGGGTAATATAGCTTGGAAATTTCTGTCCCTGCCTTGTTTAGCAGTACCTCCTGCAGAATCTCCCTCGACCAGAAATATTTCGCATTGAGCAGGGTCTTGTTCGGAACAATCCGAAAGTTTTCCAGGTAATCCTCCACCGCCCATAACTGTTTTTCTTTGGACCATTTCTCTAGCTTTTCTCGCCGCGTGTCTAGCTTGTGCTGCCAAAACCACTTTATCAACAATAATTTTTGCTTCATTTGGATGCTCCTCTAAATAATTTTCAAGCATTTCTGAAACAGCTTGGGAAACAGCTGATGTAACTTCTTTATTTCCTAATTTGGTTTTGGTTTGACCTTCAAACTGAGGCTCTGCTACTTTAACGGAGATAATTGCCGTTAAACCTTCTCTAAAATCATCACCCGAAATTTCAAATTTAATTTTATCCAAAAGACCAGAGGAATCTGCATATTTTTTAAGAGTTGATGTCAAACCTCTTCTAAATCCTGAAAGATGGGTTCCTCCCTCGTGAGTATTAATATTGTTAACATATGAGTGGATATTTTCATTAAAAGAAGAATTGTAAATCATAGCTATTTCCACTGGAACATCGTTCTTTTGACCCTCTATAGAAATAACCTCTGGGATTAAAGGTTCACGATTTTCATCCAAAAACTTTATGAATTCCTTTAGTCCCTCATCAGAATGAAAAGATTCTTTCTTAAAATCATCATCTACTTTTTTTCTTCTATCAGTTAAATTTATTGTGATGCCTTTATTTAGAAATGATAATTCTCTCATCCTATTTGAGAGTGTTTCATAATTATAACTTTGAACATCTTTAAAAATACTCACATCAGGTTTAAAGGTTACAAGGGTTCCGGTTTTATCACTTTTTCCATTTTCTCTAACAGCATAAAGGGTTTTTCCTTTTTCGTATTCCTGCTCCCAAATTTTACCATCTCTGAAAACAGTAGCCTTTAAATGATCAGAAAGTGCATTTACAACAGAAACACCTACACCGTGTAGACCTCCTGATACTTTATAAGAATCTTTATCAAATTTTCCACCTGCACCAATTTTAGTCATTACTACTTCCAGCGCTGATACACCTTCTTTTTGGTGGATTCCAACAGGGATTCCTCTTCCATTGTCTTCTACAGTGATTGAATCGTCTTCATTAATAATTACACTGATTTCGCTGCAGTGACCTGCCATGGCTTCATCAATTGAATTATCAACAACCTCATACACTAAGTGATGTAAGCCTCTAACACCAACATCTCCAATATACATCGATGGTCTTTTTCTGACATGTTCCATCCCCTCCAGGGCCTGTATACTATCAGCGGAATAATTTTGAGTAGATTCTGAGCTCATATTTGTTAGATTAGTTGTACTCACAAATATACTCAATATAATGCTACAAGACTCATTTCTAACAGGAAGGAAATGATATAAGTTATTAACAAAAAATTATTAAACTTTTTAATAAGAATCCTTGTGAATATTTTGTACCGCTCGTCCAGATGGATCATTTAATTTTTGAAATGATTTATCCCACTTTAAAGCTATTGGACTACTGCAGGCAACTGAAGGTACTGAAGGAACTGTTTGGGCGGCTGTTTCAGAGGGAAAATGATCTTCAAAAATTGATCTATAGTAATATTCTTCTTTGCTCATAGGTGTTTGGAAAGGAAATCTTTTATTGGCATTTTGAAAATCATAATCAGAAACTTCATTTTCAACCAACTCTTTTAAACTATCAATCCATGAATAACCAACACCATCGCTGAATTGCTCTTTTTGTCTCCAAGCTACTTGTTTTGGTAAATAATTTTCGAAAGCTTTCCTTAAAACCCACTTTTCCATTCTTTCTTTGTTGATCATTTTATCTTTTGGATTGATATTCATTGCAACATCCATAAACTCTTTGTCTAAAAAGGGAACTCTTCCCTCAATACCCCAGGCTGCAAGTGATTTGTTTGCCCTTAAACAATCATACTGGTAAAGTTTTTCAATTTTTCTAACAGTTTCATTGTGAAATTCTTGTGAATTAGGAGCCTTATGAAAGTATAAATAACCCCCAAAAATTTCATCTGCACCTTCACCAGATAAAACCATTTTTATTCCCATAGACTTTATGACCCTAGCCATCAAATACATTGGAGTTGATGCTCGAACAGTTGTCACATCATACGTTTCAATATGATATATAACATCTCTTAAAGCATCTAGACCTTCTTGTATCGTAAAATTAATTTCATGATGAATAGAGCCTATGTGTTGAGCAACAATTCTTGCAGCTTCTAAATCAGGTGATCCTGCTAGGCCAACAGAAAATGAGTGCAATTGTGGATACCAAGCATCGTCTTTGTCATCAGATTCAATTCTCTTGGCAGAAAACTTTTTTGCAAGCGCAGATGTTATTGATGAATCTAATCCACCCGAGAGCAACACTCCATAAGGTACATCACTCATTAGTTGTCTGTGAACAGCATCCTCTAATGATTTCTTTAAAAGTTCAATTTTTGTTTTATTATTTTTAACTGTTTCAAAATTCATCCAAGATTTACTGTACCATTTGACATAATCTTTATCATCACTGTGGTAAAGACTTCCTGGCGGAAAAATTTCAATTTTTTTACATTTACCATCAAGGGCTTTTAGCTCAGAGGAGACATACATGGTTTCATTCTTATCCCATCCAACGTAAAGTGGAATAATACCTACATGATCTCTTGCCACCAAAAATTTATTTTCAAATGAATCATAAAGAACAAAACCGAAAATTCCATTTAAATCATTCAAAAAATCTTTTCCTTTTAGATTGTAAAGAGCTATTATAATTTCACAATCAGAATCAGTCAGGAAATCGTGATTTTTAGCATATTTTTCTCTTAATTCTAAGTGATTGTAAATCTCTCCGTTGGCAGCCAATACATACCTACCATCTTTACTGTAAAGTGGCTGTTGGCCAGACTTTGGGTCTACAATCGCTAGTCTTTCATGGGCTAAAACAGCATTTTTATCACTAAATATACCACTCCAATCAGGACCTCGGTGTCTTAATTTTTTCGACATTTCTAAAAGCTGAGGCCTTAGAATCTCAGGGTTCTCATTGATATTTAAAGCACAGACAATCCCACACATCTTAAATTTTTTGGCAAAGATGATTAATAAATTTGAATAAAATCAATTAATTCTGACTAATTAGTATTTTTGAAGCATCAATGATTTGATAACTTTACAGAGCAAAATGAAAAAAAAGTTAGTTGTTTTTGAAAATGTTTTTATTGAAATTAATGAAACTAAAACACTTGAAAATTTAAGTTTTGAAATCTCACAAGATGATTTTATCTACTTAATTGGAAAGACTGGTAGTGGTAAAAGCAGCATATTGAGGTCTATTTACTCTGATATAAAAATAAAGTCGGGAAACTGTATGGTGCTTGATGATGAGCTAGTTAAAATTCAAGGCAAAAAAATTCCACTACTAAGAAGAAAAATTGGAATGATTTTTCAAGACTTCAAGTTGCTTCCTGATAGATCTGTGGCAAAAAATTTAGAATTTGTACTTAGGGCAACTGACTGGAAAAAGAAAGAATTGATTAATGATAGGATCAATGAAGTACTTGATAGAGTTGGCATGAAAGATTGTATGAATAGAATGCCTTACCAACTTTCAGGTGGCGAACAACAGAGAATAGCAATTGCGAGAGCATTGCTAAATAAACCTAAATTAATCTTGGCTGATGAGCCAACCGGGAATCTTGACCCACAAACAAGTACTGAAATAATGAACTTATTAAGTGATATTAACAACCAAGGGAGTGCAATTTTGATGGCAACCCATGATTATAATACCATTAATAAATTTCCAAAAACAACTCTAAGAATTGAAAACAATAGATTATTTCAACTCAAAAGCAAGTCCATTATTTAATTACATTTGCAAAAGTGAAAACACTAAAAGAATTACTTCAAAAAGAAAGCCCATTCTTACTAATTGCTGGACCATGCGCAATTGAGGGTGAGGAAATGTCACTCAAAATTGCTGAAAAATGTCATGAAATAGCAAAAAAACATAATATACAGTATGTTTTCAAAGGAAGTTTCAAAAAAGCAAATAGAAGTAAAATAGATAGTTTTACAGGGATAGGAGATGTAAAAGCTTTAAAAATTCTTTCCAAAATTAGATATGATTTGAAAATTCCAGTAACTACAGATGTTCACGAAGTTGGTGATATTGAAATGGCCCAAGATCATGTGGACATTATTCAAATTCCTGCTTTTTTAGCCAGACAAACTGACTTACTAGTTGCAGCAGCGAAAAGTGGTAAAATTGTAAATATCAAGAAGGGACAATTCATGGACTCAAAAAGTATGAGTTATGCAGTTGATAAAGTTTTACAA
The DNA here is from genome assembly GCA_902550325.1 of uncultured Bacteroidota bacterium. Lineage (GTDB taxonomy): Bacteria > Bacteroidota > Bacteroidia > Flavobacteriales > Flavobacteriaceae > Eutrophosalina. The sequence continues at coordinate 68,528 of CACCYT010000002.1, read as the reverse complement.
TCCGGAAACAATAATGTCTTTATAACTGAAAGAGGAACTATGTTCGGATATCAAGATTTAGTTGTTGATTTTAGGAATATTCCTAAAATGAAAGTTTACGCTCCTGTTATTTTGGATGTTACTCACTCATTACAAAAGCCAAATCAAGATTCTGGTGTGACAGATGGACAGCCTGAACTTATTGAAACCATTGCAAAAGGAGGGATTGTAACTGGGGCTGATGGTATTTTTATTGAGACACACTATGACCCTAAATCTGCAAAAAGTGATGGAAAAAACATGTTACCAATAGAAGAGTTGGACAATCTTATTTCCAAACTTGTAAAAATAAAATCTTCTATTTAATAAGTTTTTATATTTTTACTCTCCAATTTTGATCATTGAAATTATGGGGCCGACTGGATTTGACAGCGATCTAGTAGTGTTAGTAAGCAAACCGAGCGATTAGTTATAGCTCGTTAATATCAGCTAAAAACTTTAAATGGCGAAAATAAATACGCTCTTGCTGCTTAAAGACTGAATTATAGTAAGTCTGAGCCTAGTCCTGCCAGGCAGGAAAGCGAGATGTCTCAAAGTTGTTTTTGTTAGCAACAACTTTTAATGAGACACCATACTGTTAACATAGAATAATCATTGCTTCAATGATTGTTTGAAAATTTAGAAGCTAAGTGTTGATTGTGTAGTTTTCAGCAAGATCATCATCGAAAATTAAATGAAAACTAAGTTTGTAGAAAGCTGATGTTTCAGTCGTTTGGACGAGGGTTCGAATCCCTCCGGCTCCACTATTTATTTTAGCAAATTTTTAACAAAAAACAACTTTATAAATTGTTATATTAAAATGTTAGAAGTTCTAAAACAGTTAAATGATCAATGTTCCGGTAAAAGTATTCCCCAAACAAGGTTTTTTGAATGAAACTTTTCAAATCCTTAGAGGAAAAAAAGAAAATTCAATCAAAATTTTCTTTGAAAATAAGCTATACGACACAATAAATCCAGAAAAAGATAGCCTTACATACAGGATATTTGAGAAACCAGGAAATTACAGAGCTACATGTAAAACAGATAATGAAGAATTTTCTGAGGAATTCACAGTCTTAAACAAAAGAAGATTCGGTTCAAGCGTATTTGATAAAGCTTTTATTTTCGATGATTTCACTTTCATAAAAATGAAAGACAGACTTCACATATACAATGAGAATTTAGATGAATTATTTCTAGAAAACAATCTTTTAGCTGATAGAATAATTAAGATAGATAAAAAAAATTATCTATTTATAAAGCAAATTGATAATCTAAATAATAACTTAATAAAGCTAAGTATTTACAATACAGATAAAATGACCATTGTTAGTGAAATAAAAGGTAATGGTTGTAAAGAAATTTTCATTCAAAAAGATAAGGCTTGGATCTCCGAATCATTTTCAGACGAACATATTATTTATTGCTATTCTTTCGAAAATAGCTGTTTTAATTTACTTAAAAAATATAAATGCTCTAATTATTACCATAACAACTTCAATGGTAGACTTATTTTGAATCACGATGATAAAATTACAGTAGTTGATCTAGAAAAAATTTTTTATTCGTGTGAGTATAATAAATTTTCAGATTGTGTTATTACTAAAGATGGTGATGAAATTTCAATGTGGAATAATTCGATAAGAATTATAAATTATTTAGATAAAGTAAATTTTAGTGTAGATTTTCCTAAAAATTACTTTAAAGATGGAAATTGGGAAATAAATTATCCCATTCATAGAATATGCTTTCACCAAGTATACTCACCTAACATATTTTATGGAGCTAATAAAGAAAAATATTCATATAAGAGAGGCTTTATTAATTCAAAAAATTCTGGTTTTAATTATAAAAAACATGAGACCAAAGTTCAAGAATGGATCAATCTAGTTGATTTTGGAACAGATGAATATATTTTAAAAAATGATAAAGCAGATGGTTTAGAAAGTTATGATGAAAGATATAATGAAATCTATCGAACTGTTGGTGGTTATTTTTTAATAAATAAAGTTAAAACTCAACTACTCAAAAAAATAACATACGAAATAGATAGTAAAAAAGGAAAAATAAAAGATTTCAAGCCTGATATTATTACTAAATCAACAACTGAAATCTTTTTCATTGATAAAAAAAAGAAGTCAGTACAAAGTATTTACCCAGAGTTTGAAGGTGGGAAAATTGATTTAAAAATTCAAAATCAACTTTTAATTATCAATGAAGGTGATTATTGTACTCTACTTATTGGAAATCAAAAAAAAGTATTGAGTAAAGAAGCTGAGCTTAATTTTTTTTCATCCAATTCGAACAACTATATTTCTGCTACAATAAATGATAATTTTACTCTTTTTGATATATCGAAAATTAAAAAACCAATTTTTGAAATAAGTAAAAACTCGATACTAAACTTCAGTCATATTGAAAAAAACGAAGCTATTTGGTATAAAAAAATAAATAATACAATTAACAGAGTTTATTGCTACAAATTATCAGATAAAAAAAATACTTTATTTAATGAAGGCAAACTAGATGAAAAAGGCGATTTTCCCAATAAAGGTTTTTCCGGATTATATTCAGAAAAGGATTATAAGTTCAATCCAGATTTTATTCTAAGTAAAACAGAAATTATAATAAACCCAAAAAATTTAGAAATAAAAGGAGCTGTAGTTGGTAATATTATTTCCCATAACAAAAGTCTAAATAAAATTATAACAAGTCGTGGCTCAAAAATTTACTTTTGGTGTTTTGATGATAAATTTATAGAAAAAGAACTACCCATTGAATCTGAGTTATATGATGAGTCTTATTTGCATCCAAATGGAAGATATATTTTAAGGAAGGAAAAAGAAAAAGATAAATATTCACTTTTAGATATTGAAACTGATGAAATTATAGATTTTTTTTCAGGAAAGTTTTTGGAATTTGATAAGGATGGAAAAATAATAATGGAGGATAATAAAGTAAGAGATATAATTGTCTATGACCCTATTACACTTAAAAAAATATCTTCTTCAAAATTTCATTTTTTTAGATTCAAAAGTCCAGATGAAAAATTATATGTTGAGTTGGTATGTAAATACAGATATTTTAAACAGGATAAAGAGGAAGGAGATTGGAATGAAATATCTAGACAATACTTTATAAATGCACGTAAACACCCTCACGAACATCCACAATACAGAAAAGAAACATATGTTTTGGGAGGAATTGTTAAAGATAAAAGTAAGAAAAAAGAAGAAATTAAACTGACCGACTCAACCAAAGACCCTTATGATGATATATGGTTTGTAAATTACGTGTCATTTAGTCATGATAATAAGTTTTTATCTATTGTTGGAAAAAAAAGGTCCGGTAAAGGATTTATTTCCATATTTAAGGTTCATTATGATGAAAAAAAAAGTGAAATCAATTTTAAGAAAGTAGATACACAAACTCATGTTACAAAATCTTCAATAACCAAACCTCAACAAAATATTGTAATTAAATCTAATAAAAACTATAAGAACAAAGCTATTTGGGTGTGTGGAATTAATAAGGATGGTATTTTAATGAGTTCAGATAGTGATGGTGCTCTATGGCATGCTAGCATTCCTAATAATCTAAAATGGGGTAAATCTGATAGTCAGTACAAAAAAAGTTTTATGTGTTTTTCTCCATCTGGAGAATACATGGCATTAACAAACTCGACCTATGAATCATTGCTAGCAGGTGGGCGTGGACATGTTTTGGGTAATAAAATATATATTGCAAGGATCAAGAAAAACAATAATGAATATGGTTATCAAATTGTAGAAACATTCAAAGAACATGGTTCAAATTTTTCAATTCATAGTACAGACCGAAGAGGACCAAAAAAAATAACTAATGTTATGTTTTCTAAAGATGAAAAGAAAATAATGACAATAAGCGAAGATGGTGTAATTATAGTTCGTGATTTAACTTTTTAAATTAAATAATTAGTAGTTTATGATTAATTTTTTTTCTTACAATAAAAAAAATAATTCATTTAGCTTGAGTGGAATAACATTCAACTACAGTGCCCTATTCTTAAAACAACACCATCTTAAAATCAAAGAATTAATTGCAATGAAAGATGATCAGGAGTACAGTTTACTATGGGAAAATGAAGAAAGGTTTTTTGATAAAATAAAAGGTGATCCTATAACCATAAGCTGGATTATGGAGGAAAATGACATTAATCCAATATTTATGGCAAATATTGAATTTTTAAATGGTGGAAAATTATTGTTCAATATCGATACTCTTTATATACAATATCCAGAGAAAATGGATTTAAAAAAAGATTTGAATGAGGTACTAAAAGTTATTGGATATTTTGCAGCTGATGAAATAATTGATTTTGCTGAAAATAATGATGGAGACCACAACATAAGTCGCTTGTATGGACGCAATTCAAAGGAAATCTGCGACATTGATTTTGATGATATTAAACAAGCAACTATAGATCTTGAAGAACTATATAAAGACATTAAATGAATAAATTAAACACTCTATTAATTTTATATATTTTATCAGCTGTAAATACAATATTTTCACAGGAATCATTTTCATCTGAAAATATATCCAATGCAGCTATTGAACTTACAAAAGATGAAGTTATATATGATGGAAGCTACTACTCTATCCCCTATCCAAATGGAGATGTTCCTGATGGTATTGGTGTTTGCACAGATGTTATAGTTAGAACATACCGATCGCTTGGTTTAGACCTTCAAAAAGAAATCCATGAGGACATGAATAATAATTTTGATTTGTATCCCAAAATTTGGGGACTTAAAAAACCTGACAAAAATATTGATCACAGGCGAGTACCCAATCAAATGACTTATTTTGAAAGACAAGGTGCATCTCTCACAATAACTAATGATTCAAAAAACTACCTTCCTGGTGATATTGTGGCTTGGGATTTAGGTGGTGGAACAACACATATTGGTGTAGTGGTAAATAAAAAATCTTCAAATTCTGATAATTATATGATTGTCCACAACATTGGTGCTGGTCAAAATATTGATGATTGTTTATTTAATTTTGAAATAATCGGACACTACAGGTTTTTAAGAAATATAAATTACAACTAAAATCTTTTTAAAAATTCCCAAATATCTGAAAACAACTGGTTAGCACTAGTTCCCCAGTGTAAATTATGTTGACCGTCCTCAATTCTTAAATAACGAACTTCTTTTCCATCGTTACAGTTTTTAAAAACATACAACTTATCATCACCAATATTTTCAAGCTGGTAACTATCACATTCAAAAGCATTTGCCCATGTTTGTGCACTTTCTAATGCTTCTAAAAATACGTATCCTAATTTGGGACCACCATCTATAGGACAAGTAGTATCAGCTGCACCATTAACTTGATATATTGAAGTTGATTTTGTTTGATTTGTCGGAGAGTATTGTTTGGGTAATTGACCTACAATTGTAGATGCTGCATTAAAATAGGGAGTTTCAATGACCAATTTATTTGTAAAACTTGATCCATTCGATGTTCCAATAGCATATCTTTTGTTATGGTCTAGATTTTTATAGTTTTTTAGTTGGACAATTATAGAATCTACAAATGAAATATCATCTGCATTTGAACTCTCATTTCCTCCTGAGTTCCACATCTTATTATAACCTTGAGGATAAACACCAACAAATTCACCAATTGATGTAAGGTGATTTAATTTATTAATCCAAGTCTCATTTACAACATTCCTGCCGTGAAAAGCGATTACAATTGGGTAATCTATAGATTCATCAATATTGTTTGGCGCTTCAATTATAACCTCCCTTGAAACCAACGCCCCGTCGATAAGCTGTTCAATAAAAAAGCTTGTGTCTGACAAATTGAGTAAAGGAACTAATTCATCATCTTGTTGATTTTGAGTTTGATCATAAGAGCTGCTTGAACATGATAAACATACCCATAATAGAATTGTTGTTATAATTTTATTCAGATTCATTAAGACTTTGGACGGGTAAAGATGGGAATTTAGAAAGTTCTTTTAACAACTTTTCTTTGATTAATTTTTCATTCTCAGAGAGATCTTTTTCTTTTAATGGCTTTTCCTCCAAAATATCACTCTGCATATCATAAAATTCTAGATTTTTGTACATTTTATACCTTTTATTTTGGCTGAAGATATTTCTGTACTTGGAAACATTAATTGACCACTTTGGGTCGTAATAAATGGTAACAATTTCACGTATATTTTTTTTATTACTAGAGAAAATATCCATCAAACTTTCCCCATCTGAGTCATTTGCTACATTTAATATATCAGAGAATGTAGCATAGAAATCCGTCAAATCAACAACACCATCATAAATAACTGGTTTTTTAATTTTTGAAGGCCAACTCGCGATCATCGGAACATGTACACCATGAGTTATAGTATTTCCTTTTGCTCCTTTGATATCGCCAAATACAGTTTTGGTTACTAAGTTTCTATTGGTTCCATTATCTCCAACAAACATTATTAATGTGTTATCCTCTATTCCCTGAGTCTTTAATTCTTGAACTATTTTACCAATTATTTTGTCCATATATTCCACCATATCTTTAAAGAAAATATTGTTCTTTTTATATCTAAAATTTGGATTATTCCATTCCTTTGAATCTGGTGTAGGAACAAATGGATCATGAACAAGAAGCATCGGGTAATATAGAAAAAATGGTTTTTCTTTATTTCTTTGTATAAAATCTATTGCGTAATCTGATACTATGTCTGGGCCATACAAATCTTTATTACGATCTAGAAATTTTCCGTTTTGTTCAATTAATGGATTTGCAAATCTTTCTCCAAAATCTTTTGTTTTTGTCAATTGCCACAAGCAATATTCATCAAAACCAAATTTGTAAGGTCTAGTATTATCTTCTTTTATACTTTGATCTATTTCACTAATTTTTAATCCATTTAATTGCCATTTTCCTACTATCGCTGTTTGATAACCATTGTCCTTAAATAAATTTCCAAATGTTTTTTCACTTGAATTAAGATGCGTGAAATAATCATAGTTTTTGTAGTTATATTTTCCAGTCATTATTTTGACTCTTGATGGGGTGCAAAGTGGATTTGCAATTGCTTTAGTAAAATTTACACCATTTGAGGCCAATGCATCTAAGTTCGGGGTATTGTAAGACAAACTCCCATTAATTCCTAATCCTTCATAACCAATATCATCTGCCATGATCAATATTACATTCGGATTTCTTATTTCATTGTGAAATTGATTACAACCAATACAAATAAAAATCAAAAAGATTATAGAGGGTTTTATTAGTGTATTCATCTTTATCATTTAAAATAAAAACATTGGTTGGTTAAATGGCAAATATTCTTAAATTTAACATCTTAATTTTAAAAATATGAAAAAAATAATTTTACTTTTTGCAATCTTTTTTTCGTCTTTTTCATTTTCTCAATATTGCGCTTTTTTTGATTTTAAAACTGATGAGCCAGAAATGGTTGTTTCAGCACTAAAAGGCATGATGGAAACTGAATGGGCAAAAAATATCAATGGATCAAAATCCTTGTTTGCTTATCAATTCAACGGAAATACTGAAGCAACTCATGTAGTTCAATTTTGTTTTCCTGATGAAGCATCTTTTGCGAATTGGTCATTATCCTGGTTTGCATCTCCAGTAGCTCAAGTTTTTGGAGAAAAACTTAACAAGTATATTACACCTGTTAAAACTGCTTTAAATACACCTGCATGGTTTAAAAATGACTGGACACCTGATCAAGTATTTATGATTTGGGAAATGGAAGTTTCAGACCCAAGCAAGTATGCGAAAGAATTTGCTTCTTTTTCTCAGGAAATGGCTGTAACTCAAGGGTATGAAGAAAACTCATACGGTCTTGGATATCCAATTAGTGGAAAAAATAGTGGTTTTTCTCATTTTGTGTGGGTTGGTGCACCTGATTTAGAATCAGCATTAAAAAGGACAAAAGATATGTATAACAGTCCTGAATTTGCAGAATACTCTAAAAAAGTCAGTGGCGTTAGAAAAGTTGTAAACTCTTACATGATGGTAAGGTTGGCTGACTTCTAGACATTAAAATAACTGTATGAAAAAGCCCTTTTTAGGGCTTTTTTTATTTTAATTTTAGAAATCCGAATTCACCATTATCAACTGCCATAATAGGTTTACCATCTAAAGACAAATCGATATCCTCCCCTGCCCAGTCTTCACTCTCAATTCCATAAACTCCTTCCCATTCAATAGAACCATCAGATGAAAACTTAATAGAGTATACTTTCCACTGATTAGAGAACTCAGATGAATTATCACATGATGCAGAATATTCATCATATTCATCTCCAGTTCCAGCAGTAATTATACAACCACCGTCATCAGTGTATGTGACTCCCCAAACCTCATCGTGAATGAAATTTTCATCAAAACCTCTGGGGTTGCCTTTTTTTACTTCCCATAACTTATTACCATCGTTATCAATCTTCATTGTATAAGTGTCCCAGTTGGCAGTTTGTGATGTCGTATGACCACTTAAAAAAATTTCATTTTTATCATTTACATCCATTGCAAAGCAATGATCAGAATCTGATCCACCATAAACATTGGACCAGATAACATCACCCGACAGATTCATTTTAATTAGAGCATAATCTTCAGCACCATTTGTAAGGCCTGAAATATAAATATCATTATTAATAGACTTAATTCTGTAAGCATGTGACATGTAACTCTTGATATCAATATTTTTAATAATAGTTCCATCTAAATCTAATATGTGTAAGCTTGATTCACCCTCTGAATAAAAGTTATTGTATTTATCTTCAGAATTAGTGTAACCAACTGCAAAAATTTGATTATTTACCAAAAGTAAGTGCTCAAAAGCATCACTTCCACCATTTTCAAAAGTTTTAGAGAACAAAATATCTCCATTTTCTTTTTTTACCTTAACTAAAAAACTATCATCATTTTTTACCCCACACAATAAATAACCATCTTCAATTTCAAGTATTGAATTTCCAAAATTATGACCTTCATCAGTATATTCTTTTTTCCAAATTAATTGACCATTTCGGTCAACCTTAACCACAAGCATTTTAGCATTATTTGGTAAAGAACCTGTTTCACCTATTTGAATAAAACCTCCGTCACTAGTGGAGAGAATATAATGTCCATGAGATTCTTCACCACTTCCCCCATAAGATTGAAACCAGTCTATAGAGGGTTTGTTCTCATAATTAATTGACTCACAACTAGAAATGCTATCAACATCATTGGAGCACGACATCAAAATGATTAATATCAAGCTTAACTTTAATTTAAATGTCATAATTTTAAAAATATTTATGATCATTAAAAGATACATTTTTAACATTTCAAAAATAATTTTGATATTATTTTTTGTCTCATGCGAAGATAATGATTATGCTACTGACTTTAACTCAACCAAAGAGCTAAAAACAGAGACCATATTTATTCAACAAAACGTGAGTGGTGTATTGGAGCAAAGACCTGTTATTATCCAAACCGAGTTAAACATTAACACTAATAAATTATACCCTATTGTTTTTGGATTACATGGAAATGGTGGAACAAATACAGGTTTTTTAAATAGACTTAAAAGGTTTACTGACAATGGGGAATTTGTAGGTATTTATCCTCAAGGGATTCAAAGATCATGGAATTTAGGCTCAGAGGCCTCGCGAGCTGATGATGTTCAATTTATTAATTTGATTATTGAAGAATTGAAAAACTATCAGAATCTAGATATGAATAAGGTTTATGTCATAGGAAATTCAAATGGCTCTGGAATGGCCAACAAGTTAGGTGTAGAAACAAATCATTTTAAAGCGATTGCACCCATCGTAAGTCAATTAATGGAAAGTATGCCGTTGAAGCCAACAACTCAGCCCCTATCAGTTTTCCAAGTTAACGGAGCTTTAGATCCAATAATTCCAATCAGCGGTGGACCCGGGCCAGGAACACATATTTTTTTAGATGCTCTGGAAAGTGCAAAATTGTGGGCAAATAAATTTAATTGTTTTGAACCTCAAATTAGAATGATTGGGGAAGATACAGTGTATGAATTTAAAAACTGTGACGATGGAAAAGAGGTCAGGTATTTAAGGATTGAAAATGGGGAACACAATGTTTTAAATTCTCCTTTTTTAATCAATGAGATTTGGAACTTCTTTCAAAGATTTTAGATATGAAACATCACATCAAGAATTTATCAAATATTGTAATTGTTTTTTTATTATGTATGGGTTTAGGATTTGCCACCCAAAATAAAATTGTAATTAATGGTATCATTTTGGTTTTTATTATCCACTGGGTATTGTACATTCCTGCAAATATTTTTAAAACCGAAAAATTTTATGATCTCACAGGTAGTCTCGCTTATATTTCTGTGATTTCTTACATACTATACTCAAAGACACAAAGCTTTGGGTCAGGAATTGGAGAAATTGTTATTTCCCTAGTAATAATAATATGGTCTGGTAGATTAGGTACATTTTTATTTTTAAGAATAAAAAAAGATGGTGAGGACAAAAGATTTAGAGAATATAAAAAGTCATGGTCAAAATTTTTGCTTGCATGGACAACATCAGGAATGTGGGTAACAATATGCTCAGCATGTGCAATTACAGCTATCGCGTCAGAAAATATTATTGAGCTAAATATCGCTTTTTTTACAGGACTTACTCTCTTTGTTCTTGGATTTTCCATTGAGATCATAGCAGATTATCAGAAGACAAAATTTAGATCGATTAGTGAAAACAAGAATAAATTCATAACCTCAGGCTTATGGTCAAAATCTAGGCATCCTAACTATATAGGAGAAATTATTCTTTGGCTAGGTATATCTGTTATGTCATTTTCAAATCTGGAGGGATTGCAATACATCACTCTTATATCACCAATTTTTACCTATTGGTTAATTGTTTATATAAGTGGAGTGAGTATTTTGGAGAAAAGTGGTCAAGAAAAATGGGGGCATTTAAAAGAATATCAGGATTACATTAAAAAAACTCCGAAATTACTTTAAAACCAAATCAATTGGCCCATCTGTTTCTTTGTCAATAGAGAAACTGAATTTATAGAGTTTTTTATCTACTTGGATTTCTCCCTCATAATCCCCATAGAATCCCCTGAATTCAAAGGAATCGCTAATATTTATTTTTTCACTTATTTCAGTTGTCCAAGTTTCTTTTATTAACTGCTTTAAAGTCAAAAATGATTTTTTTGGAGATAAGTCTTTGTAAAGCAATCCTCCAGCATGTCCTCTCCAGGCATTTTTGTCAGTTAGGTTCCAAAAAGTAATGGAACTAACACTTGGATGACTGAAGACAAGTGTGTAAAAGTCTTTTAAATAAGATGCTTGGAAATCTTCATATTCAGGAAGGCTTGGTAAGTCCATTTCTTTCCCTTTTCGTAGTGATTCATCTCTCTTAGCTAAAAACTCTTGGTGATCTTTCCAATTATTAAATCTTTTCGAACTTGTCACAGTGATTTCTGTGAACTGAATGTTTTTTCCCAAAACTGCATAGTCCTCAATCTGATCCCAAACTTGACTTTCAGTCATGACATTATCATTCGACTGCATATGAGCTTGCATCCCAATTGAACTGAAATTTAAATTTTTCTGAACGTAATATTCATTTATTTTAAAATATTCGGGGTCCTTTGCATGATAGTGATTGTTTGAATAATTCTTTTCTGGATTAACGCTGTTAACATACTGATAGATTTCTACCATTGCTGGATATATTCCACCTTTGTGATTGATCCAATCTTGAATAGCACTGTATGGAATGTGTGGTTTAAATGGACCAACTGGTTCATTGTATACATCCCAGTCATTAATTTCTGGATAAGTTTCAATTAATCTCCTCATGTGTGTTTTCATTGCAACTTCAAGTTGATCTAAATCTTTTGAATATCTAACCCAATCAGGCATACCCTCATGCCACATTAATGGATGACCTTTCAATCGGACATTATTTTTTATTGACCATTTAATTATATCATCATAATATTTATCTATTTGTTTTCTACCACTTCTCTCATCTGTTAGGACCCAATACATACCTACAGTAGCATAATTAAAAACCTCATTAAATCTTTCAAGATATAAATCGAACATATTACCTCGCATCTTTCTCAATTGAGTAAACCCAACCCCGAATTTAAAATCATGATTGATTAATTTAATTTTTAATTTACCATTCTTTTTTTTGATGTCAGTGGGGAAATTAAAGTTTAAAATCGTATTGGTTTTTCTGTATTTTTCAATCCTCTCACTGGCCCCTTCTAATTCCCATGGTTCATGAAAACTTGGATCTTGAGAAAAAATTAATAATGGGAATATTAAATAGAATAAATATTTCATTTTAATAGTGGGTTTTTATGTAATCAGAGTCTTTTATTTTACCAATTAAATTTTTTTGAACATTCATCCACTTTGAGGGTTCATCAAGTGGATGTTGAGTAGGCTTAATTAGAGGGATATTCCCCAATGATACAATGTCATTTTGAGAGACCATCCAATCTTCTAGACTTTTACTCAGTTCATTAATAATATATTTTGAGCCAGGATTTTGTGAAATATTATTTTTCTCGTAAGGATCTAATTCTAAATCATATAATTCCACAAAGGGAACATTTGGCATTTTTTTGGCTCCAATTTCAATAAATTCATTTAATACTCTTCCTTTGTTTAAGTTTTTTTTATAAACTTCAATGGAATTGAAATTTTTAATCATTTTGTACTTTCCGTTACTAATCATTCTGGAGGGAAAAATAAATCCATTTCTAACGTTTTGTCTTGTAGAAACACCATAAACAAAATCATTCACTTTTTTGTCATTTCCAAGTAATAGATTACTAAAACTTTTTCCGTCAAACTCATCTATATCTCCTCCAGCAATATCTACGATTGTTGGTAGTATATCAACCATAGCAAGTAGTCTGTTTGACTCCATATTTTTTTTAATTTTTCCTGGCCATCTAACTACAACAGGAACTTTAAGTCCCTTTTGATATAGTGTAAACTTTCCTGAAATTCCATGATCAGAAGCATAAATAAACATGGTATTATTTTTCAAATCATTACCATCAACAATATTTAGGATTTTCCCTAGCTGAATATCGTCATGTTTTATGTTTTGATAGTATCCAGGCTTTTCTGGTGTTACTCTTTTATTATAAGGATGGAGTTTAATATCATCTAATGTATAATCAGTTTCATTAGGGTATGGTCCGTGAGGAAAATCACTTGCTAGCACAAGACAAAATGGTTTTTCGACGTTTTTCAAATAGTTATCGATTGATTCAAGATCCAATTGCTTGTTTTGCTTATTTTGAATGTAATAGTCCCAATCAAATGTATTGTAGGGTCCAACGTGACTTTTACCGGCTAAAACAACTTCATAACCAATTGCGGATAAATGTTGAACAATTGTTTTTGTGTCTTTTTTTAAATGAGTATGGTTTGTGTAGCTACCATTTTTGAGGGGATACAACCCTGTATACAATTGCGATCTACTCGGTGTGCAGATTGCAGAGGCAGTATGGAAATTTGTAAACCTTATTCCTTCAGATGCCAATTTGTTTACATGGGCTGATTGCACATTTTCATTACCAAAAACATTGTAATCTAAAAAATCTTGATCATCTGAAAGGTATATGATAAAATTTGGACGTTCTAGGGATATTTCATCATTAATATTGGCGCTAAAAAAAGCCATAATATTTAGAGAAATTAAATAGAGTAAAATTTTTATAAACATCTTATTTAAAATTACATTGTTTTCTATAGAACTTTCAAACTTTTATAAATTATTTAAAAACTTTTCTGTTAACAATTTTGAATCTAATTCATAGTCCAAATTAAATTTGAATTTTTTATTGGGAAAATTAATCTTGACAAAACCATCAAAATTCAAATCAAATTGACTCATATATATCATTGATAAACTGAGTGCATCAGTATTAATTTTAATTAAACAATTTATTTTTGTGGAATTGTTCTTCTTTAGAAGAATTTTATCTAAATTTTCAAATTCACCAAAAAATTTTGTATTGAAATATATTTTAGAATAAACCTGACTTGCCCTTAAATTTTTGTTGTTGGGATTGTATAAAATTAACTCTGATTTTAAAATTATTTGATTATCCTCAATTCCCATAAATTGAACATCTGATATTTCCTTCACCTCTATTTGTTTTATTGAGCTACCACAACTCATTAAAACAAGAAAAATTAAGAACAATATATTTTTCACAACCTTTTTAATACTAATCAAAGAATTAAATATTTCTCAATTATAATTAAATTTACAGTATGTCTGGATACATAATATACATTTTTATTTTTTTTATTTTATTCGGTTTTGTTTTCTCCAGCATACTTGAATATTTAAATTCCAAAAACTGGAATGATTCAATTCCAGATGTACTCAAAGATTTTTATAAAGAAAGTGATTACAAAAGAGCAAAGAACTATAAAATTGACCGAGATAAAGTTTCTTTAATATCATCACTGTTATCTACATCCATCACAATTGTGTTTATTGTTTCAGGTTTATATGGAAAAATTAGTGATTTTTCTATTTATTATTTTGATAGTCTTTTTCTGCAATCAGCAGCCTTTTTTCTTTTCTTTTTAATTATAAGCATAACGATTAGTCTACCAATTAGTTATCATTCGGTTTTTACAATAGAAGAAAAATATGGGTTTAATAAAACCACAAAAATTACCTTTTTAAAAGATAAAATAAAGGGCCTTTTAATATCATTGATAATTGGCGGTTTTATACTTTTTGTAAGTATTCAAATCTACATTTTATTTGGTCCTAATTTTTGGTTATGGTTATGGCTGTTTTTATCTGTTTTTCTTATACTAACTAATATGTTTTATACAACCCTTATTGTGCCAATTTTTAATAAGCTAAGTCCCCTTGAAGAGGGATCCTTAAAAAATAAAATTGAAGAATACTCTAAAAAAATTGGATATTCTCTTGATAAAATTTTTGTGATTGATGGTTCGAAGAGATCCTCTAAAGCAAATGCATTCTTCTCTGGCCTGGGCCCAAAAAAAACAATAGCCCTTTTTGATACACTTATTGATAAACACGAGGAAGATGAGCTTGTAGCTGTCCTAGCTCACGAAGTTGGTCATTATAAAAAAAATCATATAAAACAAGGCTTAATCTTATCTGTATTACAAGTTGGAATAATCTGCTATGTTCTTCAACTATGTCTTAACGAACCTAGCCTATCGTACGCGCTTGGAGCAAGTGAAAGTTCATTTCATTTGGGTTTAATTGCCTTCAGTTTTTTATTTAGCCCAATAAGTATCATTATTGGAATTGGTATGAATATTTTAAGTAGAAGAAATGAATATGAGGCTGATAATTTTGCCAAAGAGAGCTTTAATCCAGAAAGTTTAAAAAATGCTTTGAAAAAACTATCATCTGACTCACTTACAAATTTATACCCACACCCACTTTATGTGTTTGTTCATTATTCTCACCCTCCACTACTCAAAAGACTAGAGGCTCTCGACAGAAAATAGCAAAATAGGCACACTATTTGACTCAAATGATATACTTTAGTGTACAGATTAAAACTTCTTTTTTAAGTCAATAAAAAATTGAAAAATATCAAAATAAGTTCCGAAAATAAACTGGTGATTGATCCTGAGATGATCTATTACAGCTTTCACAATTGGGATAAATCAAAGCAAAAGGTATTTTATGAAACCGAAAATAACTACATACAATTTCACTTTTGCATTGATGGACATGTTAGTTTTCAATATAATAATGGTGCATACAGTTTTCCTGTTGGAAAAGGTAATTCCATACTACTTTACAACCCAATAATGAATCTACCTGTCAATGCAATCTTAGACTTAGGTACCAAATTGGTTAGTGTTCATGTAAAAATTGAAAAACTTCACGGATTGTTTTCTGAGGACGCAGAGACTATCCCATTTCTGAGCGATGAGCATATTAATAAAAAATACTATAAAGAAAATTCATTAAGCCCTAAAATTACTGCCATATTAACACAAATGATGTCAGAAAATATCAGTAAAAATGTAAGAAAACTTTATCACAAAGGGAAAATATTTGAATTACTAAGCCTCTATTTCAATGTTTCCAAAGAAATGAATATAGACCAGTGTCCATTTTTGGCTGATGATAAAAACGTAAAAAAAATAAAACAGGCCAAAGAAATTATAATTTCAAAAATGGCTGAGCCACCTACATTAAAACAGTTAGCAAAAAATGTAGATATTTCATTAAAAAATCTTAAAGAAGGATTTAAACAAGTCTATGGAAATACTGTATTTGGTTTTTTATTTGAATATAAAATGAACGTTGCCTCTAATATGCTTTCATCAAAAAACTATAATGTTAATGAAGTTGCATTACATCTAGGTTATAGTACAGCCAGTCATTTCATAAATGCATTCAAAAAGAAATTTGGAACAACTCCAAAGAAATATTTAAACTCCAATTGATTTTTCAATGAAAAATAAGTTACTAATAATATTTCAAGTCACTATAACTGTATTCTTCATTTACTATACTCTGACTAAAATTAGTATATATAAAATTTTAGAAATACTGAAAAGTGCTGATTTATTATTTATTCTATTTGCATCTATATTATATTTTTTATCACAGATAATTTCATCAGAAAGATTATGGTTTATTTTAAAAGATAATAATCTTCAAATATCCTCAAAAGAAAACATCAAACTATATATGATTGGGATTTTTTATAATTTTTTTATTCCAGGTGGTGTTGGTGGTGATGCATACAAGGGAGTCTTGATGAATAAAAAATTTCAATGGGGTTTAAAGAAGATATATAAGTTATTAGTCTTAGATAGGTTAATTGGTTTTGGTGTAATTGTGTGTTTGATTTTAGTTTTTAGTGGTTTTATTTTAGATCTTGAATTTACATTAAAATTCGGTGCTCTTTTAGGTCCTTTATATACTTTTTTATTTATTGCTGGTAAGGTTTTGGTACAAAAAATTTTTGATAATGAAATCGTTTACAACAAAGCTTTTATTATTTCACATCTCATACAAATTCTTCAGTTTGGGTCAATTATCTTAATTTTAATTTCTCTTGATGTTACAGAGAATTACTTTACTTTCATTTATATTTTCTTGATTTCATCTGTTTTATCAATTTTCTCTTTTGGTGGTATTGGAATTAGAGAATATGTATTTTTAACACTAGCTACATACACAAGTGTTAGTCCAGATATTGCTACCAGTGTTGGATTAATTTTTACATTTTCAGCACTTATATCCTCTGTCCCCGGGCTATATTTTTTGATAAAAATAAAAAGTAAAAAAAAACTCAGCACTTAAGCTGAGTTTTTTATTAAGGTTATGCTCTATTGCTTTGGAATTCCAATTCCACCCTCAGAAGGAGCCCAATTTGCATGAATTGATTTCCAACCATTGGCGGTTCTAATCCAAACAGCAGATGCTCTTGTATTGTAATCAACAGTCTGACCTGATTCCTTAAAAGTATAAGCTCCGTCAGCATAAAAAGTCAGATAGGCCATTGTCATATCTGATGAAAAATGAACATCAATATCTCTTATATCAAAACTATCCCAATCAATTAGGGCCTCTTGATTAAGGTTATCTAAAGTGTAGTTGTAAAATTCGCCTAAATTAGAATCCCCTACTACTAATGTCTCATCATCAGAAATATATTTTTTAAATTCCTCCTCATTTTTTTCAAGGATAGCATTTTGCATATTAACCTGAGCTTTTTTTAGGTTATCTGCAACTGTTTCTTTATTTAGTTTGTGCCAATATTTAACTGCATTTTGCCAGTATTGTGATCCAAATGAAGAATAATCATGTGCCTTTAATTGACTATATAAAGCTGTTTCGTAATCTCCATTTTCTGCTGCAATCTCAGCTTTAGTATCAAAAATATTAGGACCATCGTGAAGCTCAGCGCTTTTGTCAATCATCTCATATGCTTTGTCTAAATTTGGATCTTCGCCATTAGCTCCTCTTGATGACTGATAAGCCATCATATTATACGATCCAGCTGCCAATTGTGGAAACATATCAGCAAATTCTTTGTTGTCCTCAAATTTAAATGCATCACGAGATAACCAATTCAAAAGAGCACTTTCAGGGTTGGCAATTAGACCATCTGATAAAGTTTTTTGATAAGTTTCTGAGTCTGCAGTTAAGGTAGCTTTAAGCATTGTATACCATACCTTTTCTACACTCTTCAACTTATCTAAATTTACAGCATCTAACTTTTCTTTTCTAGAGCCCCAATCTGCATCAGGTGAAGTTGCACCAGCCTTTACAAGATGAGCACATTGACAATCATCATCAATTAACAGAGCAGCATTAGCCATCGCATATGCCATAGCATATTCAAGATTTGCCAAGTGGCTAATTCCTTGATTTACAATTTTTGAAGCTTTTTTGTTGCATGAATCATCAACCCATTGTTGTCCATCAAGATTGAGGATAATCATGCAAAAAAATACAGTAATTATATTTTTCATAGATTAAATTTTTAGATTTTTTGGTTAATCTTTGAATGTATTTATTTAGAGATTCAGGAACAAGAAAAACATATTATATTTTTAATAATTATCATTCTTCTAAAATTTTTTGTTTTTAAATGTTAAATCATTAGAAATCAATTTGTTTTTTTGATAATGTCTGATGATCAAAGTTTAAGTTGACTATTATTTCGATTCCTCAGATCTGAATGATGATGCAGGCAAGCCCTGTATGTTATAAAGCATACCCTCAATATAATTCGTCCATCCGTACCTAATATATTTTGGATTCTTTACTTTTTCACTTGTCAACATTAATTTACTTCTTTTCCAACCTGCTCCCCAATGAGGATCTATGTCAGCTTGAGCATTGTAAAAAATTTTATCCTCACCAGCTATCTCAAATCCAGATAATTTTTTACCATAACTTGTAACTCCTCTCTCAGCATAATCAAAATCTACGTAAGCTTTATTACCTAAAACTTTAAATGATTTAAAGACAGGTCCAGAATATGGAAGGCTATCAAATCCATAATCTTTAGCCAAAGCCCAGTAAGCTAATCTCTTTCCAATCAATATTTTTTCAGGTGGGTGAATTGTTAAAGTACTTCCAATGTCAATAGTAACAACCATTCCAGTATTCTTCATTGTTTGCATGGTTTTTAGCTGAGCCTCTCTCAAAAAAGCTTGTTGTGATCGCCCAATATTACCACAACAACCATTAGGGGCTATTTGAACAAAATAAAATGGAAAATCTCCAATGTTCCACTCATCTCTCCAAGATTGTATCATGCTATTCATGAGCATTGTGTAATTATGTGCCCGACCTACATTACCCTCTCCCTGATACCACAAAGCACCACGAATATTAAAAGGGATTAATGGGTTTATCATTGCATTAAACAGAACAGATGGTCTATCGTCTAAGTGTTCAAAATTATAACTTAACTCCTCTTTAGTTAGTATTTTGGAAAGAGTTTCTGAGGGAGTCCAAGCTTCAGCTGGTGTACCTCCCCACGATGTAAGAATTATACCAACTGGAATATCTAAAACTTGATTTAAGTAATTGGCAAAAGAATAGGCAACTGCACTAAACGCTGAAGCTGTTTTATGATTTGATTCAACCCAATTTCCATCAAAACTATTGAGTCTAGCATCACTAAATGTCTTTTTTACAGTTAGTAATCTGATATTGGGGTTGTTTGCATTTGCAATCATATCTAAAGATCTTAAAACTGGCTCACGATCAAAACCAGCTAATGTCATCTCCATATTTGATTGTCCAGATGCAACCCAAACTTCACCTATCAATACATTTTTAATTTTTAGGGAGTTATTATTACAAAATATATCGATATGATATGGACCTCCAGCTTCAGGGGTAGGAATATTTAAATGCCAAAAGCCATCACTATCAACTCTAGTGGTGTAGTTATTATCTGACCAAGATACACTGAGAGAAAGCTCTTTTCCTTTATCTGCCTTTCCCCACACATTAACATCAGAATTTCTCTGAAGAATCATATTATCACTGAATAAAGGATTGGGCTGAATTTGTGAGTTAAGATTAAAAAAACACAGAAAACTCACTAATATTAAAAGATAACTTTTCAAACTATTTTTTATAAATAAAATTCTGATCTAATTCCTCTGAATCTTTATATTTTTTTCTCATTTTAACCAGTTGAATCTTTAGATCACTAACTATATCCGAGTATTCCGAATCATTATAAACATTATTCATTTCATTAGGATCATTCTTTCTATCATAAAGTTCCCATTCATCAACATCATAATAAAATCTAACAAGTTTATAGTCTTTATTAACTATACCATAGTGTCTTTTTACCATGTGAACTGATGGATACTCATAATAATGGTAATAGACTGCATCTCTAGTCCAGTCCTCTCCATTTTCAGTCAGTAAAGGAATTAAACTTTCACCTTGCATATCATTTGGGGCATCAATGCCAGCCGCTTCTAAAAAAGTTTGAGCAAAATCCAAATTTTGAACCATCTCATCATTAGTAATTCCAGCTTTAATTTTATTTGGCCATCTTATTAAAAGAGGCGTTTTGAATGACTCATCATAAATAAATCTTTTATCAAACCAACCGTGTTCTCCCAAATAGAAACCTTGATCAGAGGTGTAAATCACAATTGTATTATCAGAAAGTCCAGACTCATCTAAATAATCAAGTACTTTTCCTACATTGTCATCAACAGATGATATTGTTGCAAGATAATCTTGCATATATCTCTGATATTTCCATTTCATTTTTTGTGTATCATTCATAATTGGCCAATTTTTTTTGAAGTCTTCATTTATTTTGTCCAATGTAACATCGTAAGCAGCTCTTTGATCAGCATCTCCTCTGTTATATCTACTGTAAAACTGATTTGGATTTTCCCTAATTAGTTGTTTTTTTTCACTAACATATGCAACCTCTGGTTGTGCGCCACCCATTTCTTCAAGTGTGGTAGGTCTAATTTTACTATCCTCCATATATCGCATGTGAGTCAATAAGTTCATTTCTGCAGTTTTAGCGGCAGTTCCCCTATTTGAATAATCATCAAAAAGAGTTTCAGGTTCCGGAAACTCTTTTTCATAAAATTCAGCAAACTTTTCAGCACTTGGCCACCACGCCCTGTGGGGAGCTTTGTGCAAATACATCATCATAAAAGGTTTGGTTTTATCTCTCTTTTCTTTTAACCATCCCAGTGTAAGGTCAGTAATAATGTCCGTAACATATCCTTTGATAATTGTATCGTATCCTCTTGTTAAAAATTTCGGGTTAATATAATCACCTTGACCTGGCAAAATCATAAAGTCATCAACACCTTTTGGATTATTACCAAAATGTAATTTTCCATACATAGCAGTCTGATAACCAGCTTTTTGAAAAAGTTGAGGAAAAGTAACCTGTGTTGTATCAAATGGAGAATGATTGTCAATTTTTCCATTCAAATGACTAAACTTTCCTGTTAGAATTGTAGCTCTTGATGGTGCGCATATACTATTTGTTACACATGCATTTGTGAATAAAATACCTTCATCAGCAAGCCTGTCAATATTTGGTGTATTTATTAATTTATCATCATAAGCACTAATCGCTTGATATGCGTGATCGTCTGACATTATAAATAAAATGTTCGGTCGATCATCAGTCTTTTCACAAGCGAATAAAGTAATAAGAAGAATTAGATAATATTTTTTCATAATTTTTAATTTAAATTTTGATTAATTGTGGGTACTTTACCATTCATCTCAGCAAGCATTTCATCCATTTTATAACTCAATTTTTTTACTACCAAAGGGTACTTACTTGAAAGATCATTTTGTTCACTTAAATCATCCTTTAAGTTATATAATTCTAGCTTATTTTCCTCATAAAACTTTAGTAGTTTCCAGTCTCCATTTCTTATAGCAGAACCTGGTTTCCAAAGACTAGCATGATAGTGAGGGAAATGCCATAAAATATAATCCCTTTTGTTTTTCTCCTTTGATAAATTTGAAAGGTCTATTCCATCTTTTTTCTCATGAGTGTAATCCAGCTTTAAATGATTAACAATTGTTGTAAAAAGATCATAAGAAACAACTGGGATATTATTTAAATCTTGTTGTTTTTGATTAATATATTTTATTAACTGAGGAATTCTAATACCACCCTCATAAAGCCAACCCTTACCAGCCCTCAGTGGTTTCGTTGATGTTGGAGCAACTTTGGCTTGTGTTGATAGACCTCCATTGTCTGACGTAAAAATAATAAGTGTGTTATCATACAGGTTTCTCTGTTTTAAAAATGATATTAATTTCCCTATATTTTCATCTGTTGAATGAACCATAGAAGCATAATCAGGATTTCGTTGATTCAACACACTGATTGCATCACCCTCAATATCAGTTTGAGTTGTAGTATCTGAATAGGTTTTGAGCTTATCTTTATAATAATCAATATATTTCAAATTTGGTTGAATGGGTGTGTGAACATTATAAAAAGATATAAAAACAGCAAATGGTTTGTTTTTATCTCTTTCTTTAATAAAGGATATCGACTCCTCTGTCAGACGATCTGTTAAGTATTCATCCTCAGGTCCATCTGAAAGACGAGGATTTTTATAGGGTGAGTAATACCCTCCCATTGGGCTCCCTTTTTCAAAACCACCTTTATTAATTTCAAACCCTTGATTTTCTGGATAAAAACCGGGTCCACCCAAATGCCATTTACCAGAATAAATTGTTGAATATCCATTGGATTGTAATATTTCTCCAATCGTGAGTTCCTCTGTTGGAAGTTGGTGAACATCCTCAGGGCCAATCAAATACCTATCTTTTGGGTCAACCCCAGGGATCCAATCTGTTATATTCACTCTTACATGATGCTTTCCCGTCATTATTGAGGCTCGTGTAGGTGAGCAAACTGGACTTGCAGAATATGCAGAATTAAATATGGTACTATTGTTACTTAATTTGTCGATGTTGGGTGTTTCATAAAAATCTGAACCCATATAACCAACATCTTTCCATCCAAGATCATCGACAATTATAAAAACTAGATTTGGCTTGCTAATTTTTTCATTGCATGAAAAAATAAATAAAATAAAAATAAAAAGTAGTCTCATAAAACAAAAAAGGACCTAATAAAATTAGATCCTTTTTTTATTTAAATTAATCCTTGTTAGTAACCAGGATTTTCTACTAGATTTGGATTATCTGACATTCTTCCATTTCCAAATGGTAACCAGTACATTCTTTCAAGGAATGGAGTATTTTGTGAAAAATTCCATCTCCACATTCTAGCTTTGTACTTACCATCAGACTTTCTTCTAATCCATTTTGTTCCCCACTTTGTTTTCATGTGGATTGCAGCTTCAGCATCTCTCCATGTTCTTAAATCCCAGTAGTGATGATTTTCAGCAAACAATTCAACAAAACGTTCATTTTTAATCAAATCAAGAGTTAAATTATCTTTTGGTGGCATACCCACTCTTCCTCTAAGAGTATTGACTAGCTCTTTAGCTCTGACAGGTAAATTCATTTCAAATGCAGCCTCAGCTCCATTCAAATACATTTCTCCTGTTCTCAATACTATGTAGGGTGTTTCATCAGTTCCAAATGGCGGAAACTCAATAGCAGGGTCTATTCTCTTTTGAAGTAGACGACCACCCCTATTTCTGTTTCTTGGTGGAGATCTTTGAGGAGCAGTGTTTCCTGCTCTTCCTTTATAAGTACCAGCACCAACAGAATTATCATGAAACCAAACTTCTCTTCCTTGAAATACCTCCTCAGGTGTGAAAAATGTTGCTAAATATCTTGGATCTTTTGTGTAAATAACTTCCTCAAGGTCAAAAAATGTTCTGTTATTGAAAAGATTGTGATATTTATTACCGGGTGTTCCATCCTTATGCTCAAATCTAGCATCAGAGGCGATGTAAGGGTGCATATTTGAACCCCACCCTGCTTTGAATCCGTCAGGCATTCCATATCCACTCCAAGTGTGAGTTTTTCCTAATGCAAGATTATATTCTTCAACAAAAATATGTTCAGAGTTAGTACCTTGATAAAAAATTTCACCAAAAGTTTTTTGATATGTACCCCCACCCCTGTGTAAAGGATGCTTTCCTCCGTCAATAACGGCACTTGCAGATGCATGTGACATTTGATAATATGCATTCGCATCACCTGCGGGAATGGATGTTAAACCATTTGATGATTGAGGATGATATTTTGCAATTCTTGCTGCATATAATGCTGCTCTACTTTTTAACGCATGAGCAGCCCACTTGGTCGCCTTACCATTAAGAGCTATACCAGGAAGGTCAGCAATTGCAGCATCTAGATCAGATAAAATAAAATCATAGGTTTGCTTTAGGGTCGACCTAGGAATCATAAGTTCATCATATTCTGCATCAATAGATTTGGCAGAATCCTCTATTGGCATACCTCCATATCGTTTCGCCATATCTAAATACATCCAGGCTCTAAGAAATTTAGCTTCTGCTGTTTGAGCAGCAACTGTTGCTGGATCAAAACTTGCTTCAGCTAGAATTTCAATAATTTCATTTGCTGAACGTATATTTCCATAATGAAATCTGTTAATTAGGCCATGTGACCCAGCAGAGGTTGGTATATTGGCGGATGCTTGAATAGCCCCTTGCCAAGGCGCCATTAAAGTATATTCACCACTAACAACACCATCAGTAAGACGGTTTTGTTGTGGAATACTGGCCATTTCATTAGGCTCAAAAACGGCATTGGCATATATCTTAGTCAGGAAAGCTTCAACCAATTTTGGATCCTTCTTTACAGCATCCTCTGCAATCATGTTAGTTGGCTGCAAATCAAGGTCTGCACAACCAACAACAAATGTGATTGAGAATATAAATAAAATAAGTTTTTTCATAGTTTTCAAAGTTAATATTATTATTGTTAAAATCCAATCTTAAGACCTGCTGTCCAAGTTCTTACGTTAGGATAAGCTCTATCGACACCACCGTCTCCCTGACCAGCTGCTCTATCATTATAGCCTTGTAAAATTTCTGGGTCGTATGAACCTGAATAAACTCCAAAGTTATCCCACGTTAGAACGTTTGATCCAGAGCCATAAACCTGTACATAATCAAGACCCAACGAGCTGGTAAGTGATTTTGGTAAATTGTAAGTTATATTTAAAGTTTTTAATCTTAAATAAAACGCATCAATCCTTGTAAAATCGTTTGCTCTTTGGTCTGACTGTGGAACACCACCAGTTGTAAAAGCAGGTGGAAATTTTCTCAAGACTTCAATATCACCATTGGCACCCAAAAGCGATCTGTTTTCATATTGGAACTTTTTGGCTACTGTTTGATGTCCAGAAATTCCTCCGTATCCGGCTGCTGAAGTAAAGTTAACCGTGTATCCAGTAGCACCCTGGAACAATGCATCAATACTCCAATTTTTCCATCTGAAGCTTGTGAATGTACTGAAATTCCACTTTGGCATTCCAGACTGACCAATTACAACTTGATCTTTCCAGTCTATTATTCCATCGCCATTTTGATCTACAAAAATCAAATTTCCAACAATCATTGTTTGGTTTCCAGCTAAATCAATATCAACTGGGTGATTGTCAATTTGTGATTGATTTGTGAAAAATCCATTTGTTTGGAATCCCCATTGAAGGTCATCCCATTTACCAGATCTGTTATATCTAGCGTTCCATAGGATATTTTCAGCAATTTGTTCATCAGTTAGATCATCACCAGATGTTGGTCTAACATTTTCCTCCCAATCAACATATTTACCTCTTGTGTAGGAAATCATCGGATTTACTTCATATTCAACATCTCCAATTTTTCCTTTGTGGGTCAACATCAAATCAAATCCACGGTTATCTCTTGAATTTAAATTTGTTCTTGGTAAAGATGCGCCAAAGTGGAAAGGAATATCAGATTGAGGTATAGCAAGAATATCTTCTCTTAATCGATAGAAAACATCTAATTCAAACCCAAGTGCTCCATCCCAAAGTGTACCATCCAAACCAACATTGGCAATTTGCATTGTTTCCCACGAAATCAGTGCATTTGCTAAACCAGCTGATGAAATAATTGGATAAGGTACTCCATTAAATAAATAAAATCCACTAGAAATATTAAACCCAGTTAAAAAGTCAAAATTGGATACAGCATCGTTACCCATTATTCCGTAAGATGCTCTAAGTTTTAAATTATTCCAGGCTGAATTATCTGCCATGAAATCTTCTTCAGAGATTCTCCACGCCGCACTTAAACTTGGGAAATAACCCCAACGACCCTCAACGGAATATCTTGCAGAAGCGTCAGCTCTCATAATTGCCTCGAACAAATACTTATCCTTTAAAGAATAGTTAACCCTACCTACATAACTCGATCTTGCGCTTTCAGAGAATATTTCTCCATTATCTCTTTCAGCCTCCGAAGAATAGTTCAAATAAGGCGCTTCGAATGATAATGGGTCAGTTCTGGATGCAGACATAAAATCCCTTTCAAAAGTTGTTGACTCAGCTACAAAAGTTGCAAGAAGTTTATGATCCTCCCACTCCTTTTCATAATTCAATGTAATTCTTGGAAGTAACTCCATATCTCTATCTGAATTAACGCTTATACGATCTCTTTGATTGGTACCAAATAGAACATAAGCAGCATCACCTTCTCCTCTAGATGGATCATAGGTGTAAAGCGGGAATTGTTTTACTATATTTTTATTCCATTCATTTTGAGCTTCCATATTAATACTTACAGTTGCCTCCAAACCATCAATAAATGGCACATCATAAGTTAAAGCTAGTCTAGCTCTTAAGTTATTATCTCTATCAACTCTTGTTCCTGAGAAATCTTTTCTCATGGCATATATGGGTGAATAAGGAGTTGCTGTACCTGTATGAGAGGCATATGATGGATCAGGATATATAGCCAGGTTAGTTGGTTTACCAGTTGATAGCCTGTTGTACATTTCATTTATTCCAAAATTTGCTCTGTCAAGAGTTGTTTGAAAATATGACATATCAACTTGTGCACTTAAATTATCATTGAATTGAGCATCCAAATTTGCTCTTATGTTATAACGATTTTGTTTAAAATCAGCATCTCTAAATGCACTTTCTGTATCTGTGAAACCTAAAGACACAAAATATCCAATTTTATTACTTCTTCCTCTTGCGCTCAAATTGTGTTGTTGCTGAGGTGTCCAGCTTCTGTATGCAGCATCGTACCAATCAATACCATCGAAATCTTCCCCTGTTATACTGTTAAAAACTCTTTGTCTTTGGGGATCATAATCCAAATAATCGGGCATTTCATTTTCAGCACCTAAACCAACTTCTTCCATTAAAGTTGCATATTGGTGTGCATCAACTGTATCTGGTCTTGTTGTCAATGTTGAAAAAGTGGTAGTACCATGATAAGAGAATTTTGCTCCTTCAGCAGCATCACTTCCTCTTTTGGTTGTAATCAGAACTACACCATTTCCTGCACGAGAACCATATATTGATGCCGCACCATCTTTAAGAACAGAAATCGACTGAATATCATTTGGATCAACTTGACCGAAAGTTGCTTGGATACCATCAACCAAAACCAATGGAGCACCAAAGTTTCTTATTCTTAAAGTTGCAAAGTCAGATCCTGGTAATGCTCCAGTTTGTCTAACAGAAAGACCAGCAACAGTTCCAAACAGAAGCTCAGAGGTGTTCTGTGCAGGTTTTAATGTAAGTTGTTCAGCTGAAACTGTACCAACTGCACCTGTTAAGGTTTTTTTGGTTTGAGCTCCATAACCTACGACAACGACTTCATCTAATTTTGCTACATCTTCCTCAAGAGTAACACTCATCAATGCTGATGATACGTTTTGTTCAATTGTAATATATCCTATGTAACTAAACACAAGGACAGCATTTTCACCAACAGAAAGTTGAAAGTTTCCATCAAAATCCGAAACAGTACCATTTGTTGTATTTTTTTCTACGATACTAACACCTGGTATTGGATTCCCATCAGAATCAGAAACAGTTCCCGAAACAGATTGCTGGGCTAAAAGACCAACAGAAACAAACAATAATGATATAGTGAAGAATGCTTTAATTAAGTTAAAGCGAAAAGATTTCATATATATTAATTAATAGTTGTATTGGGGTACAATGTAATGAATAATTTTATTTTTCACAATACCATATTCTAATTTTACTGATAATAATTATAAGGAAATCATAAATAATTGAATTAAAGACTATTAAATTCATAAAAAAAAGGATAAAAAATAGATAAAATGATTTTTTTACATTATAGGATTTATTGTAAAAGAAAATTCATAATCACTTGGCTTAATTAGATATTTATCTAAGGTTTTAGCACCCCAACTATCATCACCTCCAACGCCCATTTGTTTCAAATCAATATTGAGCGATATAAAATCTCTTTTTATAAGATCAATTGGTTTGCGTTGTTTTTTTACAATTCTTTTTCTAGCTCCCAGGTACTCACCAGCTTTATTTTTACGAACCCCGTCATCCATGTCCTCAATGGTATTGAAATGCGCTCCAAATGAAAAGAGTGGATTGCCTTTTATTTCAAAACCTGTACCATCCACATTAACCATTCTTAACCATCTATTTTCAGTTCTATAACCATTTTCTTGAGGTCTTGAATAGTCAAATTTTAAATTATCCACTGTGCTTTCATAATATCCCACAAAAGCTGAGGACTTCCTGTCTATATAATTTTCATGAGGTCCCCGACCATACCACGTGGCATTGTCAAATTGGGCTGGAATATTAAAATTTATTCCAAATCTGGGCATTTCAGCATCTTTCAAATTTCCTCCATAATTAAATTTTGCAGAAACTTCAATTTTTCCATTTGGATGAACTACATATACCATTGAATAATCCGATTTGATATTTTTTAATTTATAATTCGTTTTTACTGAAATTGTTTTACCAACTTTTTCAATTTTCAAATCAACAAAAGTCCTACGATTAGATGCAATTTTCCATTCGGCAGATCTCTCAGGCAAACCATTGCCATAATCATTGTCAATAGGTGCTCTCCAAAAATTTAAATATGGAGATGATTTTATTAAATCCAATCCATTTACCTCATACTTGATAAAATCTCCGCTTGACTTATCAAAAATTAATTCTAAATCTTTATTAAATACCCTTAATGCTAATTCAGAGTCTTTTATCCTTAATTTCTTTTTATCCTTTGCTCTATCATTAACTAAAATCGGAGATTTTATAAAAATTTGATCTTTAGATAATACATGGTTAGAACCTACTAAAGGTGTATCATTTTCGGAATACAAGTAAACATTGATAAAATATTCTAGATAATTACTGAAAGAATTATTTAGAAAGGGATTGTCTACAAGTTTTGTTTCTTGTGGGTGCAAATTTATTTTGGTAGATGATCTATCAACCACAACTCCATCGGCAACTAATTCAAATAAAATTTGATGATTCTCTATATTTTTAAAAAAATATCTGTTGTCAACCACTATTTTGTCTCCATTTTGATTTAATGAAAACTTAACATCCTGATACACGTGTTTTACCTCTTCTAGTGCTGGGTGAGGGGTTCTATCTGGATTAACTAAACCATTCATACAAAAGTTTGTATCATTATTATATTCTTCAGATGAATAGTCACCACCATATGCCCAATATTTCTTACCATCTTTAAATTCTGCAAGACCTTGATCCACAAAATCCCATATAAAACCACCTTGCATTTGTCTTTCTTCATAAACCATATCCCATAAATCTTTAAAATTTCCGTTACTATTACCCATAGCGTGTGAATACTCGACCCAAATAAATGGACGATTGGAAAATTTACCAATGTAGTCCATCTGAATTTCTCTCATATAGTGGTACATCCATCCAAGAAAATCGGTATGAGGTTCTAAATCAATCCCCTCCATTTCATTTTTGCCTCTATGCATCTGGGGGTGCTCCGATGTTCGTTCGTAAAAAGTAAGTCTGGTATCATCAAATTTTTTAACCCATTTGTATCCCTCAACAAATATTGGCCCATCACCAGCTTCATTTCCAAGAGACCAAACTATAATCGAAGGATAGTTTTTATCTCTTTCAACCATTCTAACCCAACGGTCCATATGCATATCATCAAATTCAGATTTATAAGCCGGGGTGTCATCTTTTCTGTAGCCAAAACCATGACTTTCAACATTTGCCTCATCAATTACATAAATTCCATATTTATCACATAATTCATACCAGTATGGATCATTTGGATAATGAGATGTTCTTACAGAATTAATATTATTTTTTTTCATGATTTCTATGTCCTTCAACATAGACTCTCTGCTAACAACATGGCCTGTAAATTCATCGTGTTCATGCCTATTTACACCTTTAAACAAAATTGGCTGGTTATTAACTAAAAGTTGTCCATCACTTAATTCAACCTTTCTAAAACCAGTTTTGAATTTTAACATGTGATAATAATTATCAGAGTCCATAATCTCAATCTCCACATCATATAAATCTGGAATTTCAGCTGACCATAATTGTGGATAATTAACTTCACCAGAAAATAAAACCCTTTTTGTATCAAGGGGTTCAATCTGACCACTTTTAATTTTCTTGAAAACAACTTTATCATCTTTTTTTATAGATGTAGTTACTTTAAATGATTTTTCTGTTTCATTATAGTTTTTTAAGTCTACCTCAAAATTAATTTTCGAATTGGTCAATGACTCATTCAAATAAGTTTTTAAAAAATAATCCCTGACTGCCAATTTTGGTTGTGCATATAAAAAAACGTCTCGTTCAATTCCACTTAATCTCCAAAAATCTTGATCTTCCAAGTATGTTCCATCCGACCACCTTATTACTTTTAAGACGATTTCATTATCTCCTTCGTCGAGAAAATCAGTAATATTAAATTCTGCTGGGGTTTTACTTCCCTCACTGTATCCAACAAATTTTTCATTGACCCATATGTAAAACGCAGAGTTTACAGCACCAAAATGAATAAATGTTTCATAATCTTTCCATTCCTTTTTAACAGTAAAATTTCTTTTGTAAAGCCCAACTGGGTTGTAATCTGAGGGCATAAACGGTGGATTAATTTCATATGGATAAATGATATTTGTGTAGACAGGGAAATCGTCAGTATGAAATTGCCAATTTGAGGGGACTGGAATTTTAACCCAATCCGATTTATCAAAACTTTTTTGATAAAATCTTTCAGGAACATCATCATCGTTTTTATACAACTTAAAATCCCAAGTTCCGTTCAAAGATTGGCTTAAAGAATCTCCAACTTTGTTGTATGGAATAAAAAAAGAATGTGGATCCTCTGTGTTAATTTTATAAATAGATAAATCCTCCCATTCTCTATACTGTGATTGTGAAATTGTGATGAAAAATAACACCACTAGATTTAAAAAAATTTTCAAAATGTCAGTTGTTTTTCTAAATTTAAAAAAAAACAATGAGATCAATTTCACTTTTAATTTTAATTTTTTTGTGCTATTCATCAACTAGCTATAAACCCTCTAAACCAAACATAGTTCTTCTGATGGCCGAGGACATAAGTATTGATCTTGAAACATATGGATTGAAGGGCCTTCAAACTCCCAATTTAAATTGGATGGCAAATAATGGATCTAAATTTAACAGATTTTATGGAACCAACCCGATATGTTCTCCAAACAGATCTGCTCTAATGATTGGGGTTCATCAAGTAAAAATGAATACTCACCAGCACAGAAGTAACAGAAAATATATTTTACCAAATGGAATCAAACCATTTACTTATTGGCTTAGAAAAAACGGATACAGAACCCATATTGGGCTAGATCCAAAGATTTTAGGAAGTAGGGCTTATGGTGAGGGTAAATTTGATACTAATTTTAAGAATTCAAAGTTTGGAGAATGGGATGGAGAAAATAATTTTGGTCTTTTTGACACTGCAGAAAATATTTCTAAAGAATCCCAAGAACCTTTTTTTGCTCAAATAACTTTGAACGCAACCCACAGAGGAAGATGGTGGACATCAGTAAGAAATGAATCTAACGATCCAGTCAATGTTGATTCTATTGAACTTCCACCCTACATGTATGACCATAAATTAATTCGACTGGATTGGGCCAAATACTTGGATCAAGTAGAGTTTGTTGACCAACAAGTTGGTAAATTTTTTGAGTACTTAAAGGAGGAGGATTTAGATCAAAATACAATTGTAATATTTATTGGTGATAATGGAAGGTGTAATGTGAGAGGAAAAGGGTATTTATTTGAGCCTGGTATTAATATTCCACTATTAATTTATAACCCTTTCAATAAGAAAAACAAAGTGATTAACGATCTCGTTACTGTTACAGATTTAACAGCAACAATTCTAGATTACGCTGGTATTGATAAGCCTAAATACATCACAGGGAATTCATTTTTAAAGGATGATTTTAATAGAGAATATGTTTATGCCGCAAGGGATCAATGGGATGAAATAATGGATAAATCAAGAGCAATTGTTACAAAAAAATGGAAATATATTAGGAATTACAAACCAGAAATCCCATATGATGCAAGTCAGGCATATTTAGAATTTTACCGCCCAGCTGTGCATATCATGCGAACTGCAAAAACTAAAAATTTACTAACTAATGCCCAATTACACTTTTTCAAGGAATCAAAAGATTTAGAAGAACTTTATGATTTGGAAAATGATCCACACGAAACAAAGAACCTTGCATTAGACCCATCATTTCAAAATGTGATTAATAAATTTAGAATTGACATGGAAGAATATAATGAAAGGTATAGACCAATGTCAGACGAATATGAGCCCATAATTGCTGAGTCAGTGGTTATTTTTGAATGGGTTAAAAAAAATAGACCTGAAGAGTATAAAAGAATGCAAGAAGGTTATGAAATCGGATTCTCAAAGTCAAAAGATGAATATTACAAGAACAATTAATAAATATACCTGTCAGGATTGAGTTTATTGTATAATTCATCATCTCTAAGACCCAAAAAAATTGGATCCATTAAAGTTTTATTCCATTCCACACTTTTTTTGACAAGTTCATTAAACAAAGGTCTGTTTTTTTCAATAATATTATTTTTTTCACCTATGTCTGAAGACAAGTCAAAGAGCATTGAGTCCCCTCTTCTAATAAACATTTTATAATTCTTGGACCTCACTGCGTGTGTTATATAACGTGCTCTTACTCCATTTTCAATGTAAGGCTGATGTCCATTATTTCTCCAATAAAGATATTCGTGTGGATAGCCACCGTCATTACATTTTATATAAGGCAGCAGGTTTTGACCATGAATTTCATTTTTTAATTTAAGATCTGGGTTTATAATAGCCTTACTTGTTGCGAATATATCTAATGATATTATCGGTTTTTTAAAAATAGTACCTGATTTAATTTCATTCGGCCATTGCATAACAAATGGTATTCTTATTCCTCCTTCATAAAGGGTTCCTTTGTAAGATTTTAAAGGTGCATTATTTGATGCATTACTTCTAGCTCCACCATTGTCTGATAAAAAATATATAATGGTATTATCATAAATTTCATTTTTCTTTAAAATTTCCACTATCTGCCCTACCCCATCATCAATTGAGCTTACCATGGCTGCGTATGTTTTTCTTTGTTTGTCTTTAATGTTTGGGAATCTCTTTAAATATTTTTCAGTAGCCTGTAATGGACCGTGTGGAGCATTATAAGCTAGATATATAAAAAAAGGGGATTTAGAGCTCTTATCAATAAAACTAACTGTTTCTCGAGATAAAGCATCGGTCAAATATTCATTCTCGTTAATCCTTTCTTCATTTCTTAATAATTTAGTTCTGTAGGCACAAAAATTACACTTTACTTCAGTCTCATCAGCTAAATTCCACTGTTCAGGGAAATATTGGTGACCACCAGTTAAAAAACCAAAAAATTCATCAAATCCTCTGTTTAAAGGTCTTAATGATTCGTGGGCTCCTAAATGCCACTTCCCAACAGCCAAGGTTTTATAATTCTTCGTTTTGAATAAATCTGCAATAGTAAATTCAGACAACGGAAGTCCCATATTAGGATCTTTTGGTGTATAAAGTGCGTTCAGTCCATAACCAAATGTATCCTGATATCTACCTGTAATTAGCCCTGCTCTGCTTGGTGAACAAACAGCGTATGAAACATATCCGTCTGTAAATATTACTCCATTTTCCGCTAAACTATCAATATTGGGAGTTGAAATCTCATTAGATCCCGTAAAGCCAAGATCACCATAACCCAAATCGTCAACTAAAATTACAATCACATTCGGTAGATTGTTGTTTTTAGGTTCACACGAAAAAAGGACTAAGAGACTAAATAGAAGTATTTTTTTCATTAAGTTAGTATTTCAATAACAACTAATTTAGAAAATTATTTTTATGAAAAAATTTATTCTTGCATCAATACTTATTGGTTTCTTTTCTTGTAATAATACTGACTTACCTAAGCCAAATGTTATAATCATATACGCTGATGATTTGGGTTATGGTGATGTCAGTTCTTATGGCTTAGGCACACTGCAAACTCCCAACATTGACAAAATAGCAAATGAGGGTATTCGATTTACAAATGGATATGCAAGCTCTGCCACCTGTAGCCCTAGTCGTTATGCACTAATGACTGGTACCTATCCATGGCGAAATAACAAAGCTAAAATTTTGACAGGTGCAAATTTAATTATTGATACAACTGAAATGACACTTCCTAAAATGTTCAAATCAATGGGTTACAGCACTGGAATTGTTGGCAAGTGGCACATTGGTCTTGGCAATGAGAATAACAGAGTAAATTTGGTTGTTAATAATTTGACAAGAGAAATTATTAAAGAAACAAAAGCTGTTTTTGGCACAATTAATTACAACAGCAAAGTTAAACCAGGACCAAATGAAGTTGGTTTCGACCACTCATTTATTATGGCAGATACTCAAGATAGAGTTCCAACAGTCTACATAGAAAATGGAAATGTAGTTAACCTCGATCCAAGTGATCCTCTTGAAGTCAGTTTTAGAGGTAACTTTGAGGGCGAACCAACTGGTCTAAATAATCCCGAACTCTTGAGTATGATGTGGCACCATGGTCATAATAGTTCCATTGTAAATGGAGTGCCAAGAATAGGTTTTCAAAGAGGAGGAAAAAGTGCCATGTGGAGTGATATAGATATGGCTGACAAATTTTTAGATGAAGCGAAAAAATATATCAGCTCTGTTAAAGACGAGCCTTTCTTTCTGTACTATACTCTTCAGCAACCTCATGTTCCAAGAACTCCTCACCCCAGATTTGAGGGTAGTTCTGGTATGGGACCAAGAGGTGACGTAATTGTTGAAGCAGATTGGTGTATTGGTGAAATGTATAAATATTTGGAAGATGAAGGTTTAATTGATAATACAATTATAATTATATCGAGTGATAATGGACCAGTTTTAAATGACGGCTATTTTGATGATGCAGTTGAAAAATTAGGCGATCATGACCCTTTTGGTGGCTTGAGAGGAGGAAAGTACAGTTTATTTGAGGCCGGTACCAGAGTCCCATTTATTACATATTGGAAAGGAAAAATAAAACCCCAAGTATCAAATGAATTGGTAACGCAAATTGATTTTCTCGAATCATTCTCTTCACTAATTGGTTCTGACATTAAATCGAAAGATGGTATTGATTTATCTGATGTTTTTTTTAGAAATAAAGGACAAGGAAGAACAGAGTTTGTTTTAGAAGCAACTTCAAGAACAGCATTTCGTCAAAACAATTGGGTTATGATACCACCGTACAAAGGTTCACCGTTTAATGAATCTGTAAATATTGAAGTTGGTAATTCAAAAAAATATCTTTTATTCAACCTAGATACAGACACATCTCAAGAATATGATCTTTCTGATGAATATCCAGAAAAACTAAAGGAAATGATTAAAAGATATGGGGAAATAACAGGTGATGAATTAGGAGAGGTTGAAGAACTTATTCTAGAATAAATGCAAATATTAGTAACTGGAGGACTAGGTTATATTGGTTCGCATACATCTGTAGAACTTATAAGTAAGGGATTTGATGTTGTAATCGTTGATGATTTGTCAAATTCCAAATTAAATGTTTTTGATAAAATCAAAAAAATTACTGGAAAAAACCCTAATCTTGAAATAAAGGATCTAAAAAATAAAAGCGAAGTAAAAAAACTTTTTAGTGATTATCGCTTTGATGGAATTATTCATTTTGCTGCTCACAAATCCGTTAATGAAAGTGTGAATTTCCCAGAAAAATATTACAAAAATAATATTGGTTCTCTTGAAAATTTATTGGAAAATATCGATGAAAAAATGCACTTCATATTTAGCTCTAGCTGCACTGTTTATGGTCAAGCTGATAAAATGCCAATTAAGGAAGATTTCCCCATCAAAAAAAGTGAGTCACCATACGGTGAAACAAAACAAATTTGTGAAAGTATTTTAAAAAAATTTTGCGATAATAATCCTAACTTTAATAATATTACTTTAAGATACTTTAATCCCATAGGCGCCCACAGCTCCGGGTTGATTGGAGAACTTCCTCTGGGAAAACCTGAAAATTTAGTTCCTTTTTTAACCCAAACTGCGATTGGAAAAAGGGATCAATTAATTGTGTTTGGCGATGACTATAACACACCCGATGGAACATGTATTAGAGATTATATACATATTGAGGATTTAGCTGATGTTCATGTATCATGCTTGGAATATTCAATTCAGAAAAAAAATAAGAAGAATTATGAATTTTATAATGTAGGAACTGGGGAAGGCCTTTCAGTATTAGAATTGATAAACTTATTTGAAAAGGTTAATAATGTTAAAGTAAATTATAAAATTGGTAAAAGAAGAAAGGGTGATGTTATAATTGCTTTCGCTGATGTTTCAAAAATTAAACAAAATATTGGATGGGTATGCAAACATTCTGTTGATGATGCTTTAAAGTCATCTTGGTTTTGGGAAAAAAATTTAAGAGATGAGTAGTCTAATTGTAGAGTCATCAGGAAGAATTAATATGATTGGGGAGCACATTGATTATAATGGTGGCTGTGTGTTGCCCGGATCTATTGATAAAAAAATTCGATTTAAATTCAATAAAATTGAAGGACAAGAATGTCTAATTAAATCATTGACATTAGACAAGGAGTTCCGATTTAATTTTTCAGATTTAAGTCAACGAAAAGTTCACTGGGAAAACTACATTATTGGTGCTATCAACAACTTAATTAATAAAAAGTTTTTGAAGTTATGTGCTTTCTCATGTGAGATCAGTAGCTTTCTGCCAATTGGCGCTGGAATTAGTTCATCTTCATCACTTATTTGCGGAATAGTAAAAGGAGTACTTGAACTTAATAATCTTAAACTATCCAACAATAAAATTATTGATATAGTTCTAGATGTAGAGCACAACTATATAGGACTAAAAGGAGGAATAATGGATCAGTTTACCATTTTAAATGGAAAAAAAGACAACTTGATTTTATTGAAGTGTCATAATCGAGATTTTAAATTTATACCCTCTAATCTCAAAAATTTTAAAATTCTACTATTAAATACAAATATTGAACATAATCTAGCAAATACTGCTTACAATGAAAGAGTTAATGAATGTAATGATGCTTTGAAAATAATCAATGACCATAGTGGTACCAAACACGATTATCTATGTAAGGTTCCAGTAAAAGTATTAAATAAGAAAAGAAATCTTCTGTCAAACAAAGTATACAATAGAGCATCTTTTGTACTAAATGAAAATATAAGAACGATTAAATCAGCTGAACTATTGCAAAAAAATAAACTTTTTGAATTTGGAAGTCTGATGTATGAATCACATTATGGGTTATCAAAACTCTATGAAGTAAGTTGCGAGGAATTGGATTTTCTAGTGGACCTTACTAGAAAACATGAAAAAATTATTGGCTCCAGAATGATGGGTGGCGGATTTGGAGGTTGCACGATAAACTTAATTGAGGAGGACTTTGTGGATCAATTTGTAGATGAGTGTTGTAAAGCTTATTTTAAAAAATTTGGAAAAGAAACCACCCCCATTTTAACAATGCTTGACAACGGTATTACAATAAAAAAGACCTAAAGGCAGAAAGATTGTATAAACTCTGTTTATACAGGTTTAAGGCTAACTGGATATTCGAAAATCCTTTTCAGGCGCGCTCTAGCAAACAGACTCACCTTTTTTAATAAAATTTGCGTTGAGTTTACCAATGTTTATCTGCCTAAGGTCAATTTAATATGATCGTAATTAATTGATATTTTGATCAATTAATTCAATAATTTTACTGAGTTTCTTGTCTGTGTTTGATCCAAACTTCGATTGATCCATTGTGATTTTTTTATTATTAGTAAAAATTTCCAATGCACACATTGCTAAACTATCTTGTTTATCTTTAACTGCATAGCTTTTTTCATATTTTGTTATCATATCATTAATTTCTTTCGCAGCTTTTCTCAACACTTCCTCTTGCTCAGTATTTACGTTTAAAGGATATATCCTATTTCCGATATTTAGTTTAATTTTTTGTTTCATTCTAGGATGAAAGATTTGTGATACAAAAATCTAAATCCTGTATCATTTTGTCAATTCTTTGTTTTACAAACTGTTTATTATCAGATTCCAAAATTTTTCCAATTTTCAACGATTGATAACTGAGTTTTGAATTTTTTAAATCACCAATGATTTTTTCATTGTTGTGCTTCAACAAATCAATTTTATTTTTCATTTCTAGATTTTCTGACTTAAGATCATTATATTTTTTTATCATTAATTTAATTTTATCAAATAAAATATCAATATTTTGATCTGAATCTTTCAATTTACTTTTTATATATCTAAATTTAATTTTAGTTGTTATTAAATGCAAGGCTTTAATTGAAAAACTTATATATAATAATATTTCTAATAAATTATTCTATTGTCTTTTCACAAATCAAAGTTGAAGAAGCAAATCCGCCTGTCAACATACCAATTAAGCTCAGTGGTAATTTTGGGGAGTTAAGATCAAGTGGATTTCATTCAGGGATTGATATCAAAACATTAGGGAGAGAGGGGGTTGAAATAAAGTCAATTGATAATGGGTATGTTTCAAGAATTTCAATTTCGTTAAGCGGATTTGGAAAAGCAATTTATATTACTCATCCTAATGGATTTACATCCGTTTATGCACATTTAAGTAGATTCAATGATGATATAGAAAAACTCATACAAGCCTTACAATATCAAAAGAAATCATTTGTAATAAATAAATTTTTTAAGAGAGATGAAATAATTATAGAAAAAAATGATATAATTGGTTATTCAGGAAATACAGGAAGTTCTTTCGGACCACATTTACATTTTGAAATTAGAAAATCCTCTGAAAATTTACCCATCAATCCGTTAAGGTTTGGATATCCAATTGAAGATACAATTCCACCGTCATTAAGAGGACTATTTCTTTACAAGATTGGTGATAAACCTAATAAAAGAAGAAAAATAAATATTAAAAAAATTTCAGCTAATAAATACCAAAGTGAAACAATTAAAGCAAATGGTAGTTTTGGCTTTGGTGTAATATCTAATGATAGACAAAATAAATCTTACAACATTAATGGAACATATAATTACAAATTAATCAAAAATGGTAAAAAGGAGTTTGAAATTGAATTTGATAATTTTTCATTTAATGAGAAAACCTACCAAATGAAATTTATGGACTATGGATATTACATTGACAGAAGGTCTCGATTAATTAAAATTTTTAATGAAAATAAGTTAAATGCAACCTTTATTAAATCCGACAAAACAGGAATTATTAATGTTAATGAAAATGATTCAATAAAAATTAAAGTAATACTCAGTGATTATTCAAAAAATGAAACTCAAATTAATGTTAATTTTGTTGGATCAAAGGATAGCTTAAATTTTTACTATGATGATTTCAGTAATTTTAATTTTTTTGTAAATAAATCAGAGGATTTTAGTTTTTCCAAAAATGGTGCTCTCGTAAAAATAAAAAAGAACACTTTTAACAGCGATACTTTTCTAGATATTAAATATTTTAAAGATACTCTTCATCTTATTAATCCAAAAGTTTATGCTTTTAAAGCAATTGAAATCTCAATGCCACAAAAAGTTAAAAATAAAAAACAATCCTACGTAGCCTACATAAATGATGAAGGGAAAAAAACTTTTGCAACTAAAATAAATATTGATAGCAAATTTAAATTCAAAACAAATAATCTTGGGAAGTTTTATGTAGATATTGACTCAATAGCTCCTAATATTAAATCTCTTAATAGAAAAAATAAAATAAGTTTTGAAATAAAAGATGATGAAACTGGAGTCAAAAAATATGATGTTTTTGTAAATGGAAATTGGCACCTGTTTGAGTATGAGCCAAAAAGGAACGAGATATTTTGTGATCTTAATAGTATAGATGTTTATGGAAAAGAAGTTAACCTAGAGGTTATTATTGAAGACCTAGTTGGAAATAAAAAAACACTAATTAAAAAACTAGCATTCTGAGAGTATTTTTTTTACACTGTCTGCAGCGTATATTATTTCATCTTTTGTGTTGAACTTTGAAAATGAAAACCTTATTGAAATTTTTTTCATTTCATCTTCGGAAAGTATCTCGGACAAAACGTGTGAAGGCTCAGATGATCCGGACTGGCAAGCACTTCCTGATGAACATGCTATCCCAGCAAGCTCAAGCTTAAAACTAATCAAATCTTTTTTATCAATTGAGATTGGGAATCGTAAATTCAAAATGGTGTAACTTGATTTTTTGAAACTACCATTTACTTTAACATTATCAATCGACTTAAAAATCTCTTTTGAAAACGAATCTTTAAGGGATTTAACTTTTTCTTGGTCATCATAGAGATTTTTATAGGCTTCTTCCAGGGCAACTTTTAAGCCGTAAATATTATGAGTACTTTCGGTGCCACCTCTCATTCCACGCTCCTGCTCACCACCCTCAATTAACGGAAAAGCCTTATTTTTTTCATTAATATATACGAAACCTACACCCTTAGGACCATGAAATTTATGAGCCGAACAAGTCAAAAAATCAATGTTTATTGATGATAAATCCAAAGGAAAATGCCCAATTGTTTGGACAGTATCACTGTGGAATAAAGTATTAGGGTTATTACAGATATTTCCAATCTCATCAAGGTCTATCATTGTACCAATCTCATTATTTATATGCATTAAACTTACAAGTGTTTTTTGCTGTTTTGATAACAGAGATTTTAATCTATTTAAGTCGGGGTACCCATCACTATCAACATTTAAATACTCTAACTCTATTTTACTGTTAGAACAAAGATTTATAATTGGGTTTAAAACTGCTTTATGTTCAATTTTAGTAGTGATTATTCTTTCGACCCCAAACTTAATACATGATTTAATTATCATGTTGTTAGACTCTGTTCCACCTGATGTAAAAAAAATCTCACTTGGTTTTACATTAAAGGATTGTGCAATAAATTTTCTACTGAGTTCAATTATAGTTTTTGAATCTCTACCAAAAAAATGTGTTGAAGAGGGATTTCCAAATGAATTAACAAGAACCGATGTCATCTCATCGACAACTTTAGGGTCTAACTGAGTTGTTGCTGCATTATCAAGATAAACTTTTTTCATAGAAAGCTATATCAAAGATATGTGATTTTCACTAGTTTTGAATTAAGAGTAATGAAAATAATAACTAGTAAAAATAACCCTAAAATCAAATACCTTAAAAAGATAAGATCTAGCAATTCTTTTAGAAAAAAAGAAAAGAAATTTTATGTTGAGGGATTAAAAGAATTGATACTTTGTATTGAATCGGGGTTTTGTATTGATTCTATTTACTGTTCATCCAAATCGAAAAAAATATTAGAAAATAATTTAATTGAGATAGACTATATAATTAGTGACATAATTATATCTCAGATTTTGATGAGAGAAACTGAGGGAGTTTTTGGGGTTTTTGATGAAAAGACAGATCAAATAAATTCTTTGAAATTTTCAGATAATGAGCTAGTTTTAGTTTTGGATAGACCAGAAAAGCCAGGAAATGTAGGGGCTGTCTTCAGGACTTTTGAGGCCTTTGGTTTTAAAAGTATATTCATAGTAGAAACTAATTTAGATATATATAATCCAATTATCATTAGATCAAGTCTTGGAGCAGTATTCAACCTTAACATTTTTAAACTCCGTTTTGATCAGATAAAACAGTTACTAAAAAAAGAAAAGTTTAAGATAATTATATCAGATGTTGATGCAGAAATACACTACGGTAAGGTAAATCTAAAAGAAAAAATTGCTCTAGTAATGGGGCCTGAAAAATCTAAAGTAAGTAATGATTTAAAAAAAATATCTGACCATACTATTAAAATTCCAATGTTTGGTAAAGTTGACTCACTAAACTTGTCAGTAGCTACATCAATAATTTTATCAGAATCAGTTAATCAAAGAAAAATCTCTTAAATTTAGATGATGGAATTAGTATCTGAAAAATCTTTTAATAGAAAATTAATTAGTGAATACAAGTCACTATTAAAAATTAGTTATCAAGATTTAACCAAGTCAGACAAATTACTGATTAGAAAATCATTAGATCTTGCAGTCTTAGCTCATTCAAATCAAACTAGAAAGTCTGGCATTCCTTATGTTTTTCATCCTCTATCGGTTGCAAAAATTGTTGCTCAAAAAATTGGTCTTGATGCACAAAGTATTGCATCTGCTTTATTGCATGATGTTGTTGAGGATTCCACATATGATTTGAATTATATTGAAGAAAAATTCGGTAAAAACATTAGTAAAATCGTAGACGGCTTAACCAAAATCTCTAAACTAAAAAAAGAGAAAATTTTGTCAATCCAAGCTGAAAATTTCAGAAAAATGCTACTAACC
Source organism: uncultured Bacteroidota bacterium (assembly GCA_902550325.1). Lineage (GTDB taxonomy): Bacteria > Bacteroidota > Bacteroidia > Flavobacteriales > Flavobacteriaceae > Eutrophosalina. The sequence continues at coordinate 25,515 of CACCYT010000002.1, read as the reverse complement.
CTCAACGATGATGTAAGGGTTATTCTTATAAAGATAGCAGATAGATTACACAACATGCGAACTCTAGAGTTCTTATCAACGGAAAAACAAGCAAAAATATCATCAGAAACATTATATATATACGCACCAATTGCTCACAGAATAGGTCTATTTGAAATAAAGACCGAATTAGAAGACTTAAGTTTAAAATACCTTGAACCTGAAATTTATGATCAAATTCAATTAAGTCTTAATAAGTCGAAAGATGATCAAAATTTATACATAAGAAATTTTGCTAGAAAAATCTCGGATAAATTAAAATCTGAATCCTTAAATTTTAAAATTAATGGTCGCACAAAATCAATTTTTTCTATTCGTGAAAAAATGATAAATAAAAGTATTTCAATTGAGGAGGTTTATGATCGCTTTGCAGTCAGAATTATTTATAAGGCTAAACAAAAAGAGGAAAAGTTATTGGCATGGAAAATATATTCGATTGTAACTGATGTCTATCGCCCCAACCCTACTAGATTGAGAGATTGGATTTCAAACCCAAAATCAAATGGATATGAAGCATTACATATTACAGTTGTAGGACCAAGTAAAAGATGGATTGAGGTGCAAATAAGGTCGGAAAGAATGCATGAAATTGCTGAAAGAGGTTTTGCTGCACATTACAAGTACAAACAAGGTGACGAGAAAGAGAGTGGATTGGATTTATGGTTAAATAGACTTCAAAGTGTTCTTGAAAATCCAGACTCAAGTGCAATTGATTTTGTTGAGGATTTTAAATTAAACCTATATTCAAATGAAATTTTTGTTTTTACGCCAGATGGTGACCTGAAATCCCTTCCAAAAAATTCTACTGCTCTAGACTTTGCATTTAACATTCATACTCAATTAGGTTTAAAAACTAGAGGAGCAAAAGTCAATGGAAAGATAGTTCCATTGAATCATAAACTAAAAAGTGGTGATCAAATTGAAATTATAAAAAGTAATAAATCCAAACCAAATGTAAGTTGGCTTGACTATGTAATTACCTCAATAGCAAAGAAAAGTATACGTTCTTCATTGAAAGAAAATAAGAGAATAATTGCCAACGAGGGTAAAGAAATATTAAGGAGGAAATTAAAACAACTAAAAATTAATTTTAATGAAACTAACATTAACAAATTATGCACCTATTTCAATCTGCAAACATCTTTAGACTTATTTTACAGGGTTGGAATTGGATCAATTGATAATATTGAATTGAAGAAGTATGCAGGAAGCGAGAAAAATAGGATTATCAAATTTTTTAGAAGAAAGATAACACCAAAGTTCAAAAAACTTGAAAATGAAATAATTAATACGAATTACGATCAACTAGTGTTTGGTAGTGATGAAGAAAAATTGGATTATAAACTATCAAATTGTTGCAATCCACTTCCCGGTGAAAAAGTTTTTGGATTTTTGACTGTAAATGATGGTATTAAAGTTCACAGAACAGATTGTAAAAATGCTGTTAGCCTGAGATCAAATTTTTCATACAGAATATTATCTGCAAAATGGATTGATTCAACCCAACATGAATTTAGATCAACTATCCAGATAATAGGCATTGATAACATTGGAGTTCTAAATAAAATTACAACGATTATTTCAAATAGTCTTAATATAAATATGTTGAAAATGTCATTTGACACGGAGGGTGATACTTTTAAAGGGAAAATCACTCTTAAGGTTTTAAATAAAAATATTCTTGATAAATTAATTAACAGATTAAAAAAAATTCATGGTGTTGATAAAGTTGTTAGGTTTTAAATAATTAATTTTGATTTATGTCAAAAAACAAATTAAAATCTAACCAAGAAGTTGTAAAAGACGTTTTCACTAACTTTCTAGAAAAAAATTCTCATAGAAAAACCCCTGAGAGATATGCAATACTTAAAGAGATATACGACTTAAATGATCATTTTGATATAGAGTCTCTTAACACACTAATGATTAAAAAAAAATATAGAGTAAGTAGAGCCACTCTATACAATACTATTGAACTTCTATTGGAATGCCACTTGGTTAGAAAGCATCAATTCGGAACTAACCTAGCCCATTATGAAAAATCATACTTTGACAGACAACATGATCATATTATTTTAACAGACACAGGAGATGTTATTGAGTTTTGCGACCCTAGAATCCAAAATATTAAAGAGTCAATTGAAGATGTGTTTGATGTTAAGATTGATAAACACTCCCTATACTTTTACGCCACCAAAAACAAGAAATGAAAATTGATATGATTTTAGGTCTCCAATGGGGAGATGAAGGTAAAGGTAAAATTGTTGATGTTCTGACAAGAGATTACGATATTATAGCTAGGTTTCAAGGTGGTCCAAATGCAGGACATACTCTAATATTTGATGGTACTAAACATGTTCTACACACGATACCCTCTGGAATATTTCACGACAAAAAGATTAATGTTGTAGGAAATGGTGTGGTTATAGACCCCGTAATTTTTAAAAATGAAATCGAAAAACTTAAAGCTCTTGGTGTTGACCTAAAAAATAAATTATTTATTTCAAAAAAAGCTCACCTAATATTACCAACACATAGATTGATTGATAAAGCATCTGAGCTATCAAAAGGAACGAAAAAAATTGGGTCAACATTGAAAGGTATTGGCCCAACTTACATGGACAAGACTGGAAGAAATGGGTTGAGAGTTGGAGATTTAAGTGAAGATGATTGGATGATTAAATATGAAAATCTTAAAAACAAACATCTAAATTTAATTAGGAGTTTTAATGTTGATATTGATTTTGACATCGAAGAATTATCAAATAATTTTTTTGAATCGATTGAATATATTAAGCAAGTTAAATTTATTGATAGTGAGCACTTTTTTAATGAAAGTTTGAAAAGTGGTAAGAAAATAATTGCGGAAGGAGCTCAAGGCTCATTACTTGATATAGATTTTGGCACATATCCCTACGTAACATCTTCAACAACAACTGCTGCAGGTGCCTCCACAGGTTTAGGAATTGCCCCAAATAAAATTGATGATGTAATTGGTATTTTTAAAGCATATACAACCAGGGTAGGCAGTGGTCCTTTCCCAACCGAATTATTTGATGATATTGGAAATAGAATTTCTAAAGTTGGGAATGAGTTTGGCGCAACAACCGGTCGTCCAAGAAGGTGTGGTTGGCTTGATTTGGTTGCTTTAAAGCATTCCATAATTATAAATGGTGTTACCAAACTTGCGATCATGAAGGGTGATGTACTCTCCGGGTTAAAAAAAATCAAAATCTGTACAAAATATAAATACAAAGGTGAATTAATTGATTACTTACCTTACTCTTTAGATAGTAAAAACTTAGAACCAATTTATGAAGAGATGTCTGGCTGGGATGATGATATTACAGAAATTAAAGACATGGAAGATCTTCCAAAAACATTTTTAAATTACATAAGCTTTATTCAAGATTGGGTCGGAGTTGAGATTAAAATTGTATCTGTCGGACCGGATCGTAAACAAACAATAATTGTTTAAACTAAAAATTATATCGTTTCTAATATTTATTTTTTCTTCTCAATATCTTTTTGTTCAAGAAAAAAAAATTGAGATTATAAGAGCTAACTCCTTAGATAAAGATGAGTTAGTATATCCTGATGCAAATATTTTGAAGGGTTCAATTGAAAAACAAGTTCATTTAAGACACGATGAGATGGATATTTTTTCAAACAATGCAATCTTTTTTCAAAAAAAAAATAAGTTTATTGCTGTTGGGGATGTTTTACTAAAGCAAGGTGATTCATTAGAGCTAAAATGTGATTCTCTTAATTACGATGGAAAAATAAAAAAGTTTTTTAGTTATGGTAAAGTATCCTTAATTAACAAGGTGACAAAACTAGAGTCAAATGAACTCTTTTATGATAGAGATAAAAATATTGCTTCTTTTTTTAGTGGAGGAAATATAGTTGATAGTCTTACAACAATACAAAGTGAAAGAGGTGATTATTTACTTGATGTTGATAAATATAAGTTTAGAAATGATATAATTATTATTAACCCTGACTACACTATTAAATCAGAAAGTTTAGATTATGTTATTGGTCAAGAAAAAACGTATTTCTTAGACTCAACTAAAATTATTGGTGAATCCTACGAAATTACTTGTAAAAGGGGGTTTTATAATGGAAAATTGTTGAAGGGTTATTTTTTAGATAATGCAAAAATATTAATGAAAAATAGAATTATTAAAGGAGATAGTATTTTTTTTGATGATAATATAAAATATGCAAGTGCATCAAAACAAATTTCAATTTTTGATAGAAACGAAAAGCTTCAGATTTTAGGCGAATTTGCAGAAATTTTTGAAGAAAAGGATTCAGCAATTGTAACCTTAAATCCAATGGCTATAAATACAACTGAAATTGATTCACTTTTTATATCCGCTGACACACTGTATTCGATTGGTGATAGAAAAAATAGAATTATCAAAGGTCTTAATAATGTAAAGTTTTTTAAAAAAAATATGAGCGGAAAATCAGATTATATTTTCATTGATGAAAATAAAGGTTTGACAAGGCTGATGAGAAAAGAGTTAAGCACTAGAGCTTTACAAATAATGAGTCAAGAACAAATAAATCAGATTAACCCCATTATTTGGGACGGGAATAACCAAATAAGTGGTGATGAAATAATTTTAAAAGAGAATGTGAAAGAAAATAAATTGGACTCTTTAATAGTGACAAATAACGGCTTCATCATTGAGAAGGATACCATTGATATCAATAATTATAATCAAATTAAAGGCATAAAAATTTTTGGCAAGTTTATAAAAGGTAAAATTAGAAATTTAAAAGTGGATCAAAATGCAGAAATAATTTACCACATGTATAACGAAGAGAAAAAACTTATTGGAGTTGATAAAGCTGTATCAAGCTCCATCTTAATGAAAATAGCTCAAGATGGAATTGATGAAATTATATTTAATAAAAGTCCGGAGGGCATGTTATATCCTGAAAATTTCTTAGAAGAAAATGAAAAGTTTTTAGAGGGTTTTGTGAATAGAGAACATGAAAAAATTAAAAGTAAATCAGACTTATTCAATTAATGATCGATAGTTTCAAGAAATTTCAGGCACAGACTACAAATTATCCACTTGGAATTGAAGTTACTAAAGCAGAGGGATCATATGTTTATGATCGAAAAAAAAAGTATCTGGATTTAGTTGCAGGAGTATCAGTACAAAACTTAGGGCATTGCAATCAAGAACTAAATAAAAGTATAAAAAATCAAATAGAAAAATATTCTCATGTGATGGTTTACGGAGAATTTATACAGAAGCCATCATTAGAGCTTTGTGAGTTACTTAGTAAAATACTTCCTAAAAATTTAAACTCCACTTATTTAACTAACTCAGGAACAGAAGCGATTGAGGCTGCTTTAAAACTTGCCAAAAGAGTGACTGGTAGAACCAGAATAATTTCTGCTTTAAATTCTTATCATGGTAGTACCCACGGATCTATGAGTGTATCTGGTTTTGAGCAACGAAAAAGAGCCTACAGGCCATTATTACCAAATATTGATTTCATTAAATTTAATTCTGAAAAGGATATTAAAAAAATAAATAATGATACTTCTTGTGTAATATTAGAAACAATTCAAGGTGGTGCTGGGTTTATTCAACCTAAGCGGAATTATTTGAAAAAGATATCAAAAAGATGTCAGGAAAAGGGTGCTATTCTAATTCTAGATGAACTTCAGACAGGCTTGGGTAGAACTGGTAAAATGTTTGCTTTCGAACATTTCGGAATAAGTCCTGATATTCTAGTTCTTGGAAAATCACTAGGTGGTGGTTTTCCAATAGGTGCAATGATTAGCGATTTATCTTTGATGAATAAGCTAAAAAGTAATCCAATTTTAGGGCATATTACAACATTTGGGGGTCATCCAGTAATATCACAAGCAGGTCTCACTACATTAAAAATTACATTAAGAGATAAGCTCTATGAAAAAGCTAAAATTTCAGAATCAAAATTCAGAGCTAGACTCAAACATACGGAAATTGTTGAAATAAGAGGGAAAGGTTTAATGCTAGCTCTAATATTAAAATCAAATCAATTAGCTAAAGATTTAGTTATAAAATGCCTAGAAAAAGGTTTAATTCTATTTTGGCTTTTATATGAATCCAAAGCTGTTAGAATTACTCCTCCTCTTAACATTTCAGAAAATGAAATAGAAATTGCCTGTGACATAATTCTAAAAACACTGGAAGAGATCAGTAATTAAATGTTAATAAATATTTAATAAAGAAAATCTGTCGATCAAGGTCCACACTAAATTGTGTATAATTTTGAAATTTAAGAATGAAAAATAACAGAAGAACTGATAGATTAGATATTTTTAAAAAATTTGAAAGAATGATTTCTGAAAACAAATCAATTTATTTGGATTTAGATGAAATTGAAGAAATCATCATTCACTATTTTCATGAAGCAAATTATGAAATGGCAGAAAATGCAATAGTTCTTGCAAATCAAATTTTTCCAAACTCAGTAAATATTTCAATATTACATTCTGAAATTCTTTTACAAAAAAGCAAAGAATCAGAAGCTTTTAAACTTATAAATGAATGTCTTGATTTAAATTCAGAAAATTGTGATTTGATATTTCAAAAAGCCAAGATTTTGAATAAACTGAAAAAATATGAGGATTCCAATAATTTACTTTTTCAAATATCCGAAATCAAAGAAAGTATTTTTTTAGTTGATGATTTAATGTTGAGGAATTTTATGAATATGGACCAATATTCAAAATCAATTAAAGTTGCAAAAAGGTTAATTTCCCAATTCCCAGATGATAAAAAATATATGGACAAGTTAATTTCTTGCTTCAGACTATCTAAAATGGAAAATAATGCGATTACCTTTCTTAACAAATTCCTTGCAAAAAACCCTTACAATCAAAATGCTTGGTTTGAAATTGGAAAATTATATTTTGATAAAAAAATGATCAAAGAGAGTATTGCTTCGCATGAGTTTAGTATAATATGTAATGATACATTTTCATCTTCATATGTTGAGCTTGGTAAGATTTATGAATACAATTTAGATTTTAATAAAGCAATATACTATTATGAAATTTTAAAAAGCTTAGACTCTGTAACTTCTTTCAGTCTTTATAGGCTATCAGTCTGCTATGAAAAAATTGGAAATTATGAAAAATCAATAAAACATCTGAATGAAATAATATCAAATGATCCCCTCTATGAAAAAGCTTGGATTTCTATTGCAAAATATTATTTAAGAAAAAACGATCATGATAAAGCACTTGAAAACTTAAACAAAGCCCTAAATATTATTGCGAATAATTATTAAGTTAGTCCTATGATTTCAAAATTAGGCAATTCAATAATTATATTTCTCAAGGGAATGTTAATGGGAATCGCTGATCTTGTTCCAGGAATTTCAGGTGGAACCATAGCATTTATCACTGGTATTTATGAAGATTTTATAGAAGCATTAAATAATATAAATCTTAAAATTTTTGATGGTGATTTAATTAATCAGTTCACAAAAAAAAAATTTGATTTTCTTTTAATATTATTCTCTGGAATTCTATTCAGTATTTTATCATTCAGTAAATTATTGACTTATTTATTAACTAATTTTAATATTGAATTAAGGTCCTTTTTTCTAGGTCTAATATTATTTAGTATAATTATACTTTACAGATCTATCCATCAAATTCGCCTTATTCAGGTTCAATATATATTTTTACTGATTTTTTCAATATTATCTAGTTTCATGATTTTCAACATGTCTTCTTTTGAACCCAAGGTTACAATTTTATATATTTTTCTGTGTGGAGTTATTTGCTCTTTGGCCATGATTTTACCAGGCATTTCTGGAGCTTATATTTTAATTATCCTCGGAACATACGAGTTTTTAATTGATAAAATATCAAATTTATTTCTAGATATAGACTCAATTAAAATAGTTTGCATATTTGGATTTGGCTTTGTAATTGGAATAATATTTTTCTCAAAGTTTATTAAATATTTATTATTAAACTTTAAAAAATCAACATTCGTAACTCTTATTGGCTTAATAATAGGATCGCTTCCAAAAGTATTACCCATGGAATTGAGATATGATTCAAGTTTTTTTGAAAGTTTAACTGAATTTTTTTACAAAAATCCCTCATCTATTTTTTTTATTTTGACAGGAATTATTTGTGTTATTGTTTTTTCTAAGCTTAAAATGAAAATTTAATGAAAGACTGGAATAAATCTTTATTTATTGAAATTTTCCTTCACGGACTAATCATGGGAACTATAAATAAATTGCCGGGAATTTCTGGAGGTTTATACGCCATAATTGTTGGATTTTATGATCACTTGATGATGTCTTTGAAAAAAATTGGATTAAGAAATTTTATTAATAGTAAAAAACAAATTACTTTATTTTTTAATGAAATTAATTCATTTTTTTTATTCACATTGTCACTTGGAATGATAGTTAGCTACTTTACAACATCTAAAATTCTAGATTATTTTTTAGATAATTTTCAATTGCAAGTTTGGGGCTGTTTTTTTGGATTAATCCTAGGATCTGTCTTTTTATTAGTAAAAAAAATAAACAATATTGATAAAATAAAAACTCTAATATTGATTAGCAGTTTTACTATTGGCTTAGTTGTTAGTTTTATAGATCCAATGACAGAAAATAGAAATCTAATTTTTATTTTTTTTTGTGGGTATATTAGTATTTGTGGTATAACCATACCAGGTCTTTCGGGTTCTTTTATTCTTATAGTCCTTGGAAATTACAAGCTACTTTTGGTTGATTCTGTAAATAATTTTTACAACTTAATGTCAAATTTATTAGTTGGAACAAACTTTCAAGTGAGCGAAATTTTATTATATGTATTGATAACATTTTTTTTAGGATCTGTCATTGGTCTTATAAGTTTGTCTAGATTTTTAAGTTTTATCTCAAGAAAATACCCTCGTCATTTAAATTTTATGATAATTGGATTTGTTGTTGGCACCCTACCAATAGTTTGGCCTTGGAACCAGTTTAAACAATTTGATAATAATCGACATTCCATTGAATATTTAAATTTGGGAGATCTATATACTGTTTTAATAATTCTAATAGTATTATTTTTAATGATATTAACTGATAATTATGTCAAAAATAAAAAGGTTCGGTCTAATTGGTAGGAATATAGACTATTCATTTTCTAGACAATATTTTTCAAAAAAATTCAAAAAACAGAATTTAACTTATTGCGAATATGTCAATTGTGATATAAATGATATTAAAGATTTTAAAAAAATTAAATCAAAAGATTTCAGTGGGTTTAATGTCACGATTCCTTACAAAGAAAAAATAATTAACCTTTTAGATGTTGTTGATAAAAGTGCTAAAGAAATTGGGGCAGTCAATACAATAAAAATTAAAAAAGGAAAGCTTATAGGTTATAACACAGATTACATAGGCTTTTTAAAAACTATTGATGGTTTAAATTTCACAAAAGCTGCTATTTTGGGAAGTGGTGGAGCATCAAAAGCAATTGCTTTTGCTCTTAGAACTAAAAAAATTCCATATATGATCTTCTCAAGAAAATTAAACCCAGCATTTTACAAATACTCATCACAAAAAAAACATATCCCAAAATGTGACCTGATAATTAATACAACTCCTTTGGGAACATTTCCAAACTTAAAAGATTGTCCACCATTAGATTTTAAAAATATTTCAGAAAAGAATTTTTGTTATGACTTAATATATAATCCAAAAAAAACAAAATTTTTGAAAAAATCCGAAAAATTAGGAGCCAAGATAATGAATGGATTAAAAATGCTGGAGAATCAAGCAGAGGAAAGTTGGAACATATGGAACAGTTAATAAAATATTATTAACTTAAAGAAATATTACTTTCTTCCAATGAGTGAAAATAAAAGGAGAATAACTATAAATTTTAAAGAAAACTTTCAAAAGAAAACAAAATTAATTGAAAGTTTAAAGACTCTTAACTTAAGTAAAGTTAAAATAGAGGAGAAAGAAAAAATTTTCAACTCTATAAGAAGAAAGTGGATAAATGTTGGAAAAGTTCCAAGCCACCAATCTTTTAACTTAAATAATTCTTACAAACATCAAGTTAAATTATACTACGATTTAGTTTATTTGAATCACGATTTTAAAGAAAAAAATTTAGATAAAAATTTGATTGAAAAAAAAGATTTAATAAATAATATAAAGAGAATAACTGATTACGGTAACAAAATTAAAGCATATAAGGAATCCTTAAAAATTATAAAAAGGTGGAATTTTTTAACAGGACCCACAAAGCACAGTTATGAAACAAAATTAAATAAGGAGTTTGATGATTGCATAAAAAGAATTAAAGATTCAAAAAAGGATTATTTAATTAATAAGGAAAAACATATAAAACAAAGTCTTGAAAACAAAAAAAATTTGATAATTAATATGGAGTCAATTTGCGATCAAGAATGTAAAGATAAAGTATCATGGATAAAAAAAATCGAATCCTATGAAAAACATAAAGAAAAATTCATAAATATTGGACCGCTTGATGATATTGAAAATGAAGAACTGTGGAGTACATTCAAAAAAATAAATAAAAAACTTCTAATTGAAAAAAATTCTTTTTTTAAAACATTAAAAAAAGAATATTCAAACAACATAAACAGACAAAATGAATTAATTGAAAATCTGAAAGATTTCCAAAAGGAAAACAAAGTATTAACCAATAAAGATCTTCAAGAACTGAAGAAGAAATTTAATAATATTGAAAATGTTCCATATAGAAAAAATAAAAATAATAGAAAAGTTTTCTTCGATTTATTAAATTATTTTTATGAAAAGATTGGGGATAATCTTTCAGAAAAAAGAAAAACTGAAAAAAACAATTTTGAGAGAATTGATAAAGTAATTAATGAAATTAAAGAAAATCTATCAAAAGAAAATATAGATGATGAAATTAAAAAACTTTCAGATGTAGATGTTTCAATTCCAATAAAACAATTAAATGAACTCTCAGATTTTTTAAGTAAAAAATTTAAAGATGTAGGTCATCTTCAATCTGATATTGACTCTAATATTTTAAAAATAAAATCAAGTTTAATGTCTGATAAGGAAAAAACACAAGCTAAAATAAAAATCAAGAAAAAAATTGATGAAATAAAAAAGCAGATTGGTCAACTTGAAAATAACCTTACATTTATAAAATCTGATAAAGCTGATTCAATTTTTAAAAATGTTCATAATCAAATAGAAAAATTCAATAATGATCTAATTTTACAAAAGAAAAAATTAAACTATTTTATTTGAATCATATATTTTTTTTGACTTATTCCATAACATATTTAGCTCTTTGTTGTCAAGCTGATTGATCTTTTGTTTTTTTCTTTTTACTATTTTTTCAAGGATCTTAAATCTACCTATAAACTTGTTTGTTGATTTTTTTAAACTATTCTCAGGATCTATTTTTAAAAATCTTGAATAATTAATCAGAGTGAACATTACATCACCAAACTCATTCTCAATTTTTTGTTTATTTGTTTTATTAATCTCAATATTTAATTCATCTATTTCTTCCTCTAATTTAGATTTTACTGAAAGAATCGAATCCCAATCAAATCCTAAACTGGAAGCTTTATCCTGAGCTCTCAAAGCTTTAAGAATAATTGGCAATTTTTGTGGTATCCCTGAAAGTATACTTTTTTTTGTTTTTTTTGATTTTAAATTTTCCCAATTTAATTTCACCTCCTCTTCAGTGTTAACAACTAAACTACCATAAATGTGGGGATGTCTGTAAATTAATTTATCACATAAATGATTTACAACATCTTTAAAATCAAACTCATTCTTTTCTGATGCTATTTTAGAATAAAAAACTATATGTAATAATAAATCGCCAAGTTCTTCTTTTATATTTTTAAAGTTTTTATTTTCTATTGCTTCTGTTAGTTCGTAGGTTTCTTCAATAGTTAAATTCTTCAAGCTACCAAGTGTTTGTTTTTTATCCCATGGACATTTGGATCTTAAATCATCCATGATTTTTAATAGTTTTTCTAATTCTTTCATTATAGAAAACTCATTTTGTAGTCAGTTTCTATTTTACCTTTTTTTATTTTATCTAATTTTTTTTCAATTATTTTTCTTTTAAAGCTTGAAATTTTATCAGTAAATAGTACTCCATTAATATGATCATTCTCATGTAAAATAACCCTCGCTAATAGACCCTCAAAAACTTTAGAATTATAATTAAAATCTTCATCATTATAATTAACTCTAATTGTATTAGGTCTTTTAATTTCAGCTCTAATATCAGGGATACTTAAACAACCTTCATTAAAAGAACATTCATCATTATTAATCAGAGTAATCTCTGGATTTATAAAAACTTTTTTTGAGTTTAGCTTTTCAAAATCAGATATTTCGTGATCTACAGAGAACAGTGGATTTGCATCTATTATAAATATTTTCTTATTTACGCCAACTTGTGGAGCTGCCAGTCCAACACCTTCTGCATTATACATTGTTTCCCACATATTTGAAATTAGATTTTGTAAATCATCAGAATTTTGTTCTATTAGTTGACATTCTTTCCTTAACAGAGGGTGTCCATATGCTAAAATTGGTAATATCATAATAATTTTTTTAAATATGATTGTAGAATTAATGTGGCACTAATTTTATCAATTAATTTTTTATTTTCTCTTTTTGTTTTTTTTAAATCAGATTTTGCAATAGTAAGTCTGGCTATGGTTGATGTAAATCTCTCATCAACCCTAAAAATACTTAGAAATGGATATTCTAATTTAATTTTTTTTATAAACAATTTTATTTCTTTCTCTATAGTAAAAAGGTTATTGATATTATTTTTTGGTAAACCAACAACAAACTTTTCAATATTCTCATCTCTAATAATATTTTTTATATAATGATAGATCTCTTTATTATCAATAGTTTCAAGTGGGAATGCAATTAATTGATCTTCATCACTAATAGCAAAACCGCACCTTTTCTCACCATAATCTATTGCTAAAATTTTACTCATATAACAAAATTAAATATTTAAGTTTAAGTAATTGATTTTGTATAAATTATATTTGCAAAAAAAAAGATGAAAGAACTCATAGAAAATGTATGGAAAAATAGGGAACTTTTAGAAGAAAGTAGGTATTCAGAAGCAATAAAATCCACAGTTGATAAATTAGATAGTGGTGAAATAAAAGTTGCGGAAAAAATAAATGAAAAATGGGTTGTGCATGAATGGATTAAAAAAGCTGTAATATTATATTTTCCACTTATGGAAATGAAAACTATTGAGCTAGGACCATTTGAATTTCATGATAAGATTAAATTAAAAACTAATTATAAAGAAAAAGGTGTTCGTGTTGTTCCTCATGCAATTGCAAGGTATGGGTCTTTCATTAGCAAAGGGGTTATTTTAATGCCAAGCTACGTAAATATTGGTTCTAATATTGGCTCAGGTACTATGATTGATACATGGGCTACTGTTGGAAGTTGCGCTCAAATTGGTAAAAATGTGCACTTGAGTGGAGGTGTTGGAATTGGCGGTGTTTTGGAACCTGTTCAAGCAGCACCTGTTATCATTGAGGATGATGTATTTATTGGCTCAAGGTGTATAATTGTCGAAGGTGTTAGAATTGAAAGACAAGCAGTTTTAGGTGCTAATGTCGTTTTAACAGCATCAACTAAAATTATTGATGTAACAAATAATAAACCAATATTTTATAAAGGTTACATCCCTGAAAACTCAGTTGTTATTCCTGGATCGGTAACCAAAGACTTTAGTGCAGGTCAATATAATGTGCCATGTGCTCTCATTATTGGGAAAAGAAAAGATAGCACCAATAAAAAAACTTCATTAAATGAAGCGTTAAGAGATTATAATGTTTCTGCTTAATACATTTAAATGGTCACAGATAAATGTTTGAAAATATTATCAGCTGGAGGAATTATTGTTTATCCTACGGATACTGTTTATGGAATTGGTTGTGATGCAACAAATATAAATTCAATTTTAAAGATTAATAAAATAAAAAAAAGAGAACCTAATACACCTTTAATTTGTTTAATGGATAGTTTGGAGATGGTAAAAAAATATGTTTCCAATGTTCCTAACATATCATTGGATTATTTACTTAACTCTGGTGAGCCAACAACAGTAATTTTTTCCAAAAGTAAAAACCTAGAAAGCTATCCAAAAAGTATTGCCGTCAGAATTCCAAAAAATAAAATATGTCTTCAACTTATACAAAACCTAAAAAAGCCCATTACATCAACATCAGCTAATTTTACTGGTAAAAAAGTTCCAAAATATTTTGAGCAAATTGACAAAGATTTGTTGGATCTAGTTAACTGTAGTATAAATTTTGATAATAACCAAAAAAATAAATCCTCAAGAATTATAAGAATTGATGATAATTCTAATGTAAAAATAATAAGAAATTAATGAACGTATTAGCTAATAAAAGATTTGATTTAGATATTATAAATATAATTTCTGATTTGTCTACTAAACTACAAATCAAAGCGTTTCTAGTTGGAGGATATGTAAGAGACTTAATTCTGGGTAGGAAAAGTAAGGACATTGATATATTAATAGTTGGTGATGGAATATTTTTTGCCAATGAGATTAAAAAAAAGTTATACGGAAAGGTTGATTTGCAAATCTTTAAAAATTTTGGGACCGCAATGATAATTTACAATGGTTTTGAAATTGAATTTGTAGGATCTAGGAAAGAGAGTTATCAGAAAAACTCTAGAAATCCAAGTATCACTGTTGGAACATTTGAAGATGATATTTCTAGAAGAGATTTTACAATTAATTCAATTGCTATTTCCTTAAATAAAAAAGATAAAGGAGAAATAATTGATTTATATGGTGGTGTAAATGACTTAAAGAATGGAATAATAAAAACACCCAAAGATCCCAGAATAACTTTTTACGATGATCCACTAAGAATGATGAGAGCAATTAGATTTGCATCACAACTAAATTTTAAAATAAAGGACTCTAATATTGAAATTATTAAAAATGAAAAACAAAGAATTAATATAATTTCCAAGGAAAGGATAAATGAAGAATTAAATAAAATTTTATTGTCACCAAAACCGTCAATCGGTTTTATTTTATTGAAAAATACTGGTTTACTTGAACTAATTATTCCAGAACTTATTAAGCTGGAGGGTATCGATGAGATTGAAGGGAAAACACACAAAGATAATTTTTATCATACGCTTCAAGTTCTTGATAATATTTGTAAAAACACTGACAACCTATGGTTAAGATGGGTGGCACTTTTACATGATATTGGGAAACCAAAAACAAAAAGATATACTAAGAAAAAAGGATGGTCATTTCATGGTCATGAATATGTAGGATCAAAAATGGTTTTTAAGATTTTTAAAAGACTTAAACTTCCGTTGAATCATAAGTTGAATTATGTAAAAAAGCTAGTTTTATTAAGCTCCAGGCCTGTTATATTATCATCAGATGAAATCACTGATTCTGCTGTAAGAAGACTAATTTTTGATGCTGGTGATGATATTGATGAATTGATGACACTTTGTGAGGCAGATATAACTACTAAAAATTCAAAACTTGAAAAAAAATATTTAAACAATTTTAAAGTTGTTAGAGATAAGATTAAGGATGTAGAGGAAAGAGACAGAGTAAGAAACTTTCAACCACCAATTTCGGGAGAATTTATAATGAATTATTTTGGTATTAAACCTTGCAAAGAAATAGGTTTAATTAAGGAAAAGATTAAAGAAGCTATTCTCAATGGTGATATTAATAATGATTCTGCTCAGGCAACAGAATTGATGAGTAAAATTGGTAATGAAATTGGTTTAAAGAAGTATGAAAAATAAATTTATCCTCATTTCTAAAATCTCTCTAATACTAGTCTTTTTAGTAATTTTTGCAGGGTCCACAGTTAGAATGACAGGAAGTGGAATGGGTTGTCCAGATTGGCCAAAATGTTTTGGCTATTATATCCCCCCCACAAACAAAACCAAACTTATTTGGAAGCCAAATTTCTATTATAAAAAAAATATTATGATATTATATAATAATACTTTTTTTAATGCTAAAGATGATTTTATTTCAACAAAAAAATTTGAAAAGAGAAATTGGATAAAATATACTAAACATGATTATACTGATTTCAATGTCGTGCATACTTGGTTTGAATATATCAATAGATTATTGGGAGTTTTAGCAGGACTTTCAGTACTAGTTATGTTTATTTTTTCATTTTTTTTGAGAACTAAAAAGATGGTTTTTATTCCACTGACAATAATTATATTATCCGCAATAGTTTTCCAAGCATGGTTAGGAAAATTAGTTGTTGATTCAAATTTAGCACCTTACAAAATTAGCACTCATTTACTTATGGCTATTATAATAGTTTTATTGATTGTATATAACATTAAAAAAACTGATGAAATCAAGAATTAATTTTTTTTTAATTGTTGCAATGATCCTAATGCTTATACAAATATCATTAGGCATTTCTGTAAGGGAATTTATTGATAATCAAATTGATATTCTTGGCTTCGAAAAAAAAGATTTTTGGCTAAATAAACCGGAATTAAATTTTTATATACACAGAACATTCTCTCTGTTGGTTTTCTTATCTAACTTTTACTTGTTGATCCTGGCAAAAAAATCTAAAATTGATTTGAAATTTATAAAAACGATAAATCTCTTAATATTAATTGAAATTATTATCGGAGCATCTATGTATTACTTTTCTTTTCCAATCTTAACTCAACCAATCCACTTACTAATTTCAATTTTTATACTAAGCTTACAGTTTTACTGGTTCCTGAAACTCAGAAAACCTTACTGATTCTTAGCATTTCATGATTCTCATAATTTGATATTAAATAATTGAAGGATTTTTCTATAACTTCACCCATTGACTTAAGATTTTTAAATGAGTTGTCCCTTGTTAAAAAATAAATTTGTTGAGTAAGTTTATTGACTTTTTCATCACTCGAAATTTTATCAAACTTCATTGATTCAATCAAGCTCTCAATCTTGTTTTTTGATCCAAGTAATCTTTTAACAACAATTGCTCTCTCCTCAATTTTATATTGATTTATTGACTCCACTAATAATTTATTTTTTACTAAATCGACAACGGGTTTATTATCTTTAAATAGTTGAGGTCTGTACAAACTAAATTCACCCTCATAAGATTGTTGATCAAAATCTATGGCTCTTATCTTGTATATCACTTGATCAAAATCATGAATTGGAACAATTACATAGTTATATGAACGCATATCGCCCAGTAGTCTAATCATGCATCTTTCACTAAACTTCACAAATTCCTTTGCAATCTGTGATTTTTCAGATTCACTGCAAGCTGAGATCTGATTTTTAAAAAAATAATCGCCAGGAATTCCTGAGATGTGCTCCTCAATTAATGTTTCATTATAATATATATAATTCAAGTTATTGGGCGAGGTAATATGTTCTAACTCTAGTCCGTATATTCTGGAGGAATCTGCAACTTTTATATAGTAGTATGTAAAATTATCATTAAGCTTATTTTTGACTTTAACCCTAAACGGATTTGAGTTTCCAAAAGTACAAAAATCAACAGAATCAATTTCTAAATCATCCAAATTTGAAGAACTTCCATCACTATACAATAAGTTATAAACCAATTTTAAATTTTGGTCTATTTCGATTCTTTCAGAATCATTATAAAACACTCTATGCCATAATGTATTTTCATCATCTCTATCAAATAGTTCAACTGATCCAGTATACCTTCGTAAATCTGAGTACTCTATTGGTATTTTTTGAAATCGATTATTTTCTTTAAGGTAATTCTCAAAGTCTTTTGAGATCTTGAATGAAGGTTTTTTCTTTGAGATTTTAATTTCCAAGTTTATCCAAATTAAAATTAAATCAAATCTATAACATTTAAAATTAAAATTATAGATCTTTGCAGATTGTCATAATTAATTATGGGCTATAAACTAAAATCAAAGTATTATCCAACAGGTGACCAGCCAAGTGCAATTGACAAATTGGTTGATGGTGTATATAAAGGTGAAGTCTATCAGACCTTAGAGGGTGTTACTGGCTCAGGCAAAACTTTTACGGTTGCTAATGTTATAAACAAGTTGAATAAGCAAACTCTTGTTTTAGCTCACAACAAGACTCTAGCAGCCCAACTATTTTTGGAATTAAAAGATTATTTTCCAGAAAATCGGGTCGAGTATTTCGTATCCTATTATGATTATTATCAACCTGAGGCATATATTCCTGTCACAAATACATATATTGAAAAAGATCTTTCAATAAATGAAGAAATTGAGAAGATGCGATTGAGCACAACTTCCAGCCTTCTTTCAGGAAGAAAAGATGTAATAGTAGTTGCTTCGGTATCTTGTCTTTACGGAATTGGGAATCCTGCTGATTACAAAAAAAATACGATCACACTAAATAAAAACTCAAATATTTCAAGGACAGATTTATTAAAAAAATTATCTCACTCACTTTACAGCAGAGCTATCGATGAAATTGAGCCAGGAAGTTTTAGAGTTAGAGGAGACATTGTTGAAATATTCTTAAGCTACTCTGATAAAATAATTAAAATAAATTTTTTTGGAGATGAAATCGAATTTATTGAGGAAATCTACTATATACCAAATAAAATAGTCCAAAAGATTGATAGTGTTAAGATTTTTCCAGCTAACATGTTTTCAACACAAAAGGAAGTTTTGAACAAGGCCATGGATAAAATTAGAATTGATTTAGGAAAACAAGTTTCGTATTTCAAAGAAATTTCAAAAAATTTAGAGGCAAAAAGACTAGAAGAAAGAACACTATTTGATCTCGAAATGATGCAGGAATTAGGATACTGTTCAGGAATTGAAAATTACTCTAGGTACATTGACGGAAGAGATCCAGGTACCAGACCATTTTGTCTTATTGACTACTTTGATGATGATTTTTTGACAATTATAGATGAGAGCCATGTGACACTTCCCCAAATTAAAGCAATGTACGGTGGTGATAGAAGCAGAAAAGAAAACTTGGTTGAGTATGGTTTTCGACTTCCTGCTGCTATGGATAATAGACCTCTAAAATTTGAAGAATTTGAAATGTTACAAAATCAAATCATATATGTGAGTGCAACTCCGTCAGACTACGAGCTTCAAAGAAGTGAAGGTATCGTTGTTGAACAAATTATCAGACCCACAGGTCTTCTAGATCCAATAATTGAATTAAAACCAACTATAAATCAAATTGATGATATACTTGACGAAATTGAAAAAGTTGTAAATAAAAATGAAAGAGTCTTGATTACAACACTTACAAAAAAAATGGCTGAAGAGTTGGTTAAGTTTTTTCAAAATTTAGAAATAAAATCAAAGTATATCCATAGTGATGTTGATACACTTGAGCGTGTAAAAATTTTAAATGATTTAAGATTGGGTAATTTTGATGTATTGGTAGGCATAAATCTTCTGAGGGAAGGTCTTGACTTGCCTGAGGTATCACTAGTCATAATATTAGATGCGGATAAGGAAGGTTTTTTGAGGAGTAAAAGATCTCTAATTCAGACAATCGGGAGAGCTGCAAGAAATTTAAACGGAAGAGCGATAATGTTTGCAGATCGAATAACTGAAAGTATGAAAAAAACAATCGATGTTACAAATCAAAGAAGGGAAAAACAATTAAAGTATAATAAAGAAAATAATATAACTCCAACACAAATTATAAAGAATATAAATGAAAGTTTTAACTATGAATCTCATGAGACCCAAAAGATAGATGTAGTTGAAAAAAGTTTTGACTTGAATATTTCTGAGAGTGAAAAACAAAAAAGAATTAAATCCTTGAGAAAAGATATGGAAAAAGCTGCTAAGGAATTGAATTTTATTGAGGCAGCAAGGCTCCGGGATATTATGCTGAAATATAAAAAAAGCGGGTCGTAGACCCGCTTATGTAGGATTAACTACTTAATAGTTATTGTTTTTTTCTTATTCTGCAAGACGATTTCCTTCTTTTTAGGAATTGTTATCAGAAGTACTCCATTTTCATACCTTGAACTAATCTTTGATTGATCAACAGAATCTGGAAGAAAAAAAGACTTTTCAAATGACTTAGTATCAAATTCTAATCTTGAGTAGGTTCTATCCTCAATGGATTTTTTTGATTTTCTAACAACCCTTAAATTATCATTCTCAAGCTCAATAGTAAAATCTTTTTTATCTGAACCAGGTACTGAAAACTCAACAGAAAACTCAGTATCATTTTCAAAAATATTATGTGGAGGGACAATATTATTTGAGACATTAAAAAAATCAAAAATAAAATCATCAAACATTAAGTTATTATTTGTTCTATTTATAATATTCATATTTAAATTTTTAAAATTATTTACGATTAGAATAGAACAAATTATAAACCTAATTCAAATATACGTCATAATGTCATATATTTAAATTTTTAAGTGACAAAGTGTCTTGTTTTAAGACAAAACCTCTTTGATCCTAGTTGTTACTTCTTTAAACTCAATTGCAGAATAAATTTTTAAGCCTGAGTTATCAATAATTTTTTTCGCTTCTTTAGAATTTGTGCCCTCAAGCCTTACGATGATGGGAACATTAATTTTGTCACCTAAATTTTTATAAGCATCAACAATTCCATTAGCAACCCTGTCGCACCTAACAATACCTCCGAAAATATTAACAAGTATTGCTTTAACCTTTTCGTCTTCTAAAATTAAATTGAAAGCATTTTCAACTCTTTTTGCATCAGCTGTTCCACCAACATCAAGAAAATTCGCAGGTTCTCCACCAGATTGTTTTATGAGATCCATAGTAGCCATGGCTAATCCAGCTCCATTCACCATACAACCTATGTTTCCGTCTAAGTCAACATAATTTAATCCCGCCTCCCTTGCTTTAACCTCAACTTGGTTTTCCTCACTATTATCTCTTAAATCCTGAAATGATTTATGCCTGAATAATGCATTATCGTCAAGCGTCATTTTTGAGTCAACAGCTAAGATTTTATTATCCGATGTTTTTAGAACCGGATTGATTTCGACAAGTGAAGCATCAAGTCCAGAATAAGCATCATATAATTTTTTGACGAATATCTGCATTGACTTAAAGCTATCAGCGGATAAATCTAAATTAAAAGCAATTTTCCTTAATTGATTGGGCATAATACCAGCCAAGGGATCAATCAATTCGTAAAAAATTAGTTCTGGGGTTTTTTCTGCAACCTGCTCAATATCTACCCCACCCTCTTTTGAATACATGATCATATTACAAGATTCTTTCCTGTTTAAAAGTATTGACATATAAAATTCCTGCGTTTCACTGTCACCAGGATAATAAACATCCTCAGAGATTAATATTTTTTTTACCAGTTTACCCTCTTTTGGAGTTTGGGGTGTTTTTAACATCATACCCAATATATTACTGGCATGGTCGTATAATTCATTATCATTTTTTGCAACCTTTACTCCACCCCCCTTGCCTCTTCCACCTGCATGTATTTGGGCTTTTACAATTAACCACTCTGACCCAGTATTTTTTTTAACTTCCTGAGAAATAGACTGTAATTGGTCAATATTTTCGACCACCATTCCTCTTTGGATGGGAACTCCATATGAGCTTAACAATTCTTTGGCTTGGTGTTCGTGGAGATTCACAATACAAAATTAATAAAAGAAATTTTTAAAAGGGTTTTTAATGTTGTTACAAATTTAACTTTTTATAGTTTTTTTATTATATAAGGAAATAAAATTTTTTCATTACAATATATTAATAAAGTTTGCGATGTGAATACAAACTTATTACTTAAAATAGCTGATGAATTTGGTACCCCCACTTATGTTTATGATTCGGAAAAAATCAAAAGTCAATATTTAAGACTTAAAAATGCATTCAAGAAAGTCAAAGACTTACAAATTAACTATGCAGTAAAAGCATCGTCAAATATATCAATTTTAAGGTTTTTGAATAGTTTAGGGTCAGGAATTGATGCTGTATCAATACAAGAAGTAAAATTAGCCTTAAGTTGTGGTTTCAAAGCTGAAAAAATCATATATACACCGAATGGGGTTTCAATTAAGGAAATTGAAGATGTTTCATCATTAGGAGTTAAAATCAACATTGATAACCTTTCAATTTTGGAGGAATTTGGAAATAAGAATTCAGGAATTGATGTATGTGTAAGAATTAACCCCCACATACTAGCTGGTGGAAACTCTAAAATATCGGTAGGACATATAGATTCAAAATTTGGTATCAGTATTCACCAAACACCACATTTATTGCGTATTATAAAAAATACAAATATTAAAGTTAATGGGATACACATGCACACAGGTAGCGATATTTTAGACACTGGTGTTTTTTTACAAGCCTCAGAAATTCTTTTTGATTTAGCATCAAAACTTGACTATCTAGAATTCATTGATTTTGGAAGTGGATTTAAAGTTCCGTATCATCAACGTGATAGTGAAACAAATATTGAAGAACTAGGAGAAAAGCTGTCCCAAAGATTCAATGAGTTTTGTTCTGTTTACGGTAGAGATTTAAAATTAATATTTGAGCCTGGTAAATACATTATTAGTGAGGCTGGAGTATTTTTATGTCGTGTAAATTCAATTAAACAAACTACCTCGACTGTGTTTGCACAAGTTGACTCTGGATTTAACCATCTAATAAGACCGATGATGTACGGAGTAAACCACTCAATTGAAAACATTTCAAACCAAAAGGATGTTGAAAGGTATTATTCGGTTGTTGGTTATATATGTGAGACTGACACTTTTGCAACAAATATTAAATTAAAAAATGTATCGACAGACGATATTTTATGTTTCAAAAATGCTGGAGCATATTGTTTTTCAATGAGCAGTAATTACAATTCAAGATACAAACCAGCAGAAGTTATGCTAATTAATAATACATACAAGCTTATTAGGGAAAGGGAAAGATTTGAGAATTTGTTGATAAATCAGATTGATATTTTTAACTGATCACACCTGAAGCCAAAAGTACGTCATCTTTATACACAGCAACAAATTGACCACTTGTGATGGATTTTTGATACTCATCAAACATGAAAAAATATTTGCTGTTTTTTCTTTTAACTTGAACTGATTGCAATGCTTGTCTATATCTAATTCGTGCCTTTAAACCATGAATTTTAGTTATATCAGAACCATCATATATTTTATGAAATTGTGATTTTTTAACACTTAACACTTTTCTCATTAAACCTGGATGATTATCCCCCTCCCCAACGTATATAATATTTTTTTTGGTATCAAGTCCTATAACATATAGCGGATCTTTGGTTCCACCAACTGAAATTCCTTTTCTTTGACCAATTGTATAAAAATGTGCACCAACATGAGTGCCAACAACCTCACCATCATTTTCATTATAAACATAGCCATTGGATAACTCATCTAAATCATTAATTTTTTTATTACTGCTGTAAATTGATAAAGTCTTAGGAACTAAAATAATTTTTCCAGATTTTTTCTTCAGCTTTTGTTGTAAAAATATTGGAAGCTTAACCTTTCCAATAAAGCATAAACCTTGAGAATCTTTTTTGTCAGCTGTTACTAAGTTGTTTTTTTTAGCAATTTCTCTTACCGCAGATTTATTGAGATTCCCTAAGGGGAAAATTATTTTACTAAGTTGGTTTTGATTTAGCTGGCACAAAAAATAGGATTGATCCTTTTTTTTATCAAGACCTGAAATCAACTCAAACATATTTCCTTTTTTTCTTACAGAAGCGTAATGTCCGGTTGCAATATAATCTGCATTAAACTCCAATGCCTTTTTTAAAAATAAATCAAACTTTATCTCCTTATTGCACAAAATATCTGGATTCGGGGTTCTACCAACTTTATATTCACTGAACATGTAATCCACTATTCTTTTTTTGTATTCCTTACTAAAGTCTATAACTTGAAAAGGAATCATCAATTTTTTTGCAACAATCATTGCATCATAACTATCTTCTAACCATGGGCACTCATCAGAGATGGTAACTGTTTCATCATGCCAGTTTTTCATAAAAATTCCTATAACGTCATAACCTTGTTCCTTCATTAGATAGGCTGCTACACTGGAGTCAACCCCACCAGACATACCAACAACAACTCTAGCTGTTTTATTGGTCATTTTACCTGTTATTTTTTCTCTGATTTTCAGCCTTTTCAGCCATTTCTTGAAGCTTTCTTAACCTTCGCTGCAATCTACCCTCACCTTTTGGCTTCTTTTTATTTTCTTCAATTTTTAATAAAATTTTACTTTCATCGATAATAAAATTTTTAATGGCATATATTATGACTATTGTTAGAAGATTTGAAACGGTATAATATAAAGATAGACCACTCGCAAAATTATTAAAGAAAATCATCAAAGTAAATGGCAAAAAATACATTATGAACTTCATGTTTGGCATTCCTGGTTGTGTTGGTTGCATTTGTTGGTTACCAGAAACTGAGGTGTAGAAAAACATAGTTACACCTGCAAGAATTGGGAACAAACTTACATGATCACCATATAAAGGAATATAAAATGGTAATTCCAATATTGAATCGTAAACACTCAAGTCATCTGCCCAAAGAAACGATTCCCCTCTCAACGCAAATGCAACAGGGAAAAAACAAAAGAGCGCATAGAAGACTGGTAATTGAATAAACATTGGTAAACAACCTGATAAAGGATTAGCCCCAGCTTGATTATAGATTCTCATAGTTTCCTGATTTCTTTTTAGTGGATCATCTTTAAATTTTTCGGTAGCAGCACTAATTTCAGGCCTTAAAATTTTCATTTTTGCTTGAGAGAGATACATCTTATATTGAACTGGTGACATAATCAATCTGGTTAGAATAACCATAATTATAATAGCAATACCAGCAGATAAAAATGAACTTAAAAATTGATATAGTGGAAAGAAAATGTTTCTATTAATCCATCCAAAAATTCCCCAACCAAACCAGATTGACTCAGAAATATCATCTTTATAGTTTCTTAGTACATAATAATCATTAGGTCCTACGTACCAATTCATTGACTCACTTATCTCATTTGAGCGACTTATGTCAATTGGGATTTTAGTGTTAAAACTTTTGAGATAAATTTGTTTATCATCATCGTCAACCGCTTTACTATATTTTTTTCTACTATAATCAAGATCCACATTCCTTGATTTCATATCTATTTCAGATTTTATATCATTGAAAATTAAAATTGAATTGAAAAAATGTTGACTGTATGAAAGCCACTTAACCTCTCCGACTTCATCATCCTCAGAGTAAGCACTCAGTTCTCTTATTTTACCATCTTTATCCATATAGTTGATATAAGTATATCTATTTTCATAATCTACACTTCTGGATTGCCGTCTTGAATCCAAATTCCAAACTAAGTCCATTTTTCTATTTGTGCCAACAATATTAT
>CACCYT010000001.1 GCA_902550325.1 uncultured Bacteroidota bacterium | reverse complement strand
CAGCTTTCCTTCAAGCTGAATATTATGGACTTGTTATTTTTTTACTAGCTACTTCAAATCTTTTAATGCCGCTAGTTTCATTCGGAAGTCAACATACAATTATAAAATATTTTTCTTCCTACGATAATAAAGTTGAAAAAGATGTTTTCATGTCGTCCGTCATTTTTATTCCATTACTAACCATTATTCCAATTTCAATATTGGTAGTGCAATTTCATGACACAATCGGTCATTTTTTATCAGTCCAGAATCCAATAATTGATTCTTATGTTTGGGTAATATTTTTAGTAGCTTTTGCAACTTCTTATTTTGAGGTTTTTTATTCTTGGTCTAGGGTTCAATTGAAGACTGTATTTGGGAATTTTTTAAAAGAAATATTTCCAAGACTGTCAATTCTGATTTTACTGACCTTGGTTTATCTTGGACAAATAACAAAGGAGAATTTTATTTGGTGGCTAACTGGCTTTTATTACGTGAGGCTTTTGATTATGATGATTTATTCTTTTTATTTATACCTTCCAAAATTTTATTTTTCTATTCCCAAAAACATAGGTGAAATTTTAACCTATTCACTATTTATTTTCTTAGCAGGATCAGCTGCCAGTATATTAATTGATATTGATAAGTTTATGATTCCTCAAAAAGAAGTAATATCACAAACAGCATTTTATGCTGTAGCTGTTTTTATTGCGACTGTTGTTGAAATTCCTGGAAGAGCTATGTTTCAAATAGTAAATCCTCTTGTTGCAAAAGCGCTAAATGAAAATGATTTTAAGGGTCTTGAAACCCTTTATAAAAAAAGCTCGCTTAATCTAATTATAGTATCAGGACTGTTTTTCTTACTGATAAATTTAAATGTAAATCCTTTTTACAATTTGATTTTAGATTCCTCATATTCGACTGCTGTTTTGGTTGTTTTAATAATATCCGTAAGCAAACTGATTTTAATGAGCTTTGGTTGTGGACCTGCAATTCTTGCTACAGCAAAATTTTATAAAATAACATTACCCTTTTCGCTGTTGATGGCTGTTTCTGTTTATTTTCTTAATGATAAGCTGATCGATTTATATAGCATTAATGGAGCTGCCTTATCTACATTAATTGTAATATTTGTTTTTACTTTTCTTAAAATCATCTACTTAAAATATAAGCTTAAAATACAACCTTACTCTTTGAGTACACTTAAGGTATTTATCCTGATTGCAATTCTTTTTTTTATAACTGATTCAGTTGATTTTAATCATAACTATTTGGTTGAAATAATTGTAAAATCTGTATCAGTTTCTGCAGTTTATATTATTTTGATTTATGCAATGGGAATTTCTAATGAAATAAATTCAGTGATAAAAAAAATCTTATCCAAGTTTAGTTTTTAAAAATTTAGTAAGAAGAGATTTTTTGTTTTTCACCAATTTTTCAGGTGGTCCCTCAAAAATTAATTCTCCTCCTTTTATTCCACCATACGGCCCAAGATCTACAATGTAATCAGAAGACTTTATTAGTTCTATATTGTGTTCTACTACTATGATTGAGTGGCCGTAACTAATTAAATGGTTAAACGAATTTAGTAGTTTTTTAATATCATGGAAATGAAGGCCAGTTGTTGGCTCATCAAAAATAAATAGTGTTTTGGCGGCTGATTGCCCTTTTAATATAAAAGATGCTAACTTAATTCTTTGTGCTTCACCACCGCTCAAAGTTGATGAGGATTGTCCTAAGTTGACATAGCCCATGCCGACATCAATTAAAGCTTTTAATTTATTTGCAATTTTATTTTGACCATTTTCATGAAAAAAATTATAACCTTCGTCTATTGTCATTTTTAAAATATCATCAATGTTTTTATTTTGATATGTTACTTGTAGAACATTTTTTTTAAATCTTTTTCCTTTACATGTTTCACAAATTAAATTGATGTCTGCCATAAACTGCATTTCAACTTTTATTGTGCCCTCCCCCTTGCAATCATCACACCTTCCTCCATCGACATTAAATGAAAAATGTTTTGGCTTAAATGAGAATTGTTTAGATGCTGATTGTTTAGCAAAAAGGTTGCGAATGTCATCATATGCTTTTATATATGTAACAGGGTTTGATCTAGAAGATTGGCCGATGGGGTTTTGATCAATGAACTCAATAGTGTTTATATCATCCAAATTTCCACTAATGGATGAGAATTGACCAGGCTTAGTTGTATAAATACCTTTTGATTGTAACAAAGCGGGGTACAATATTTTTTTTACTAGTGTTGTTTTTCCACTTCCAGAGATTCCAGTTACACAGACTAAAGAGTTTAAGGGAAAGCTTATGTTGATGTCCTTTAAATTATTTTCCCTGCAACCCTTAAGTACAATTTTTCTATTGCTAATTCTTCTTTTTGACGGTATGGGAATTTCATTTTGGTTTTGAAGATATTTAGCTGTAATCGTTTTTGACTTTATAATATGATTTAAAGATCCTTGAGCAACAACCTCACCTCCTAAAGTTCCAGCCCCAGGGCCTAAATCAATAATTTGGTCTGCTGATCTAATTATGTCTTCATCATGTTCAACAATTATGACTGTATTCCCTATGGATCTTAAATTCTGTAAAATTGAAATTAGTTTTGTTGTATCCTCAGGATGTAAGCCAACACTGGGTTCGTCCAACACATAAATTGACCCAACTAGTGCACTACCAATTGATGTTGCTATGTTTATTCTTTGAGTTTCACCACCTGAAAGAGTATTTGATTTCCTGTTTAGGGTTAAATATGGAAGTCCCACTTTACATAAAAACGACAATCTGTTTTTTATTTCTACAATGATTCTATTAGACTTTTTTAAATCTGTTTCTGATAGTTCAATTTTATTAAAAAAATCTAAAACCTCATCAATTGGAAGCTGTACTAAATCAGAGATGGATAATCCATTTATTTTAACGTAATTTGCCTCCTTTCTAAGCCGTGTCCCTCCACATACAGTACATAGAGTTCTTCCTCTGTACCTCGAGAGCATAACTCTGTTTTGAATTTTGTACATTTTTTTTTCAAGTTTGGCAAAGAAGTAATTGATTCCTTTAAAATATTCATTACCCTCCCAAATTAGTTTTTTTTCATTTTTACTTAATTTAAAATATGGGCGATGAATAGGGAAATTAAATTTTTGAGAGTTTTTTATAAGTAAATCTTTGTACTTGCTTAGCTTCTGTCCTCTCCAAGGTGCAATACAATTTTCATAAACAGAAAGGCTGGTGTTTGGTATTACAAGTTCCGGGTCAATTCCCATTATATCACCATATCCGTTACAATTACTACACGCTCCAAATGGGTTGTTAAAACTAAATAAATGTTCTGTTGGTTTAATGAACTTTATACCATCTTGCTCAAATTTTTTTGAAAACAATCTATAGCAACCATCCTTCAAAGTTTTTATGTAAACCTCATCATTTCCTTGATAAAAAGCGTTTTCAATTGAGTCAGTGATCCTGTCTAAATAATCTTTATCATTTTTGTAAATAGATCTGTCAATAACCAAATAGAGTTTTTCTTTATTTTTAGAATTGAAATCCTCTATTTGATAAATGACTCCGTCCGACTCTATTCGGGCATAACCTTCATCTAGAAATAGATTTAAGTATTTTTTTAATTCAATATTTTCTGGGCAGTTAAGTTTGACCATAACTAAAAACTTATCTCCTTCGCTAAAACTACCTATATAATCAATAACCGTATCAAGGGTATCAATAATTACTTCTTTGTTTGTTACTGGACTATATGTTTTTCCAATTCTAGAGTAAAGTAATTTCAGATAATCATAAATTTCTGAGCTCGTTCCAACGGTTGACCTTGGATTTGAATTATTTACTTTTTGTTCAATTGCAATTGCGGGAGACAAGCCATTTATTTTTTTTACTTTAGGTTTTTTAATTTTACCTAAGAACTGTCTTGCGTATGAAGATAAACTTTCAATGAACCTTCTCTGACCTTCAGCAAATATTGTATCAAATGCTAAACTTGACTTGCCGGAACCTGAAAGACCTGTAATAACTATTAATTTTTTTTTTGGAATTTTTAAATTTATATTTTTTAGGTTATGCATCTCCGCACCCTCTATAATTATTTCCTCTTTTATTTTTTTCGTGTCTACGGACATTTTATTTTACAATCCACATGTATGGATCTATAGCTTTGGTGTTATTAAAAATACTAAACTGCAACGTTGATTTAGAGCCGTCTTTTGGATTAAATACTTTTCCTATTTTCTGCAAAGCAGAAACCTTTTCTCCTTTTTCAACATAAACTTCATCAATGTTTTTGTAAGCTGTGATATAACTTCCGTGCTGAACGAGTACGGTAATATTACTGCCTTTAAATTTTAAAATTGAAAGAATAGTGCCGTTAAATACCGTTCTAACTTCAGCATCTTTTGTGGTGGCAATAACTAGACCATTACTTTGAATCTTGGTTGTTCTGACTACAGGGTGGGGTTGTAAACCGAACTTTTGTATTACCGCACCTCTCTCAACAGGCCAAGGTAAATTTCCCTTATTTGCACTGAACTTTTCGGAAAGTGCCCTTGCTTCTGGTGTTAGTTTAAATAGGTTATTGTCAGACTCATCATTAGACTTTCTTATTGCCTCTTTGATTAGACGATCAATTTCTTTATCAAGGTTTATTGAAATCTTTTGTTTTTCATTGATTTGTTTTTTGTATGCCTTTTCCTTTCTTCTTAATCCAAATATCAATCTTTCTTTTGATTTTTCTTCAGCTTCTAAATTGATTTGATTTTCTTCATTTTGTGTAAGTAAATTGTTTTTGTCAGATTTCAGGGAATCTAATGTTACAATTTTTTTATCTAACAGCTTTATTGAATTTGAGATTTTATTAGCTACTCTTTTTCTGTCCTTTGAAAATTGATTTATATACCTAGAACGTTTTAAGGCCTGTAAAAAATCATCAGAAGAAAGTAAAAACATCAGTCTAGATTCTTTAAGTTTACTTTTGTATGAGTTTTTAATCATTAGTGAATACTGTTCTCTAACTTGTTTTATTTCGCTTTCAAGAAAATCAATTGAATCATTTTTTTTATCAATTTCATTTGTTAAAATATTGATTTGCTGATTGGTCAACTTGATCAGCTCCTGATTTTTATATATTCTAATTGAAATGTTTTCCAGATCATTATATGCAATTTTAGTTGTCTTTGAGTTATCAAATAATAATGCGTTAATATTTTCAATTTCCTTTTTAATTAAAATCCTTTGGCTCTCAAGCTGTTTAATTTTTGTGGTTTGGGAAAAGGCCCAGCTACTGAAAAAGAATATAAAAATTAAGCAATATGTCTTGATGTTTACCAATTTTTCAAAAATTCGAATCTATCAATATATCAATTAGTCCCGGTACTACCAAAACCCCTTGAAGATCTTTCTGTTTCATCAAGGTTTGATGAATTTTGCCAATTAACTTTAACTATTTTTGCAAAAACAAGCTGAGCAATTCTATCTGAAGGCTTTACTTCAAATGGAGTTTTAGAAGAATTAATCAAAATAACACCTATCTCCCCCCTATAATCAGCATCAATTGTCCCAGGTGAATTTAAAACTGATATGCCTTTTTTTAATGCGAGTCCACTTCTAGAACGAACTTGTGCTTCATAGTCTTCAGGAATTTCTAGATATATACCTGTGGGTACTAATTTTCTTTCGCCAGGCAATAAAATAACGGAAGATGATAAAAATGCCCTAAGATCCATTCCTGAAGATCCACTAGTTTGATAAAAGGGGTTTTGATTATTAGACTTATTAATTATCTTGACTTTCATTAACCGTTCAGCGCTTCAGCTCCAGAAACGATTTCAAGAATTTCATTTGTAATTGCAGCTTGTCTTGCTTTATTATACGTTAGAACTAATTCACTTTTGAGTTCGCTTGCATTGTCTGTAGCTTTATGCATAGCTGTCATTCTAGCTCCGTGTTCGCCCGCAAATGAATCTCTTACTGCTTTGAATAGTTGTATTTTTAATGACTTGGGCACCAAGTCAGAAACAATTTGTTCCATTGAGGGTTCAAAAATATAATCAGATAAAACTTCTGAATCTTCTGGAGCAGAAATCGGCAAAAATTGTTCTGAAATGGTAGTTTGATTAGCAGCGTTTTTAAATGTATTGTAGATAAGCTCCACATGATCATATTCACCATTTATAAATAATTCAATTATATTGTCAACTATAGTTGCTGTGTCATCATAATTAATGTTTTCAAAAATACTACTGTGATTTGAAATTACATTTTCTGTTTTTGAAATTATATCATTTGCTTTTTTACCAATAACAAGGAAACTGAAATTTGCTTTTGAAAAACTTGATTGATTTTTTAGGGAAATAGCTTTTTTAACAACATTAGAATTAAATGCACCACAAAGCCCTTTGTTAGAACATATTGTGATTAAAAGAATATTTTTAATATCTCTACTTTCAGATAATTGAGACACACTGGATGATGAAATTATGTCATAAAAGCTAGACATCAACTCTCCTAATTTTTCAGAATAAGGCCTCATGGCAGTAACCGCATCTTGTGCTTTTTTAAGCTTAGCCGCTGAAACCATTTTCATCGCACTAGTTATCTTCATTGTTGAAGTTACTGACGTAATTCGGTTTCTTATCTCTTTTAAATTTGGCATCTATTAATTATTCATAGGACGATGAAAGATCTGCGGCTACACTTTCTAAAGTAGATAATACATCATCTGTAAGCTTACCTTGCTTAATTATGTCAAGAGTTTTTTTATGCTTTACATTCATCAAGTCCAAAAACTTCTTTTCAAATTCTTTTATCTTATCAACAGGAACAGATTTCAAAAGGTTTTTTGAACCTAGGTATATAATGGCTACTTGATCCTCAACCGTAAATGGATCATTTTGTGCTTGCTTTAAAATTTCAACATTCCTTTTTCCCTTTTCAATTACACCCAGTGTTACAGGATCCAGATCTGATCCAAATTTAGCAAAGGCTTGTAATTCCCTAAATTGAGCTTGATCAAGTTTGAGAGTACCTGCAACTTTTTTCATTGATTTAATTTGAGCGGATCCACCCACCCTCGAAACAGAGATTCCAACATTGATTGCGGGTCTTACTCCTGAGTTAAACAGATCTGATTCAAGAAAAATCTGACCATCTGTAATAGAAATAACGTTGGTAGGAATATACGCAGAAACGTCTCCTGCTTGTGTTTCAATTATTGGTAACGCTGTCAAGGAACCGCCTCCTTTAACTATAGGCTTAAGACTATCAGGAAGATCGTTCATTTTTTTTGCAATACCATCATCATTGATAACTTTAGCTGATCTCTCCAGCAATCTTGAATGCAAATAAAATACGTCTCCAGGATAAGCTTCGCGACCAGGTGGCCTTCTTAAAAGAAGTGAAACTTCTCTATATGCAACAGCTTGCTTTGATAAATCATCATAAATAATTAAAGCAGGTCTGCCCGTATCCCTAAAATATTCTCCAATTGCCGCTCCAGCAAAAGGTGCATAAACTTGCATAGGTGCAGGGTCTGAAGCGTTTGCAGCTACTATTGTAGTATAAGAAAGGGCTCCTTTTTCTTCCAGGGTTTTTGCAATTCCAGCAACTGTTGATGCTTTTTGCCCAATTGCAACATAAATACAATATACAGGTTGCCCGGCATCAAAAAATTCTTTTTGATTTATAATTGTGTCGATACAAACTGTTGTCTTGCCCGTTTGACGATCTCCTATTACTAACTCTCTTTGCCCTCTTCCCACAGGGATCATAGCATCAATGGATTTTATTCCAGTTTGTAAAGGCTCGTTAACGGGTTGTCTGTATATTACGCCTGGTGCTTTTCTTTCAAGTGGCATCTCATACATTTTTCCTTTAATTTTTCCTTTTCCATCAATTGGCTCACCAAGAGTATTAACTACTCTTCCAACTACACCATCACCAACATTAATCGATGCAATTCTTTCTGTTCTCTTTACTGTATCTCCCTCTTTAACATCTTTAGATGGCCCCAGTAAAACTACTCCAACATTGTCTTCCTCAAGGTTTAATACGATACCTTCCATTCCATTTTCAAACATGACTAATTCTCCGTATTGTACATTTGATAGACCATAAACTCTTGCTATCCCATCTCCAACCTGAAGAACTGTCCCAACCTCTGCCAATGAAGGACCAATATCTGATCCGGTTAATTGTTTTTTTATAATTGCTGATATTTCAGCTGGTTTTATATCTGCCATAATTTATTGTATTGATGTATTGAAAAATTCTTGCTCTAAGTTTTTCAATTGTTGTTTAAAGCTAGCGTCATATTGCTTATCCCCAACCTTAAGTATAAAGCCTCCAATCAGATTTTTATCCACTTTATTGGTTAGGTGAACATTTTTAGATGTTAAGGATTTCACTTTGGATTTAATTTCTCTTAATAACTCTTCCGATAATTTTGTTGCCGAAATCAAGGTGACATTTTGGTTACCTACTTTTTCATTATAAAGATCGACAAAGCATTTCGCAACATCATCAAACAAATCAATACGACCACTATTCATTAAGTGCATAAGTAGGTTTGTTGATTGAATTGACAAGTCAGTGAACACTTCTTTCAAGGTTTCTACTTTATCATTGTCTTTTATAACTTTTGAATCAATAAATAGCTTTAACTCATGAGATTCTTCAAATGCCTTTTTTACAGAACTCATGTCTTTAAACATTATCATCAGATCGTTTTTTGATTCTGTAATGCTCAAAAAAGCTTTTGCGTATCTGTTTGCAGCCCTAGTGTTGATCATTTAAGTTTAACGTCTTTTATTAATGCTTCGACAATTTTCATTTGCTTATCATCATCTGAAAGCTTTTCTTTTATAAGTTTTTCAGCAATTTCAATTGAAAGTGACGCAACTTGTTTTTTAATTTCTGAAACAGCTGCTTCCTTTTCGTTTTTAATCGAGTCGTTGGCGTTGTCTATAATTTTCTGGGCTTCTGTTTTCGCCTGAGATTTAGCCTCTTCTAAGATTGACTTTTTTAAACTACTGGCTTCCTTTAAAATATTATCTCGTTCAATTTTAGCTTCTTTAAGCACCTTATCGTTGCTAGCCTTTAATGTCTTTATTTCCTCTCTTGCTTTTTCGGCAGACTCTAAAGCATTCTTTATGCCTTCCTCCCTATCATTAATTGTATTGAGGATCGGAGTCCATGCATACTTTTTCAATAACCAGATTAACAACAAGAAAATAACGGTTTGCCAAAAAAACAAACCAATTGAAAACTCTTCAATTAATTTTTCCATAAAATTTAAAAATTATTAGAGCGCAAATAAAGCAGCAAAACCAATTCCCTCAATCAATGCGGCAAAAATAATTCCCGCTACCTGTATCTTTCCGCTAGCTTCAGGCTGACGGCCGATAGCTTCCATTGCTCCTTTTCCAATTTGGCCAATTCCAATTCCAACTCCGATTACGACTAGGCCTCCGCCTACTATTAAAGGTATTTCCATAATTATATATTTAGTTTAATTTATTCATTTATTAATGTTCAGTTTCACCATGCTCCTCAACAGCAAATCCAAAATAAAGCGCGGATAACATTGTGAAAATGTACGCTTGTAATAACGCTACTAAAATCTCAATAATTGATATAAAAAATGCAAGTGCAAAAGACAAGCTACTACCTATCAAATTTTGAAAAACAAACATTAAACCTATCAGACTGTATAGTACAATATGTCCAGCTTGAATATTTGCGTATAAACGTATTAGTAGTGAAAAAGGCTTTATAAATAAGCCTAAAAATTCGATTGGTGCCAATATTATTTTAAGCGGTATTGGCACTCCTGGCATCCAGAAAATATGTCCCCAATAATTTTTATTAGCGGTTAAATTAGTTAGTAAAAAAGTTAATAAGGCTAAGGAAAATGTTACTGCTATATTTCCGGTAACATTAACGCCTAAAGGTGTTAGTCCTAGCATATTCAAAAACCATATAAAGAAGAAGACTGTTAAAAGATAACTCATGTAATTTTTGTACTTTTTTGGTCCAATTCCTGGAATGGCAATTTCATCTCTAACATATAAAATTATTGGCTCCAAAAATCTACCTACACCATCAGCGATACCATTGTTTCTTAAGTACGATCTCGCAAGTGAGTTAAATAAAAATAACATCAAAAAGGAAACAAGAAGTATGGTTACAATATTTTTTGTAATTGAAAAATCTAAAGGTTTTTCATTTGTTATTTTACCGTATTCATCTTTAATTATATCACCCTGACTGTTTGTCTTATAAATTTTATTATTATCATAATTCATTCTGTAAAAACTTTCACTATCGGCTACAACCTCTTTGCCATGCTTAAAGTCAGATGACATAAAAAACTTGAAACCATTATCGTATAAAATTACAGGCAGTGGTAATTCTATGTAAACTTTTTTTCCATCAGCTTTTGTGTAAGAGGTCAAATAAAAACTGTGAGAATCTTTTAGGTGATGGGTAATATATTTTTTAATCTCTGTTTTTTTATCCTTCTTTTCATCAAAGGGTTCAGCTGAAAAAGCACTACAAAAAGCTAAAGTTGAAAATAGAGTTACAAGTAGAAATTTTTTTGAAAAAAACATTTCAGGTTTTCTGTAAAATATATGCCCCCAAAGTTAGGATAATTAGTTAAAAAATAAAGCTATTTATTAAGTTTATTTACTTGTTTATAAACAATGTAGAACGCTAAAATAAAACCTAAAAATGTAAGTGAAAAAGTAAATAATTTTTGGAAATTATAATGAGAATCCAGCCACTTACCAAGTCTTGAAAAAAGGAACATGATGATCCCCATTTCAAAACTAATTACAACAAAAACCAATAAAGGATTAGGCTGTTTTTTCAGACTGTATTTTGTTTTCTGATTTGCCTTCAACAGCTTTCAGCTGTTTACCAGATTTCATCGATATTGAAGCATCTACTTGAGCACCTTCTTCGACTGAAAGTTTTCCTGTTACAATATCTCCCTGGATTAATGACTCGGACATCAATGAGAGTGTTTCAGAAACTTCAATTTTACCAGAAACAGAGCCAGAAATATCAGCATTAGAAGAATTGATTTTACCATTGATTTTACCTGATTTTCCAACAACAACTTTTCCAGTTGTTGTTATATTTCCCTCAACAATACCGTCAATTCTAAAGTCTGCTTTTGAGTAAATATCGCCTACAATTTTTGTGGATGACTCAATTATATCTACGGATGGTGATGAAAAAAATTTATTCTCTGCCATAATCTAATTTTTATTTATTTCTAATGTTTTAAAAACCAGCATATTAATATACTGGGAGGTCGAAAGTACAAAATATTTATCGTTTGACAATATTTTTTTGTTTTGCATAATCAAGTCCACAAACTCTTCCGCCTCAACTCTACTGCCTAAACCATATTTAACTAAAAGATATGTGTTCTTTTCATATGGTTCCTGAACAAATCCATACCCACTTAGCAATTCATGCATTTTTTTTTCGTCGTAAATAAAAGCTAAAATATAATCGTTGTCGCTATATGAAATTTTATTTTCTACAAGACCCTCAACGTATTTAATTTTTTTTGATAAATAGTCTGTCTTTTCTGGATAAAGGACATTTATATTTTTTAACTCTTCCAAATATTTACTTGGTTTGTAAAGCCTACCTAATACTTTCAGCTTTTGTTCATATAAATTAAACCTAAAGTCTCTACTTGCTGATAAATTAATTAATGAATCAATAACTTTTAATGCTAATGGGTGCTTATTTAATTCGATTATATTTTTAATATAACCGACTAAAGAGTCTTTAGTGTTTTCTGAAAGTGCTTCAAGTTGTTGATTGCTCAAAAACTTTGCATAAGTTGACTGCGGATAATTAATTGTAATAAACTCCTTAATCTCCATTGCTTTTTTAGGTGCGTTAAATTCGTTTGATGAATATATTTGATGTAAATAGTATTTGCTTTGAAGGAACTCTTTCTCTTGAACTTTTCCCATTAACTTAACTTTTGACAGTGCATCCTCTGAACTTATTTTGTCATTGAAATATTCATATAAATACAACCCTAGCTTTGAGAGGTTTTCATTAGAAATATTCAAAAGACTGTCTTTATCTTGTTTTGATCTAGGAAGATCATTAAAAGAT
The DNA here is from genome assembly GCA_902550325.1 of uncultured Bacteroidota bacterium. Lineage (GTDB taxonomy): Bacteria > Bacteroidota > Bacteroidia > Flavobacteriales > Flavobacteriaceae > Eutrophosalina. The sequence goes on along the minus strand of CACCYT010000001.1, from coordinate 161,020 downwards.
CTAAAATCTTCTATAACATCTTGCTTATTTTCATTTTGCAAAACTGTATTTGAAGACCCAACGGAATAAGTTCTCCAATTGTCAACATTCGTTCGGTTTCCCCATTTTATTAAAAAAATTCTTTTTCCATTTTGAATAGCAAGTTGATTATCAAAGTAAAATGAACTTAGGGATGTGTTTAAAGTTTTTGTTTTTTCCTCATTAATTATATTTAACTCGTTTTCTTTATTGTTTAGCATCGTGTTGATTTCCTCATCAGAAAATTGGCTCATATATATCAATGAATCAATTTTTTTGTTTTGTTGGACTAAATCTGAAATTAAGTTTAACTTCTCTCTTTGCTCGTTCAAGAGTAAATAACTCTTTGAATTAGGATCATAGTATGTGATTAAGGTGTCCAAATAATTTGAGGAAACTAAGTATTCTTTATTTTTTAGCTCTGTTAAGAAAAGTTCGTTGTAGGCATTGGTAAATAGGTTTATGTCTCTTTCGTTAATTCTAATTGCTTTTTTTAAAAGAGTTTTTGCCTTAACGTCTTCATTTATTAGCAATAGTTTTTTTGCATTATAAAAATTTATCCTAGGAATTTGGTTAAAACTTCTCAGGTCAGAACTCAGATTTGAAAAATCCTTTTCATTTGATTCTTTGCTTAGATTTAAATTAAATAGCTTGGCATTGATTACCAGGCCAGAGGCTTTACTCTTATGTGATTTAATTGTTTTTGAGAAATAAACGTTTGATGAATCTTTTAGGCCCTTCTGCATATAAACTTGCCCAATTATAAAATTTGACCTTGCGTTTTGATTTTTATCTTTTGAGAAAATAATCGAATTTTTCAAATTAGAAATTAATGAGTCGTATTCTTTATTAGAATAGTTGACCTCCGATTTAGCCAGGTATAATTTTGATTTATTCTCATCTGAAAGAGCTTCCTTTTTGAGTGCCTGATCAATTATTGAATAAGCTAAGTTTCTTTGTCCTAAATTAGAATTAATTAGTGCTTTCCAAAAGGTTGCTTCACACCAAACGTCAGTTATTTTTTCCTGTTTTGTTATATAATTGAAAGCTTGCAGAGAAGAAATAAACCTTTTGTCGTAAAATCTAGATTTTCCAAGAAGCAAGTAAGCCTTATTGATATAATCTGAGTCTGTATTGTTTTCATTTCCAAACCTTTGAATAACTTTTATTGCTTTTTCCTCAGATCTTGTGAAGTTTTTAGTCGGATAATCTGATTCTAATTCAAGTACATTATTAATCATGATTGGTGGTAATATTTCCCAATAGTTTTCCAGGTAGAGGTCCTTAAGTTTATTAATACCTTCCTCTAAAAAAAGATTACCGTTGAAAAGTATATTAAATTTTGCCTTAAGTGGTGTTAGTGAAACAATAGGCTCTTTTTTTGCAGAACAAGAAATAAATAATATTGTCAAAAAAATCAGGCTTAGCTTTTTATACATCGTATTTAATTCTAAAATATTTCATATCATTGCACGAATATGGCGAACACTACAAATGTAACAGTAATTTTAGATGATGAAAAACTTGAATTTGTCATGGATTCTGATAAGACGATATTAGACGGTGCTTTAGAAAATGGAATTGATGCCCCACATTCATGTCAAGGTGGCATCTGTACTACATGTATCTGTAAAGTTGTTTCAGGCAAAGCAGAAATGGAAGATGTATATGCCCTTTCTGATGAGGAGCAAAACGAAGGTTTTGTTCTTGCCTGTATTTCAAAACCATTAGGTGATAAAATAACAATTAATTTTGATGATATTTAATAGGTTAGAATTGCCTCAGCTCTTGTCAACACTTCATTGTAACTTATTGACCTCATTGCATCTTCATATCCATCAAGATCCTTGTTCCCGTAAATAGAATTGGGTACCATGGGGTATTTTTCTCTATCAACACATAATTGATTTTCAGGCCTTGAACAGAAGGTTGAAAAACCAGTATAAGGATGGGTAAGCCCCCAAATGGTGATAACAGGCACATTATAAATAGATGCTATATGACCATTCGCAGAATCCATTGATATCATTAAATCTAAATTTGAAATTAATGCAATTTCATTTTCAAATCCACCCAAACTTGAACTTGAATAAACATTCTTAAATGCTTTAGACCATTTTTCAATTATATCCATTTCAAATTTTCCAAAGCCAAATAAAAAAACCGTATGTTTTTGGTCTAAAAACCCTACTACTTTCTGCATTAAATCTAGGGGATACATCTTTGTTGAATATCTAGCAAAGGGGGCAACCCCTATTAGCTTTCGGCTTGTTAATTCAATCTTTTCAGTATTTAAATTAAATTTTTTAGATGGGGGGAAATAATGATCTGTGGTTAAGTCAATATTAAACCCAAGCTTGTTAAACACCTCTTGATAATTAAAATAAACTGATGTTAATGGTTTGAATATTTTATTTTTTTTTCTTGTAAGCGCTTTTCTTTCACTTCTTTTTTTATCAACAGAAACAACCACGTGAAATGATAGTTGAAACAAAAACTTTAGAAGGCGTGTTCTTAATACGCTATGAAGATCCGCAATTTTATTCGGGTTGGTTTTTTTTAGATCCCTAAAAAGCCTTATAAGTCCAAAAACCCCTTTGTGTCTTTTTTTAAAGTCTGCTTCAAAAAATGTTATGTTTTTAAATTCACAAAAAAAAGGAGTAAACTTTTTTCTTGTGACAAAAACAAATTTTTCATTTGGATGTTTTTTTTCAAGACATCGGAGAACTGGAATCGTCATTACCACATCTCCTAAAGATGAAAATCTAAGAATTAAGGTCTTTTTTTCATCAATCATTTTGCAAATAAAGCTCTGGGTTTAGGGATTCATCATTATACATTTTCATTTGCTTATAGGTTGCTATTCTTACTTTTCCATTTGAAATGTTATCAAATAATTGATCTATAGCCATGGATAAATTTGATTTTTGCTCCATTAAAATGCTCAGTTTAGATGAGCATTTTTTTCTATGATCTGTTGAGGCAGTATCTCTTTCAGCCTCCTCTTTCATATGATATATTTTTAATGACAAGATTGATAATCGATCAATAGCCCAAGCTGGAGTTTCTGTATTTAAAATTGCTTCCTGTTTAGGGGTTTCTGAGAAATATTTTTTAAAAAAGTAATCATCCAACTCTTCAACAATATCAGTTCTGTCTTGATTACTTGAGTCAATTCTTCTTTTTATTTTTAAGGCTTCAGAGGGCTCAATATTTGGTTTTCTTATAATGTCCTCTAAATGCCACTGAACAGTATCAATCCAGCACTTATTATAAATGATTTTTTCAAGCGATGAAGAATCATTGAAGGGGTTGGTTTTTTCCCCGTCTACAGAGTTAGAAATGTGGTAATCATCAATGGCTATTTTAAAGACCTTATTACAAACTGAGCTTACTGACATTTTTAATTAAATATATAAACTATATTCAAAATTAGAGTAAATTTGCAAAAGCATATACTATGGAGGTAAAAGATTTATTTGCAGCAATTGAGTTTCTATTCGTAGAAGTTTTATTTATACCCTTTGACTTCATTCGTTTAGAAATTTCTAACTGGATTTTTCAGAACGCCATCAATTTTAGTTTGATGTTAGTTATTGCCTCGGCCTTGCTGTATTGGACTCTTCAGCTAATAAAGTATGATAAGTCTGGTGAGGAAGATAAAGATGTAACAGCTCACTCTTTTCTATAAATCAAATCCAATATCTTTTCGAAAAGTCTTTCCTTGAAACTGTATTTTAGAGATTGTCTTATATGATTTTTTAAGGGCTTCCTTCAAATTGGGGGCAGTTGACACAACTGATAAAACCCTTCCCCCATTTGTATAAACCTCATCATTTTTCTTTAATGTACCTGCATGAAATATCACACTTCCCTCAACACTGTCAATACCCGAAATTACTTTTCCTATCTCATATTTCCCTGGGTATCCACCTGAGGCTAATACAATGTTTACAAAATAATTTGAGTCCACCGCCAATTCTAACTCGTCCAAGGTTTGGTGATAACAACTAATCAGGAGATCCATAAAATCGTTTTTTAATCTTGATAATACCACTTGCGTTTCAGGGTCTCCCATTCTAACATTATACTCTATTACATAGGGCTCGTTATTAACATTTATTAACCCAATGAAAATAAAACCTTTATAATCAATATTCTCGTTTTTAATACCCTCAACTGTAGGTTTTATGATTTTATCTTCGATTTTTTGTTTTAAAGTTTTATCTAAAAATGGTACAGGAGAAACAGAACCCATACCGCCAGTATTTAGGCCAGTGTCATTTTCTCCAATTCTTTTATAATCTTTTGCATATGGTAAAACTTTATAATTTTTTCCATCAAATAAAACAAAGCATGACATTTCAATTCCATCAAGAAACTCTTCAACAACTACAGTTTTTGACGATTCTCCAAACTTACCAAGCAACATTTCTTCTAATTGTGTTTTTGCCTCTATAATATTATCAATTATTAAAACTCCTTTGCCTGAGGCGGGTCCGTCAGCCTTTAAAACATATGGCGGTTTGATTGTCTCCAGATAATCTAGCCCTTCTTGAATTTGAGCTTGTGAAAAAGATCTGTATTTTGCTGTTGGAATATTATATTTTTGCATGAAATTTTTAGCAAAATCCTTACTGCCTTCAAGTTTTGCTCCTTTTTTTGAAGGTCCTATTACTGCAGTTTTTTTTGTTAGGGGGTATTTTTTTAAATAATCTTGAATTCCATTGATTAAAGGAATTTCGGGACCAACCAAAACCATGTCAATTTTTAGATCAATTACTTTTGATTTTATGAATTTTAAATCTTCCTTTTGTGTGTATATTGGGGTTGACAATTCTTGAGCACCAGCATTTGGGTTAATTGAAAAAATATTGATATTTTTTCTAGATTGACTTAGCTTCCAAATAAACGCACTTTCTCTAGCCCCTGAACCAACAATTAATATATTCACAAAATAAAATTAAACCTTAATTTTTAGATTCTATTTTTTTTAATGTACTTATTTAAACCATGGACAAATTCTCTATTATTGGATAGTCGTGGAACCTTGTTTTGGCCACCTAATTTTCCCAGGGATTTCATATAGTTTTTAAATGTTCCCATTGGCACATTGACCACTTTTAATGGTTGTAAAACCTTTCCCTCTACCAGGTCTTTGTAATATATGTTTTGATTCTTCATTTCAGAATCAACAATTTCTGCAAATTTATCAATCGGGCTACTGTCTTTATCAAATTCGATCCACCACTCATGGTGAGGCAAGTCTGGTTTTGAAACATCAATCATTGGTGCGACAGTGAACTCTTTGACCAATTGTTTGGTCTTGGCTATTGCATACTTTATACTTTGCTCCACTTCTGAGGAAATAACATGCTCTCCAAATGCTGATATGTAGTGTTTATATCTTCCTGTTACGATTATTTTTGGTGGATTAATTGATTTGAACATAACAGTGTCACCGGTATTATAGGCCCACAAACCTGCGTTTGTTGAAATTATCATTACATAATTTTTATTAAGGTTAACCTGTGATAGATTTAAGCGATTCGGTCGTTTTTTTTCAATCTGGTCAACCTCGACAAACTCATAAAAAATTTCAGAATTATACTGCAAAAGAAGTGTGGGGTCATTTTGGTCATTTTGATATGCAAAAAATCCCTCTGATGCAGGATAATATTCAATTGTGTTGATTTTTTTACCAATGAGTTTTAAGAAAATTCTTTTGTATGGCTCAAAGTTTACTCCACCGTAAACAAATAATGAAAGGTTCTTAAATAAATTGATTATTTTTTTTTCTTTTTGATTATGTAATAGCCTCTCCAGATACATCTGTACCCATGATGGTATTCCTCCGATCACTCTTAGATCTTTTTCATGTGTTTCTTCACAGATAGCATCAATTTTTGACTCCCAATCATCTATTGAATTGGTCTTCATTGATGGTAGGTTTCTGCTTTGTAAATACTTTGGAACATGATGGGCTACTATTCCAGAAAGTCTCCCAATAAGAATTCCGTTCAAATGCTCTAGCACTGGTGAGCCTTGAATAAAAATATTTTTACCATTTAAAAACCCACTATCTCCAGTTTGTTTAATATAAAAGAGTATTGCATCTCTTGATGAATTTATATGATAGGGTAAAGATTCTTTTGTTATAGGAATAAGTTTAACTCCGCTTGTTGTTCCTGATGTTTTAGCCAAGTACTTTGGCTTTCCTGGCCAAAGTATGTTTTCTTGACCTTTTTGGATATCATTTATATAGTGTTTAAAGGATTCGTAATCCCTGATCGGTACCTTTTCTTTGAAATTATCATAATTTGAAATCTTCTTGAACCCATGGTATTTTCCAAATTTTGTCTTCATCGCTTTTTTAACTAACCTTTGGAGTATATCCTCTTGGATTTTAGTAGCTTTTGTGTATGTTTTTTTTATTTTATTAACCCTAAAATGAGCCACGACTTTTGCAATAAGACTGATCATAGGCTATTAAAAAATAATAAAGTCCTCAGGGTTTATAGGGCCATTTGAGTCCCAAAGCTCAAAATGTAGGTGAGGTCCACTGGTTAGTTCTCCCGTGTTTCCTGAAAGAGCAACTACTTGGCCCTGCTTTACATAATCCCCTGTTTTAACTTTTGATAGATAGTTGTGTTTGTATACGCTTGTAAGTTGGTCTTTGTGATATACAATTACAGTGTGTCCAGAATCAATTGTCCACTCAGACAATAGAACAATTCCGTCAGCTACAGCTTTTATCGGTGTTTGTTCTTTCAAGACAATATCGACGCCATAGTGTTTGATGGAAACATCAAAAGACTCTATAATTATACCTCTTACAGGGGAAGACATTTCTAGGTTTAATGTTTGTGTCTCCGATTCAATAACGTTAAACTTATCTTCTCTTTCAACAACTTTTCTAAGAATTGAATCTTCAACTCTGAGGCTCATATCCAACTCCGAAAGATCTACACTTATCCTTTGGCTTTCATTTGTGTATATGTTCTTGTAATCTTCACCATTTATTGTTTGGAAAACAGCTTGAAGGTAGTTTTCATTTATTGACAATTGATTGATTAGAGAGTCTAGTTTTTCTAGGTTGTTTATTGCTTGTATTCTCATTTTTGTGGTGTCATAGCCCGGAATGTATTCACGAACTGGTGTGAAAAATATTATTGAGGTTGTGATTGAAACAATTATTAAGGAAATAAAAGTTCCTGTCAAAAAAACATTAGTCCTTGATAGTTTAAGTTTAAATTTTTCTTTATAGGTTTTTTCTTCTTGAATAACAAGCCTGTAATTTTTAGATTCTCTTTTTTTTATATTATTCTTTTTTGAGCTTTCCATCTAGAATAGCAAATATAACAAACAGTAAGTTTTACATTACAATCAATGAAAGAGTAAATTTTATTTTTAAATTAGCATTAAATATTTAGTATGAGCTTATATTTATTTTATGCAATTGGTCCTTGGCAAATAATTATAATTGTAGCTGTAATTCTGTTACTTTTTGGAGGTAAAAAAATTCCTGAACTTATGGGGGGTTTTGGTAAGGGCATAAAAGAATTTAAAAAAGCAACTAAAGAAGAAGATAAAGAAGAGGACAAGGAGTCTAAATAGAACCTTTTTTAAACTTTATCGACTTTATAATTGCTTCCAATTCAATGATATTATCTCTTTTTCTTTTTGATGGAGCAAATACAAACCCCTCTACTAAAAGAAGCCTATTATTTACCTTATCTTCCACAATATAATTTATGAATGGTCCTCCCATAAAATCACCTTGGACCTCCCACGTCCCTCTTGTTTCTAACATTTTTGTTCCATAATAGTTAACTTTTTTTTGTAGGGCAAGGTATTCCTTTTCGGTTATCATAAAGCTATTTTCATTTCTACCAAGTAAAAAACTTCGACCAACAGAATCTCTCAAGCTTGTTACCTCATCTATTGTGTAATCAAAAACATCTTTGCCAACAAATAGTTCGGTAATTATCAGGTTTGAATGCCCTTTGTCAATAGGCTTTTGGTACCAAATAAAGTTTTTATCCTCTTTATATAGGCTGTATGCAGAAGGCATTTTAATACTTATTGAGAATTCATCAATAGGCTTGAGGTCATTCATTGTTGATTTGAGTATCCTTCTTTTATTTTCTTCAATTTCACCATTTGAAAATTTTCTAATAGCCTCATTACTTGATAAATCTAATTGTTCTATTATTGACTGAAGGCTGGTTCCGCTTATCTCTAGGTAAATTTGAGGGTTGGCAAATTTGTTTTTTTGGAATTGATAGTCAATCTCAGATTTTTTATTGATAAATATAATATTGCGGCTTGTTCTGGAAAAACCATTAAATGCTTCATAAGGCATTTGCTTTAAGGTAAATCTTTCCTCAATCTGTGGAAGCCCCATAAATTCATCAGCATATAATGCCCTTATCTTATCTCCAATTTTATTGTCCCAACTTTTATTGTCAAGCACAACTGTTATTGAATTAATTCTTCCAGATGACTCCGGCTTATATACAGCATTCTTTTCTCCACAGGATTGAAGAACAAATAGAATAATTATTACAAACAGAATCTTTTTCATTTTGCCAACGCACTAATACCGGGTAAAATTTTACCCTCCAAGCTCTCAAGCATCGCCCCGCCGCCTGTGGAAACATAGCTTACTTCCTTTTCTAATTTAAACTTCTTAACTGCCGAAACCGAATCTCCGCCTCCAACTAGTGAAAAAGCACCCTTTTTTGTGCTTTCAGCTATTGCTTCTCCTATTTCTTTTGTTCCTTTTGAAAAGCTATTGAGCTCAAAAACACCTACTGGCCCGTTCCATAAAATTGTGCTTGAGGACAAAATAATTTGTTTAAATTTTTCTACAGATTTTGGTCCAGAGTCCAAGCCTTCATATTCATCAGGAATTGAGTTAATTGAAAATACTTTTGAGACAGCACCCTCTTTAAACTCCTTGGCACAAACTACATCCACTGGTAAATGAATTTTTGTGTTTTTTTCTTTAGCTAATTTTAAAATGCTTAAAGACTTTTTAAGCATAGAGTCTTCATGAATGGATTGTCCGATTTTACCCCCAAGTGCTTTAATAAATGTGAAGGCCATGCCCCCTCCGATTATTATATCGTCAACCTTATCTATAATATTTTCGATAATTGGAATTTTAGAAGAGATTTTAGAGCCGCCCAAAACAGCAAGTATAGGGCTCTTTCCATTACTAATTACTCTTTTAATAGCAAGAACTTCTTTTTCAAGCAGCTTACCAAAAAATTTGTTTTCAAAATATTTTGCAACCACGGTTGTTGATGCATGTGGTCTATGTGCAGTTCCAAAAGCATCATTTATGTAACAATCTGCAAGCTTAGAAAGCTTCTTAGAAAACACTTCATCTCCTTTGGTTTCTTCATTATAAAAGCGCAAATTTTCTAGAATTAAAACCTCACCCATAGATAATTTATCAGATGCTTCTTCCGCTATTTTGCCAATACAATCTTCACAGAATTTTGTTTTTATTGCTAAGATATTATCGAGGACTGATTTAATTTGAATTAAGGAAAGGCTCTTTTCAAACCCATTTGGTCGCCCAAGATGACTCATTAAAATACATGCTCCACCGTCTTGAAGAATTTTTAATATTGTTGGTACAGCAGACCGGATTCTTGTTGAATCAATAACCTTTCCGTTTTCAAGAGGAACATTAAAGTCAACCCTGATGAGTGCTTTTTTATCTTTAAAATTGAAATGATCAATCGTTTTCATAATAGAATCAAATATATGTTATTTGTAAGTTTTAAATATTAAATTTAAAGGATAATGGAGTCTAGAAATATCAGTCAGGAGCTAGAAGTAATTATTCACTCAAAACGAATCCCAAATGCATTAATATTTGAGTCTGATGGATCAGAAACCGAGTTGAAAGTTTCATTAGAGTTTGCAAAAAAAATCCTTTTGTCCAGCGAAACAAATCCTGTGATTCAAAATAAAATAATTAAAGATATAAACGCACTTTCTTATCCAGATCTGCATATTGTATTCCCCATTCCAATATCTAATAACAAAAAAAAAGATCTATACGATTTCCACTATAACAATTGGTCTTCAATGGCTATTGAGTCTGGTTTAAAAGTATCTATGTCAAAATGGAAAGAAAGTAGTGGTTATGGAAATAAGCAGCCCATAATCAATATTGACTCAATTAGGTCTTTGATTAAAAAATTATCTATAGCTCCTTTTTATTCTAATTATAGGATTATAATTATTTGGATGGCCGAAAGGATGAATGAAGAGGCGTCTAACATGCTTCTTAAAACTATCGAAGAGCCTGGTAATAAAACTGTTTTCATTTTATTAACCGATGACATAAGGAAGTTGTTGCCCACAATAATTTCAAGATGCCAGATAATTAGTTGTGGTGAAAGAAAAAAAAATAATGATATATTAAAAAACAGTGAGTTTGAATCTTTATTCAGTGAGCTAATGAGAAGTGCTTTTCAGTCAAACAGAAGCTCGAAAAGTTTGGCTGAACTCGTAAACTGGTCACGGGGAATTGGAAAAATGGATAAACAAGATGCTCAAGGTTTTTTTAAATATTCCATTGAGGTTTTAAGGCAAGCATATTTAAAAAACATAGAAATTAATGAACTTGTTTCATTTACACCCTCAACAGAATTTAACTTTACTGCATTTTCAAAGTTTATAACTGAAAAGAATATCGAGGCTTTAAGTTCGGGTTTTGAAAATGCAATCTATGAGTCCAAAAGAAACGTAAAGCTTTCAATGATTGCTACAGATATTGCGTTTAAGACAACTAAGCTTATACATGGGGGTTAAGAAAAAAAAGCTTAAAAAAAACGATAGACTATACAGGCTTGTTGTAATTTATATTGGAACAATTTTCATGATGATTTCACCTTTTTTTATTGACACGAATCAAGGAAAAATTGGAATGTTGATTGGGTTAGCATTAATAACCGTTCAAACTCAAAAAACAAAACAGTATAACCTGTCTTTACTTAATTTCGTAGGGTTTTGTGGCTACTTGTATTCACTAATCAAAAACCTTTAAATTTAATTTTGTTAGATTTAAACAAAACAATTGAATGAAAAAAAAGATAATAAAATACTCTATTGTGGCTTTATTATTTTTAATTGCCAGCTACCTATTAAAAGATATTATAGCACCTATAGCTGAGAAGCATCAGGAAAAAAGAACAAATACAGCTAAGAAATTTAAAGACCTTTTTGAGGAAAAAGTTGAGGAAGCTAAAAAACGAAAAGAAGAATCGAAATAAAGATTTGTTGTGTTTAAAACATTTTGTGTGATAAAAAACTTCTATATTTTATGTTTAAGCAAGGATTGTGGATATTTAGACTTCAGGCTTGTTAAAAGAGAAAAAGGTCTAAAAAACGCTTAATAATTTATTTTTTCAAAAATAAATATGTTTGAGCTGTATTGTTTCGAGAATAAAGCAAATAAATTCGAAACAAGGCCAACAAAAAAGCCAAACAAGAAATACATTTTAGTTCCTTTATATTTTTCAGACAAAATTGAAATATAAATTGCATCTAGAAACATTGGTTTGTTATACAGGTGTTTGAATCCGTGTTTTTGAACGGTGTTTATTATTCCTATTTTGTTAAAGTGAACCCTATGTCGTGGAGCGTCAAAAGCTGCCCAAAAACTTTTGTAGTATTTTGAATCGAACGAATCGTAGTTTGGGACAGCAACTATAAGTATCCCGCTTTCCTTTAAATTTTTTCTACTTAAAACAAGGGCTTGGTTTGGGTTGTTGAGGTGCTCTAACGAATGCCAAAAAGTGATTGCGCTGACGGTTTTAGATAGTTGTTCAATCTTTTCATAAAACTTAATATTTTTTTTATTTAATTCTTTTTGAACACCAGGGAGAAACTCGATACCAGCAACATCAAAACCCCTTTTCTTTGCCGCTAAAAGAAAATCCCCTTTACCACATCCGAAATCCAACAAAGAGCCTTTATTTTTCAAGAGGCCTGAGATTAAGTTTATCTTTTTTTTTGTCATAAAACGAGATGACCAACTGTAAAGCAATGACATTATAGAGTTAGTGGTGTTGTGTGAGTAATAGCTTTTAGAATTATAGTATGGTTTTAGCTTCTTGTTATTAATTTTAGGAAAAGTAGACATAACCCCTTTTGAGACTTTTTTAATTTCAAAAGATTCACCTGTTAGAAAATGGTCTTTAACTTTCATTTTAATTTTTTGTTTCACGTGAAACAACTATCTACCCATAAACACAAGCATGGCGCTAATATCTGCGGGTGACACACCGCTTATCCTTGAGGCCTGAGAAAGAGAAACTGGTTTTATGTTTTCGAGTTTTGACTTTGCTTCAGAAGACAAACACTTAAGCCTAGAATAATCGAAATTTTTCGGTATAGATATGTTTTCTAAAGCATTTAGTTTTTCTGCATTTGAGCTTTCTTTATCAATATATCCAGAATACTTGACTTGTATTTCGACCTGTTCGATAATTTCAGTCATTACGTTGTTGTCTATTAAATAGTTTGCAACAGACTCAATTGATGATATATCTTTGAATGCAAGCTGAGGTCTTGAAAACAATTTGAATAGCTTCATCGATTGTGAAATAGATGAGGAACCTTTGGCAATAAGGGTTTCGTTAATTTCTTTAGGCTTAACGCTAAGATTTTTTATAAAATCCATCATATGTTCTGTTTTTTTCTTTTTGGACATAACGATTGATAGACGATCGTTAGATGCAAGGCCAATATTATTAGATATTTCGGTAAGGCGAAGATCAGCATTGTCTTGCCTTAAGAGCATTCTAAACTCAGCTCTGGAGGTAAACATTCTGTAAGGCTCGTCAGTTCCTTTAGTAATTAAATCATCAATTAAAACACCAATGTAGGCTTCATTTCTTTTTAAAATAAATGGTTCTTTGCCGGAGAGTTTTAATGAAGCGTTTATTCCGGCCATAAGCCCTTGAGAAGCTGCCTCCTCATAACCAGTTGTACCGTTTATTTGACCTGCAAAGAAAAGACCTTCAACAAGTTTTGTTTCTAATGAATGTTTAAGTTGGGTTGGGGGGAAGTAGTCGTATTCGATAGCGTATCCTGGTCTAAAAAACTTAACATCTTCAAAGCCTGGTACTGATTTTAGAGCTTTATATTGAATCTCTTCTGGAAGAGATGTAGAAAAACCGTTAACATAGACCTCTACAGTGTTCCAGCCTTCAGGCTCTACAAAAATTTGATGTCTATCTTTCTCTGAAAATCTACTAATCTTATCTTCAACAGAGGGGCAATATCTAGGGCCGACACTCTTAATTCTTCCATTAAACATTGGTGAGCGATCAAACCCCTCCCTAAGTAAATCGTGTGTTTTAGTATTTGTGTATGTGACGTAGCAGCTTCTTTGATTTGTTAAAACGGGCGATGAGGGTAAATAGGAGAAACGTCCGGGGTTAGTATCCCCTGGCTGCTCTTCCATTTTATTATAATTGAGTGATCTTCCATCAACTCTTGGTGGAGTTCCGGTTTTCATCCTGCCTGAGACAAAGCCAAGGGTGGTTAGGTTTTCTGTAATTCCAAACGATGCTTTTTCACCAACCCTTCCTCCTCCAAATTGTTTATCACCAACATGAATGAGACCGTTAAGAAATGTGCCGTTAGTTAGTATAACAGTCTTTGATTTAACTTGTAAACCAAGTTGAGTAACTACTCCTTTAATTTTATTTTTTTCGACAAGCAGGCCAACTACCGAATCTTGATAAAAATCAAGGTTTGGTGTTTCTTCGAGAAGTTCTCTCCATTTTTGAGAAAACATCATTCGATCAGATTGTGCTCTCGGGCTCCAAACCGCAGGGCCTTTGGATTTGTTTAGCATTTTAAATTGTATAGCTGAGAAATCAGTGACAATACCACTATATCCGCCAAGAGCATCAATTTCTTTAATAATCTGACCTTTTGCTATTCCACCCATGGCAGGGTTACAGGACATTTGTGCAATATTTTGCAGATTCATTGTGATCAATAATGTTTTAGAGCCCATATTTGCTGCTGCTGCTGCAGCTTCGCTTCCAGCATGACCGGCCCCAACCACTATTAAATCATATTCTTCGTTGAACATATTATACGTGTTTCACGTGAAACATCTTTATTGCTTTTTTTTCTTTCTGAGACATTACCGACTTGTCATTGCTTGCTTTATCGTTATAGCCCATGATGTGTAGTAAGCCGTGAACCATAACTCTTTTTAGCTCATCTTCAAACTCTACGCCATAAGTTTTCGAATTGTCTAAAACTCTTTCAATGCTAATTGCAATGTCTCCTGAAATTTTTTTGTCTTTAAGATCTCCGAATGTGATAACATCTGTGTAATAATCGTGTTTTAAAAACTTTTTATTCATTTCTAATATTTCGTTATCGTCAACGAATAAAAAAACAAGAGTGTCTATTAGATAACCCTCCACTTTAGTCACAGAGATTAGCCATCTTGAAAAAACCTCTTTGTTTGAAAGTCTAAAATCTGTATTGTAAACAAAATCAATCACTTAAAATTTTTCTGCAAATATATAAGGTCCAAACATATTATAAAAAAGGTGAACGATTTTATATATTTGCCGTGTGAAAGATCTAAAATACTTAGCCGCATACACAATACCTTTGGCATGTGTTGTTTCGTTCATATCAAATGGGGTTTTAACATACTCGGCCGTTTTGTATGCATTTGTGGTAATTCCTTTACTGGAGCTCATAGTCGGGGAAGATAACGTAAACCTTAGCGAGGAGGATGTAGAAAAAAGAGGGGTTAACAAGCTTTTTGACCTAATGCTGTACCTAAATGTACCAATTGTATACGCTACAGTTTTTTGGGGTGTCTATATCATAACAAACAATAGTTATACGGTTTTTGAAATTGTTGGAATTACTTTGTCTGGGGGGGTAGTCCTAGCCACAAACGCAATAAATGTAGCCCATGAATTAGGTCACAGATCTTCAGTTTTTGAAAAAACTCTTTCTAAAATATTACTATTGCCATGCCTTTACATGCATTTTTATATCGAACATAATTTTGGACACCACACAAACGTTGGTACGCCAAAAGATGGGGCATCAGCCAGATACAAACAGAGTGTTTATGGCTTTTGGATTAGCTCTGTGACAAAACAGTATATAGATGCTTGGAAAAAGCAAAAAGAACTTCTAAATCGCTCAGGATCAGTGTTTTACTCAATAAAAAATGATATGCTTTGGTATTTGCTAATACAATCCGCATATCTATATACAATATGGCAATTCTTTGGCTCTGGGGCTTTTATTTTCTGTGTGAGCATAGGAATAATCTCGTTTCTATTCCTTGAAACAATCAATTACATTGAACACTATGGATTAAGGCGAGTTAAGACGGGATCTGGAAGGTACGAGCGTGTACAAACATGTCACTCTTGGAATTCAAATCACAGTATTGGCAGAATAGTGTTGTATGAGCTGACGCGACACAGTGATCACCACTACAAGTCCTCAAAAAAATATCAAATATTGGACTGTTATGACGAAAGTCCTCAGCTCCCGTACGGATACCCCACTTCAATACTTTTAAGTCTAGTTCCACCCTTATGGTTTAAAATAATGAACCAACGGGTTCCCGAAAGAATGAAAAAAATAAACTACTAATGCCTAGTCCAGTACGAGTTAGGTTTGCGCCAAGCCCAACAGGCCCATTGCATGTGGGCGGGTTAAGAACCGCTCTTTACAACTATCTGCTTGCTAAGAAAAATAGCGGATCATTTATTTTAAGAATTGAGGACACTGATACAAAAAGGGAGGTTGAGGGAAGTTATAAATATATTGAAGAAGCTTTAAATTGGTGTGGTTTAACGCCTGATGAATCACCGTCTCTAGGTGGAGAGTATGGTCCATATAAGCAAAGTGAAAGGAAGGGTATTTATAAAGAATATATAAATGAGTTAATTGAAAACGGTAGCGCTTACTATGCTTTTGATAGGGCTGAGGACTTGGATAAGCATAGAAAAAATCATGAGAAAAGAGGAAAGACATTTATTTACAATGCGCACAACCGGTTAAAGCTTGTTAACTCTCTTTCGTTAAAAAAAAATGAAGTTGAAGACCTTTTGAAAACAACTCCTTACGTTGTTCGTTTTAGAATGCCGGAGGAGAAGGTTATCGGTTTTTATGATGAAATAAGGGGGAAAATTGAGGTTTCTAGTAGAGAGCTTGATGATAAAGTGCTTTTTAAATCAGATCAGATGCCTACATACCATTTTGCAAATGTTGTTGATGACCATCTTATGAATATCAGCCATGTAATTAGGGGGGAAGAGTGGTTGCCGTCCCTTCCGCTTCATGTTCTTTTATATAAGTCTTTTGGTTGGTCACCCCCATCTTTTGCGCATATACCCCTAATTTTAAAACCAAGTGGAAAAGGGAAGCTTTCAAAAAGAGATGGAAAAAAGTTTGGCTTTCCTGTATTTCCTTTGAAATGGGAAAATGGTGAAGAAGAATATGTGGGTTTTAAAGAGTTCGGTATTTTACCAGAGGTTTTGATAAACTATATGGCCTTGTTAGGCTGGTCTAAAAGGGACAACAAAGAAGTTTACTTAATAGACGAACTCATTGAATCATTCGATATTGATTCGGTTGGAAAGAGTGGTGTTAAGTTTGATTTTGAAAAGCTTATTTGGCTAAACACACAACACATACAAAAATTGTCATCAGAAGACATTATTAAAAGATTGTCTGAACTGGGGGAAGAGAATGGGTTAGCTGTTTCAAAAGATGCTATTGACTTAATTAAACCCCGTCTGGATAGGCTAGGCGATATTGAAATTGAATATGGCTATTTATTTGGGCAGCAAGAGGTTGAGACCGGTCTAAAACACAAGTTGATGAATGATGACTCCCTCTCATTTTTAAGAAAATACAAAACTGCTCTAGAAAAAAGTTTTGGAAACGCTGAGGAGCTTAAGGCTTTGCTAAACGAGTGCTCAACCATTGGGTTTGGTAAATCAATGGGGGCTATGAGGCTTTGTCTTGTTGGAAAGCTGGCTGGTCCAGATTTGTTTGAACTTATGGTTTTTTTAGGAAAAGACGAAGTCTTAAAACGGGTCGGGTCTATACTGGTTTAATTAACAGAGGAGATTGCTTTATTTTTTGCAGAAAAAATCGTAAATTAAAAGGAAAAAACTATGGGATATCTTCTGACACCAATTATACTACTTACTTTTCTTGCATTAATCTTTGGAACTTTTTTCATTGTCAAACAGCAATCAGCAGCCATTGTTGAAAGATTTGGTAAGTTTTTAAGTGTACGACAATCTGGGCTGCAAATTAAAATTCCTCTTGTAGACAATGTTTCAGGCAGATTAAGCTTGAGAATTCAACAGCTAGATGTTGTGGTGGAAACCAAAACAAAGGATGATGTTTTTGTAAAAATTAAAGTATCTGTACAATATAAGGTCATAAAAGACAAGGTTTATGATGCTTTTTATAAGCTTGATTTTCCACAAGACCAGATAACCTCTTATGTATTTGATGTTGTAAGGGCGGAAGTTCCGAAAATGATCT
This sequence comes from uncultured Bacteroidota bacterium, assembly GCA_902550325.1. Taxonomy (GTDB): domain Bacteria; phylum Bacteroidota; class Bacteroidia; order Flavobacteriales; family Flavobacteriaceae; genus Eutrophosalina. The sequence continues at coordinate 143,410 of CACCYT010000001.1, read as the reverse complement.
TGGATGACGTCTTTGAAAAGAAAGACGATGTTGCTGTAGCAGTTAAGGCAGAGTTAAATGACGCAATGTTAAATTATGGTTTTGACATAATCAAGACCCTTGTTACTGACATTGATCCAGATGCTCAAGTTAAAGACTCCATGAACAGAATTAATGCGTCAGAAAGGGAAAAAGTTGCCGCTCAATTTGAGGGAGATGCTCAAAGAATTTTGATTGTGGAAAGAGCAAAGGCGGAGGCTGAAAGCAAAAGGCTGCAGGGCCAGGGTATTGCCGATCAAAGGAGAGAGATTGCTAGGGGTCTAGAGGACTCTGTTAAGGTTTTAAACGGTGTCGATATTAACTCCCAAGAAGCGTCTGCTTTAATTGTTGTTACCCAGCACTACGACACACTACAGTCTGTGGGTTCTGCAAGCAACAGCAACCTTATATTAATGCCCAACTCTCCTCAGGCTGGATCTGAGATGTTAAATAATATGGTGGCATCATTTACAGCAAGTAACCAAATTGGTGAAGAAATGAAGAAGGCTAAAAAAGCTAAAGACAGCAATGACATGAGCTCTACATTAAAAGCGCCGCCAAAAAAAGATGATCCACCCGCAGATCTAGGGGCTATTGATTAAACGCCAATAATGAGCAAAAAAAAGCTTAAGGGCTTTAAACCTTATTTGTTTGACTTTCTTGTCATTGTTTTGGGTGTTACAGTTTCTTTTTGGTTTAATCAATTAGCAATTAAAAGAAATGACAACAAAGAGAGGATAAAGGTTTTAACAAGTATTGAGAAGGAGGTTTACGAAATAAAAAAATATTGTGATGAAAGACTTGCGGCCTGGAACGACGACATAGCTCTTTATTCTGAACTTATAAGTTCTGAGTTCGATGTTGATGAGATAATAAAAATCACTTCCAGCAAGGGTAGGGTTGAATTCAATTTAATTTACTATAGGGATTTCGAACCACCGATGAACAGGTACACTTCAATGATAAATTCTGGTAATATTAAGTTTGTAAGTTCCGAAAGCGTTAAAGAAGCGCTAACTAGGCTACATACGCTGAACTTCTCAAGGCTAAAAACGTCTGTTGAATATGAAAAATCTTTAAAGGAGCAACTTATTAAGGTTTTGACAGAGGAGCATCCAAAAATTGTTTTAGCAGCTGAGGACAACTCAGTTTCAATAAATAGCTATGCAAATCTTTTACATGAGTCCATTAATAAAGACGAAGAGCTAAGGTCTAATCTAACAATACAGTTAAAATATTTTGAGACAAGAGTAAGCCTTTTGAATCTGTATATGTATACGTTAGACGAATTGGACAACCTGGTTAAAGATCTTTTAATTTAATTTACTGGCTGATATTCATCTATAACCACATCTCCCTCAGAAGATAAGAGCTGATCTAACATGGATTTCATATCAAAAAAGTCGTGCTCTTTAGCTATTTTACCGTCTTTCATTGTTACCATTGTTGTTCCAGAAAGATCAAGTAAATTGCCGGTTGCTGGGATGCCAAAAAAATCACCGGTGTGTTTACCCTTAAAGTTCCAGTGCTTAACCAGCCTGTCTCCTTGACCAAATGCATCTTTGATTTTCCATTCTATGTCGCTAAAGCCTGTTAAATAATTTAAGTAGTGGTTCTTAACGTCCTCTATGCCTACAATATCCCCTTCTGCAGTAACAACAACAACATCTTCGGTAAAATTATTTGGATTAATAACGCTTGTATCACCTGCAAGAAAAGCGTTCCAAACGTCTTGATACATTTCTAAGTCTTTTTCTAGTTGAGCCGCGGTGTCGACAGATTTTTTTGACACTTGATCTGCACACGAGACTAACAAGATTAGTGATGAAAAAATAATAGTTTTGGAAATTGCTTTTTTATAAAGGTTGATCATGTTGTCTTTGTTTAATTATAAAGTTATGTTATTTATGTTTATTCTTCCAATTGTCTCTTAAAGAAACTGTTTTATTAAAAACAAGTAATTCTTCAGATGAGTCCTTGTCTGCTATGTAATATCCTTTTCTTTGAAACTGAAATGAATCACCGGCTTTGGATTTTGATAGGGCCAATTCTGCATACCCAGCGTGTACAGACATAGAGTCTTTGTTTAAAATAGACTGTAATTTGTCTGTTGGGAACTGCCCTGGTGATGGGTGAGCGAAAAGCCTGTCGTACTCCCTTATTGTAACCTTGGTGTTTTTTTCTGATGAAACCCAATGAAGGGTGCCCTTAACTTTTCTTTTGCTTTCCTCTGATCCAGATCCGCTTTTGCTTTTGGGGTCATAAGTGCATAGTATTTCTGCGACAGCTTGGTTTTCGTCTAGCAAAACTTCATTTGCCTTAATAATGTATGCGCCCTTTAACCTAACTTCATTTCCAACAGAGAGTCTGAAGAACTTTTTTGGCGGATTAATCATGAAATCCGATCTTTCTATCAGTATGGTCTTTGTAAATAACATTTCTCTGCTTCCAGCGCTGGGGTCCTCAGGATTATTTTCCACCACAAGTATTTCTTTGTGATTATCCTCCAGGTTTGTAATTGTAATTTTTACAGGCTCTTGGACAACCATCATTCTATTACACTTTTTATTTAGGTCTTCTCTCACGCAAAACTCCAAAAGAGACATTTCTATAATGTTATCTCTCTTTGCTACACCCGCAGATTTTACAAAGTTTTTTAAGGCTTCGGGTGTATAGCCTCTTCTCTTTAATCCTGATATGGTTGGCATTCGTGGATCATCCCATCCTTCAACTATCTTGCTTTCTACTAAAAACAAAAGTTTTCTTTTAGAGGTTATGGTGTGGCTTAAGTTCAGTCTAGCAAACTCTCGCTGTTTTGGTCGAATTTTTTTTGGGTCAACAACTTGGTCTAAAAACCAGTCGTATAAATCTCTGTGTGGTTTGAATTCTAGAGTGCAAAGGGAATGTGAAACCTGTTCAATATAGTCGGACTCTCCGTGTGTCCAATCATACATTGGAAAAATTACCCAGTCAGTTTTTGTCCTGGGGTGTGAGGCGTTAAGAACTCTGTAGATAACAGGATCCCTCATTAACATATTTGGTGAAGACATATCAACTTTTGCTCTTAAGACATGTTGTCCGGGTGAAGACTTTCCGTTTTTCATATCATTGAAAATTGAAAGGCTTTCATGAGTTGGCCGGTCTCTATAGGGGCTGTTTTTTCCTGGTTCTGTTGGGGTGCCTTTTTGTTTGGCAATTTCTTCGGATGACTGAGAGTCGACATATGCCTTGTCTTCACTTATTAATTGAACAGACCAATCATAAAGTTGTTGGAAATAATCGGAAGCATAGCACTCTTTATCCCAGCTGTATCCGAGCCAAGAGATGTTTTCTTTAATAGCGTCAATGTATTTTTGATCTTCATTTTCGGGATTGGTGTCATCAAACCTAAGGTTGATTTTTGCTTGGTATTTTTTGGCTAACTCAAAATTTAAAACAATTGCTTTAACATGACCAACGTGCAGATAACCATTTGGTTCGGGCGGGAACCTAAAACAAAGATCGGCAGGATCAAAGCCTTGCTCAAGGTCCTGATCAATAATAATTTCTATAAAATTTTTGGATTCTTTCACCAAATCAAAGTTAATTAATTTATAAATGAGGTGTTCATTTTATATTTTTGAAAAATGAAAGTACATGTAAATAATATAAAGGTGTATGCATACCACGGCTGTCTTGATGAAGAGGGCGTTATTGGCTCTGACTATCGTGTTGATGCTGCAGTAGATGTAAAAAATAAACTTTCGCATCAAAATGATGACCTTAATCAGGCGGTGGATTATTCGTTGGTTACACAAATAGTTGTGGAAGAAATGGCCATAAGGTCAAAGCTAATAGAAACTGTTGCGGCAAAAATTATTAAAAGAATTCATAATGAGTGTGCTCATTCAAAGCATGTATCTATAACTGTTACGAAGATCAACCCGCCGATCGATGGTGATGTAGAAACAGTCTCTGTAACATTAAGTTCAACGGATGTTTAAAAATTGTTACTTTTGATGCCTTAAAAGGCACTGTGGCCGAGTGGCTAGGCAGAGCTCTGCAAAAGCTTGTACAGCGGTTCGAATCCGCTCGGTGCCTCAATTTAAGACTATAACCGAAGGCATAGAACCGGACACCACCAAATAAACACCAAAAACAAAAACAAAGAGGTTAAGAACTTGCTTCATTTTATAAAGTATTGAGTCAGTAAGTTTTGTCTTTAGCTTGCTTGCGAAATAGTACTTGCAAAGGTTTACAATAATATACGTTGAAACGGTTGCCAAAAAAAAGAGCCAAATTTTTCCTGTCTCCATTTCAAACTTAGGACCTATTACAAATAGAACGCCTGTCCAAAAGAACAACACGGCAACGTTTATTATGTTAAGCAAATATCCTTTTATAGCTAAGGAAAAAAGGTTTGGTGTTTGAATAACCTTTACTTTTCCTTTTTGTTGTTTCTTTCTTTTTTTATATGTTTTAAAAAAAGAAAGCACGCCATATGAGGAAAGCAAAACACCGCCTAAAACAAATAATGCCGGCTGGTTTTCTTCTGTGATAAGCTTGCTTGCCCCGAAATATGCAACTGAAAAAAAGGTAATGTCAGCCGCAACAACACCAACGTCAATAAAAAAAGCCTGTTTTATGCCTTTTGAAATACTTGTTTCAAGAAGGATAAAAAACAATGGTCCAAAAGAAAATGATAACAGAATACCAAGTGGAACCGCTGGTAAAAACTCTAGCATATTTTAAAAATAATATTTTATTCCGACTTGCTGAGAATCTTAAAATCAATATGTTTTTTTTCTAGATTGGTTTTTTCTACCCTTATTAAAACCTTATCGCCTAGGCAGTATTCTTCTTTTGTGTTTTGACCGATTAAAGAGTTTGTTTTGTAATTGTAAACAAAGTAGTCGTGTGGAATGTCTTTCATTCTGACAAAGCCTTCGCATTTGTTTGAAATCACTTCAACAAAAATGCCTCTTTCATTTATGCCAGAAACAATCCCTGCAAATTTTTCATTTAGACGTTTTGACATGTATTTTACCTGCATTAGTTTGGTGGAGGCTCTTTCAGCTTTGGTGGCCAACTCCTCTCTTTGACTACAATGAAAACATTTTTCTTCTATTTCTTTGTCATAGTATTTTTCTTTCTTCAGGATTGAAAATAAAATTCTGTGAACCATAAGGTCTGGATATCTCCTAATTGGTGATGTGAAATGAGAGTAGTTTTCAAACTTAAGTCCAAAATGACCTATGTTTTGTGAGCTGTATTTTGCCTTACTCATCGCTCTTATTACCATCATATCTATGACATTTTTTTCGGGCTTTCCTTCACATGCTTTTAGCAAAGTATTTATTTCTTTATTTATGTTTTGTGAATTTACAAGCCTATTATTATATCCTAGGTTTTTTACAAACCTTTCAATTTCTACTAATTTTTTTTCATCTGGCAAATCATGTACTCTGTAAACCCCTGATCTTGTGTTTTCTTTAATTTTTGTGGCAACTGCTTTGTTTGCCAAAAGCATAAATTCTTCAATTAGAAAATTTGCTTCTTTTTGCTTCTTTATTTTATATCCTACAGGGCTTCCTTTTTCATCAACTTTGAATCTTATTTCCTCTTTATTAAAAAAAATAGACCCTTTATCTTCTCTTTCTTTTTTAAGCGATTTAGATATTGAATAAAGTTTTTTTATTGAGTTAAAAAGGTTTTTGTTTACTTTTTTTTCATTACCCGATATTGTTTTTTCCGCAGGAATAGTGTTCTCTTTATTCTCTATTATGTGTTGTGCTTCTTCATAGGAAAACCTCTCGTCAGAAACGATGAGAGATTTACAAAACTTTATGTTTGAAATTTTATGGTTTTTACTAAAAATAAAAAAAACAGAAAAGACATTCTTTTTTTCTTTAGGATTTAAAGAGCAAAGATCATTAGAAAGTTTTTCTGGCAACATAGGAACAACTCTGTCTGCCAAATAAACACTTGTTGCTCGATAAAAAGCTTCTTTATCGAGCTCGGTTTCTTTCTTAACATAATGGGATACATCAGCAATATGAACACCAACTTCTATACTCGAATCATCAAGCTTCTTAAATGATAAGGCATCATCAAAATCCTTAGCATCATCAGGATCAATTGTAAATGTTAATTTAGTGCTGTGATCTTCCCTGTATTTTTCTAAACTTTCTTCTTTTTTTATATTATTTGTTTCTTGTTCAACCTTGTCTGAAAAAACATAAGGAAGAGAAAACTCTTCCAAAATAGCGTGCGTTTGTGCCTCACTATCGCTTGCTTTTCCAATAACTTTTAAAACCTCTCCTTCTGGATCTTCATGTTTCCAGTCTTTTAGTCTCATTACAACTAAATCTTCTTTCTTTGCTTGCTTATCATCGATAATAAAACGTACATTTTGTTTTCTTATAAATACACTTTTAATATTTTTATTTATTTCTACCTCTCCAACAAACTTTTGATCTGTTCTTTTTTTGACAGATAAAATATTAACTTTTCCTTTCTTATTAATAGAATAATATACCTCATCGTTTTCAAAAAACCCTGCGCTTTCTTTTCTACTAATATCTAACTCAGCTGATGATTCCAAATCAATCAGTTTTATTTTTCTTTTTCCAATAATACCAACTAAAAAAACCAAACTTTTGTTAAAGCTGTATTTATCATGCTCATTAATATTGATGCATTTTTTAAGGAAAAGGTTTTTCAACAAATCTTTAATATAAATTGAATCAATCTTTACATTTAAAAAAAACTTAATTTGCTTGATGTTATAGGTTTTTTTCTTGTTTTCAAAAAACAACCTAGCCGCTTTTTTTTCTAAAATGTTTAAATCTATTCTGTTCATTAAGAATTTATAAAATTATGTCTTAATTGATTAAATTTTATAAAAATCAACAATTGTTATTAATCACTAATATTATAATTATAAAATATAAATACCTATAATGATGATTGTTTGTTAATATGTACTATAAAAAAAACAACATATAAGCATACGAGGGTTATTAACATAACATAAACAAAAATGTAAACTCTAAGAACGCTTATATACAAAGAGTTAGATAAGATATTAAAATACTATTAAAACGATAACGGTTGATAAATCAAAAAAAATATTATGTCAATAATTAGCTTAAATTTGTTAAAAAAGGATGATAAAAAAACAGTTATCAAAAACAATCAAACTTATAAACAATTACTAAGAACCTTATGAACATATTATTAGCAAATGATCACGCAGGAACAACTTTAAAAAACGAAATAAAAAAAGTTTTAGAAAGTAAGGGTTATGGCGTAAATAATTTAGGTTGTGACAGCGAAGAGAGTGTAGATTATCCAGATTTTGCACATCCGTTAGCAGAGCAAGTCTCTAATGATGATAGCTTAAAAGGTATAATAATATGTGGAAGCGGAATAGGGGTTAGTATGTCTGCAAATAAACACAAAGGAGTTAGGTCAGCATTATGTTGGAATAAGGAAACAGCCAAACTATCTAGGTCTCATAATAATGCAAATGTTTTATCATTACCAGCTAGATTTTTAGAAAAAAAAGAAGCCATTGAAATCGTAGAAATATTTCTCAACACTGAATTTGAAGGAGGAAGACACGAAAGAAGAGTTAATAAAATCAACAAAAAAGACTCTTAAAATGCAAACAATTATTAAAAAGTGGTGCGACCTCTCTAAAGAAGAGGTTGAAAAAATTTTTAGCTTGAGATCAGAAGTTTTTATTGTTGAACAAGAATGCCCCTACCAAGATGTTGATGGAAGAGACGCTGAAGCAGACCACCTTTTATTATATGAAAACAATATCCTTTGTGCATATACTAGAATTTTTCCTAAAAACACATATTTTAAAGAAGCTTCCTTTGGAAGAACAGTTGTAAAAAAAACGCATAGAGGTAAAGGGTATGGGCACGCCTTGGTTAAAGAGTCTTTAAAATATTTAAAAAAGAAAAACGAAGATATTGTTAAAATTTCTGCGCAGTCTTATTTGACTGAATTTTATACTTTCCACGGCTTTGTTCCAAAAGGTGATGAGTATCTTGAGGACAACATTCCACACACCGCAATGTTTTTGACCTTTTCTTAAAGAAAAAAAAATAGAAATTCATTAACTTTGCCGTTTAATTTTAAATAAAATAACCATGAAAAATTTTTTAAGTTTTATAATGATATTGGTTTTTGCTTTTTCATTCTCTCAAAGCAACAGGTTCTCGGCATATGCAGTAAAAGTTGCGCCGGAAAACGAGGAAATGGTAGTTAAACTAATTGATGATTATTTCTCAAATAACAAGTATGAGGGAGTAACCGTAAGTCTTTACGCAATAATGTTTACTGCAGCGGACCTTAACTTCACTCACGAGTTAATATTTAGCGGTGAAGCAGAAGCTATGGCAAAACTCTATTCGCCAGAGTTTGGAGATACTTCCTGGCAGTTGTTTGCATCTAAAATGAATTCTTTTGTCGATGAAAATGTGTTTTCGGCAAATGGCTGGAGGTTTTACCAGTCTAGCGACGACATTTATCCGTTCCAAATGGTAACAGTTTTTAGCTCAGAAGACAATGCAGAGCTAAGAAAATGGAGAATGATGGTAAGAGATATGAACGAAAAATATCCAAGAGATTTTAGGTCTTTTGCCACAGGCGGTATTAGTGTAGGTGGTCCTGACAGTGATGCGTCAGCATGGAATGTTACAGGATATAAAACATATGCAGACTATTTAGATGGATGGAAAAACAATCAAGAGTTTAGAGAGAAAAACCCAAAATTTGCTAAAGAAAGAGAAGAAAGGTCTAGTGAAATTGACTACTCTGGATTTGAGCAAGAAAAAAAGTTTATGAGACTTCTAGTTAAACAGTGGTAAAACATTGTTAATCCTAAAGAAGCCCCTAAATAAGGGGCTTTTTTATTTATCACCAACCAATCTTTTTGTCAACTATTTCAACTTCAAACCTCTCGTCTTTTAAGCTCCTAGAAATTTTTGACCAGCCAGACCTTACATATATCTGTGTGGCACATTCGTGAAAAATTATAGAATTGGTCATTCCAAAACCAACAGGAACACCAAGGTCTTTAAACTTTACACGAAAAGTAACCTCGCCACTAAACCTTGCCATACCTATCCCTCATCATTTCAGCATAAAGTTCGAGGGATTCTTTATCAATATTAAACAGTTTTTGAGTAGCCTTTTCTTTTTTAAAAAAGGTTATTTGAATTTTTCTTTTTTTCATTTTATTACAATTTAAATTAAACCGCAACAAGAGAATTTAGGATTTCTCGTTAGTTTGGGAGGAGCCCCGCATTCTAAACCACCGTGCAACGAGCTGTCGGTTGGTACGCCTTAGCGTTCTTGATGCAAAGCAAATTTACTAAACTTTAAAAAACTATTCATCATTATCAAGGTGTTCTGACAACCCCTTAAAACTACTAAGACCAGACTCAATGTTTTCAATGATCTCATTGGCTAGAATATCTGGATCAGGAAGATTATCTAAATCTGTTAAACTCTTGTCTTTAATCCAGAAAATGTCAAGACTTGTTTTGTCCCTTTCCAATACCTCATCGTAAGAGTATTTTCTCCACCTTCCTTCTTCATTATCCTCAGACCATGTTTCTGATCTTCTATTGATATTTTTGGAGCTGTAAAGATTTATGAACTCATCTAAATGTTTCATTGTCATTACCCTTTTTTTAGGAGTATGATGAATGTTAGTTCTATAATCATAAAACCATATTTCCTTGGTCCACGCTTCTTTACTAGCGGGTTTGTTGGTAAAGAACAGTACATTTGCCTTCACACCAGGTGCATAGAATATTCCTGTGGGGAGACGTAAGATTGTGTGTAGTTCAGTTGTTTTCAAAAGTTGTTTTCTTACTTCTTCACCCGCACCACCTTCAAATAAAACATTGTCAGGTAGAACAACTGCTGCTTCCCCATTAATCCTCAACATTGTCTTGATGTGTTGTAAGAAATTCAATTGTTTATTCGAGGTGGTCTCCCAAAAATCCTGACGATTATAACTCATGTCCTGTTTTTCGGCTTCACCATCTTCATTGGTAATTGTAATACTACTCTTTTTACCAAAGGGAGGATTTGCCAACACATAATCTACTCTTAGTCCGTCATCTGAAACTAGCGCATCAGCAGACTTAATAGGAGTATCCCCATCAATCTCACCAATATTATGTAGATACATGTTCATTAAACACATTCTACGTGTGTTAGCGACTATTTCATTACCGTAGAAGGTCTTATTCTTTAGGAATTCCTTTTCGTCTCGATCAAGGGAATTATTCTCAACGATCCAATCATACGCTGCCAAGAAAAATCCACCTGTACCACACGCAGGATCCGCAATAGTTTTTAGTGGTTTGGGTTGTATACACGCAACTATTGATTTGATTAGCGCTCTGGGTGTAAAATATTGTCCTGCACCAGAACTTCCGCTACTATCCATAGCATTCTTTTCCAATAGACCTTCATAGATCTTTCCTTTGATATCTGCACCCATCATATTCCAATCTTCCTTATTGATGAGGTCGATGACTTTAAGGAGTTTTGAAGGATCTTGAATTTTATTTTGACTTTTGGTAAAAATTTGACCCAGCATTCCTTTTTCCGTTGAAAGACTTCGTAATAATTGACTGTAGAACGACTCCAATTCAGCACCTCTCTTAGCGGATAAAGTTTCCCAATTACAGATTTCTCCGTCCTCAATTTGATTCCCCTCAACATCTTTTAGTTTGGGAAAAGTTAACCCCTTGCTGTATGGCGGTTTATTTAATTCATCCGCCATTTTAAGGAACAACAAATAGGTGATTTGTTCTAGATAATCTCCATAGCCAACACCGTCATCACGGAGTACACTGGCGAGGTTCCATATTTTTGATATTATACTTGAGTCTGTCATGTTATAAGTTTTTTATTTTTTCCAATAAAACCGCTGCAGGCTCATAATCTGATGCTGTTTTACACTTCTTTATTTCTTCGTTTGAAAGTAGCCTTCCCTCAAAGGCCTTTTTAAGGATACTTTGGCGCAATGCCTTGGCTTTTTCTAAACTTTCGGTAATATTTTCTTCTACTTTATCACAAACGGATAAACGAGATTCGATTTCTTGAACAACCTGTTTTTGCTCATTTCTAGAACAAAATGGAACAACTAAATTCTCTAAGATTGTTAAGTTTATATTCTTTTGAGCAGTGGCGGGTGCATAAGCAGATATTCTATTCTTTGCTAACTGAAAAAAGTACTCAATAAAATTATTTTCAATTACTTCACGGAATGGGGTAAAACCTACAATACTATCAGGAAAGCAAGCATCAATACCCAAAAATCCAGTTTCTGCAATATTTGCTGCAATTGTTATACATAAAGTTCCTTTTTTCCATAGTTTACTTTGTTGCAAACCAAACTCACTATATTTCTTATCGAAAGAAGTTATTATTTTTTGAGCCTTTACGTCTCCTGTTTGAATAAATGGATATTTCCCGTTTTCAAAAAGCTTTGAGTCGTTTCTTGGCCTATGTTTGGATTTGCCGCGGGCAAGTTCGCCCGCAAAAGCTAAATATGAGTAAAGCCATTCATTTGGTAAAGAATCTAACTTGTCAAGTTCTTCCTGTAAGAGGTTGGAAACTTTAACCAATTTTTTAGGCTTCACAGGGCTTTTCCCTTCTTTCCCATTTTCTTCCCAAAACTTTACCGCTTGTTTCCAATTTTCTAATTGTTGTTCGTAGTGCTTTTGGCGTTCTTCTTTAATTTGTTCCAACAATTCATCGGCTTTTGGCAAACCGGTTTGTTGTTCTCTCCATTTCTTTGTCAACTCACCCTCAAATGCCTTTTTCAATACCGCTTGACGATAAACTTTTAATTGGTCTTGTGCTTTTTTGAGGTCAGCCACCCCTTTATCTAAACCTGAAAAGAGTTCTTCTAACTTGGCTACTATCGTGCGTTGTTCGGGGAGAGAACAAATTGAAAAGTCATAATTCCATAACAAATAAGGGTCAACGTGAGGGGTTCCCGAGCCTTTTGCTCTTGTGTTAATCTCTTGATATTTCGAACTTAAAAAGTGATAAGCATATTTATTTTCAATACCCGGTAAATTTATTCTCACCAATGTGCTTCCCAAAGCTCCATTCATTCCTTTTCCTACTAAACCAGAACGAGACCCGTCCCATACCATTAAGAAATCATCTTCAAAACAAAATCTGCATTTTTCACCATCTGTGTATGTTTCTATGACACCCTTTTCAAAAGCCTCAATATTTATGTAAGGAAATTTAAAAACCTCATCTTGTTCAGCTTTTTGGTTTTTTGGTTTTTTGCCTTTTTCGTGAGTAGCAAACTCGCCCAGCTTTACGATTTTCCAATCTTTTCTCATTATGCCGCTAGTACTTCATTGAGTTCGTTAATAATCTCTTTCGTTTCATTGCCAAAGAGTTGATACATTTTACCTCTACCTCCCTTGCTGTCAAAGGGGGTATAGTCCAAGTCGTCAATTTCAACATGATAACTACTTACGGTGTGATCCTTGATAAGGCGCAACCAGTCCATTTGTTCTTGGGTAAATCGATTATGTTTTCCTGCATTTTGTTTGAAAATCCAATTCTTAAAGTTGGTCTCAATTGTTTTATCATAAGAAGTTAGCTCGCTGTCAATTCCACAAGCTCTTCGGATTAAGGAAACCAATGCAGTAAGTTCATCTTTTGGACATTCACTTTTCACTTCTTCAACTGTAGTGTATGCGTTCCACACCGATACTGGTGACAGTAGTGGTTTGTCTAGACTGATTTTATCCATCACTTCCTTAATCATATTGAAAGTGATTTCTCTTCTGTTATAAGGTTGGTTATAGAATATACTCAATGCTTTGATCTCGTCTTTATGGAGTTCCAAATACGCTTTAAAGTCATTGAGAATGATTTCTGCATTTTCAATTGAGGATTTATCCCATTCGCTTTTGGTTACTGTATCAATATTTTCATGATCAATTAATTGTTCATGTTCTCTTCTGACGTTTTCAATGTAATTGTTGAGTTCTCCATTGAATGTTGCTGCAGCGGTTCTAACTAAGTCCTCCTGTACTTTTTTCTTAGTATCCTTTATTAGTTGAGGGGTTCTTTGTTCAATGGGAATTTTTTCAATTTCAACTTGAGATTTTTGTTCTATCTCATCAGGATCATAGGCATTGATAAGTTCCTTAGTAATCTGTTTTAGGTTTTTACCCCCTGTGTACTCTAATAACTTATCCTTCTCTTTCTCTGTAATCTGTTTTTCAAGTCGTATCAATCGATTTGATAATGACAAGAACAAATCTTCGTCTGCAACACCCACAGTAACCGCACCTAATAGATCTTTCATAGGGACAGTGGGTTTTCTTTCAAGAGGACGGCTATCTGTTTTCTTTGATTTCGTAGCGCCAATGGCATCTACAATCACAAAATGGGTTTTACTCATTGCAGCTCGAGAGACCATTTGTAAGGAGTCATTGTTGATGGTGCGGGTCCCTCTTCCTTTCATTTGTTCAAAATAGTTTACACTTTTAACGTCGCGCATAAACAATAAAACTTCAAGGGGTTTTACATTCGTTCCAGTTGCAATCATGTCAACTGTCACTGCTATCCGCGGGTAATATGAGTTTCTGAATCTATTTAACACAGACTTAGGATCTTCATCAATTTTATAGGTGACTTTTTTACAGAAATCATTCCCCTCATCAAATTCTTCACGGATGATCTTTATGATATCATCAGCGTGACTATCCGTTTTGGCAAAAACGAGTGTTTTGGGCACCTCGTAGTCACCATTCTTATCAAATCGGTTGGGATATATTTGAGTTCTCAGGGCATTTTTAAACTCCTTAATAATATTTCGAATCTGACTTGGATTAACAACCTTCTTATCAAGGTCATTCTTCTTGTACTCGGTATCCTCATCTTCTTGTTGCCAACGTTTTTGCCTTGTTAATTTATCTCTTCTATCGATAAACCAACCCGCCTTAATGGTCTCCCCTTTTTGAGATATTTCTGTTTCAATGGTGTAAACATCATAAGGAACGTTTACGCCGTCAGTAACAGATTCCTCATAGGTGTATTGACTGACTACATTTTCATTAAAAAAACCAAATGTTCTCTTGTCTGGGGTTGCGGTCAAACCAATTAAAAACGCATCGAAGTAATCCAAGACTTGTTTCCATAGATTATAAATGGATCTATGACATTCATCAATTACAATAAAATCAAACTGTTCAATAGGTACTTTTTCAGTGTATTCCACAGGAACCGCTTGTTTTTTAGTCATTTGATTTTTCAACCATGTATTTTCTTCGGGATTTTCAATTTCTGCACCCTCATCTAGTTCCTCACCTTTTAAGATTGAATAGAGTCTTTGAATAGTAGAAATACAGACTTGGCTATCCGATGCGATGTAACTAGAGGTCAATCGTTGAACATTATATAACTCTGTAAACTTTCTGTTATCATCATTGGGTTGAAATGTCATAAACTCTTGTTCAGCTTGTTCTCCCAAATTTTTGGTGTCAACTAGAAATAGAATTCGTTTGGCGTCAACATGTTTTAATAATCGATAGATAAACGTTGCAGCGGTGAATGTTTTTCCTGCACCAGTAGCCATTTGAATAAGTGCCTTTGGACGATTCCTCTTGAAAGAATTCTCTAAATTTTCAATGGCAACTATCTGTGCTGGTCGTAGTCCTGTTGTGTCTAAATTTGGGAGCGACAATAGTCTTTCTCTTAATGAAATGCCTTTTTTAATCCATCCCTCAATAGTAGATGGTTTATGAAAACTAAAGACATTTCTACCTCTTGGTTTAGGGTCTCTGTAATCTGTAAATCTTGTAACCGTTCCCGTACTTTCGTATACAAAAGGTTTCTCACTCTCAAGGGTAAATTTTCCTATTTTAATCGCGTCTTTTGAATAGCGTACAGACTGTTCTTCAACCTGTAATAGTTTAAAACCAAGGTCTTCTGCCTTCGCCTCAATAACACCAACAGCCTTAGAATTAACAAATAGAATGTAGTCCGCAGAACCTGATTCTGTATTTGCCTCCCTTAATGCAACTCCTTTCCCTGCTGATAGATTTACCCTGTCTTTTGACTGAACTACCCAGCCGGTATCAGACAGCATCTGATCGATCTTATCTCTTGCTATTTGTTCTGGGTTTTGGTTCAAAAGTTTTTACTATAAAGTTAAAAAAACACATCAAAGGCATTTAGAAATGTTAAAAAAGCACCTAAAATGTTTAAAATTAAATAATATTGTAAATTGACACGAATATGCAGCCAAAACCAGACTCGAAAAAATATAGCGACCTGATAAACGAAATATCTAAAGGGGAAATCAAGATCCCTAAATTTCAAAGAGATTTCGTTTGGAGCATAGACAAAACAGCAAGCTTGCTGGATAGTATATTAAAAGGCTACCCAATCGGAACATTCATTCTGTGGGAAACAAAACAGAGACTAAACGACATAAAAAACATAGGAAACCTAGAGCTTCCTCCAATTCCAGATGACATTAAAATTCAATATGTTTTGGACGGTCAACAAAGAATCACATCGCTTTATGCGGCGTATAGGGGCGCTCAAATAACAAAGGTGGGGGAAAAAAAAGTTACAGATTATTCAAAAATTTATATTAATCTGGACCTTGACATAAATGAAAGCGAAGACCCTATTATAACTCACGAAAAAACATCAGAGTCAAACTACATATCTTTAAGCAAAGTGCTTCACTTTACTGAGCATTTTATAGAGCTTAAAAACAGTTTTGACGACAATCTTATTACAAAAATCAATAACTACCACAACCTTTTTCAACAGTATGATTTTTCAACAGTTGTGCTAAGAAAAGACGACATTGACTCTGCAATTGAGGTTTTTACGAGAATTAATACCGGCGGACAAACACTAACGTTGTTTGAAATAATGTCCGCCAAAACCTATGACGAGGAAAAGGGGTTTGATATGCAACAAAGCTATAACAACCTTTTAAAAGAACTTGAAAGTGTTCAGTACGACACAATCTACACATCCGTTCTGCTTTTTACCACCTCTTTTGTCCTATCGAAAAATAAAGAGTGCAAAAGAAAAGTGGTTCTTAATTTAGATAAAAATGAAATAATAGCTGTTTGGGAAGATGTTATAGACAGCATAAAAGAGAGCATTGATTATTTCAAGTCTGTATACAGAATTCCTGTTTCAAGCCTTCTTCCGTACGACTCATTGCTTGTTCCGTTTTCATACTTTTTTTACAAAACAAAAGACAGGCCAAATGGCAATCAAGCAAAGTTTTTACAAGAGCTGTTTTGGAGAGTGTCTTTGTCAAAAAGATACTCCAGCAGTACTGAAGGAAAACTTGCTTTGGACATTAAAAGAGTCGATCTGATTATTGAAAACAAAAGACCTGACTATAAAGACTTCAACATAAATATTGATAAATCAGATCTTGTAGAATACCCATTTAGCGCTGGTAGCAGTTTTTGCAAATCCATTTTGTGCCTGCTTTGTTTTCAGGAACCAAAAGATTTTTTAGATAACGGAAAGGTTAACCTAGACAACAACCACCTAAAAAGAGCATACAGCAAAAACTATCATCATTTTTTCCCTAAAGCCTTCTTAAAGAAAAGCCAGATCAGAAACGAAAACAGCTTGATGAACATTACTCTTGTCAGCGACAAATTAAATAAAAGAAAAATAGGCGCAAAAGCTCCATCGGATTACATTGAGGAGTTTAGCAGTTTAAACGAACGGCTAGAGGAAACCCTAAAAACACATATAATTAACGGAATAGATTCTTTTGGTATTTCCACTGACGATTACTCACTCTTCGTCAATCAAAGGGCAGAAAAGATAAAAGAAATGTTAGACTCAAGGTTAAATCTCAAAAACGAACCAACCCAGAGCGCAGGTGGGCTAAAGGAAATAATCTTAAAGGGAGAGTCTCAGAAGTTGGAGTTTAAGTCTAGCCTAAGATATGACATGGTTAATAGAGCTTTAAACAAAAAATTAGAGCTTGTAATCGCTAAAACTGTAGCTGGGTTTTTAAATGTCGACGGAGGAACCCTTCTGATTGGTGTTGACGATAGCGGGAATGTTTTAGGGCTTGAAAACGACTACTCTGTTCTTAGCAAAGGAGACAGTGATGGATTTGAGCTTGTTTTGAGAGGGGTTATAAAAAAACACTTAGGAAAAACATTTGACAAATATCTTAGCGTTGAATTCCACACTATTGATAACAAAGAGGTCTGTCAAATTAAAATTAAGTCTAAATATAGAGAACCGGTTTATTTTTCAATTGATGGAACAGAAAAATTCTTTGTAAGAACGGGCAATTCTACCCAACCTTTAAAACCAAGTGAAATGAACGAGCACATTAAATTTAACTGGGATTAGCCCATTCACTTAAAAGCGTTTGGGCTTTTTTAAAGTCGTTTCCAATTTCTAAGGAAGTTAAGATCTTTTTTGAAGTATAAATAATAAAAAAAGAAACACCATCGCCAACCTCACTAAACAACCTTTTCGAAAGAATAACCCTAAGCCTTCTTTTTATTAAATTTCTTTTTACAGCAAGAGGAAAGTTTTTTTTTGGCACACTTATCACATAGCCCTGCTCCTCACCCTTAAGCTTATACACCCTAATAGAAATGTTTTTTCCGTTTATCACTCTTCCTTTTTCAAAAACCGCGGCGATTTTCTTTTTGTCTTTAATCGGTTTTAGTTTCATTCAAAAGAGATTGAATTATCAGCACTGTTTACGTCGGCAAGCCTTTTTGATGGATCAATTTCAATTTTTGTAATCTTCTTATTTCCATTTATCGCAAAAGAATATTCAGGTGTCACCCAGTTCCAAGATTCAAGAGTATTTATTTCAGACAACGAGTTTTTATAAACAGGGTGTTCAATCTTTTGGCCGATTATCATTTCTGCGCTGGAATCGTCTAGATACAAAAGATCATTTGGAATGTAATACATTTCAGAGCTTCCGTCATCAAAGCTAACGACAACATCAAGTGGCATAGGTATTCTGCCTTTTCTTTTGATTTTTACAACCCTATTTTGAATAACATCTGAAATGTCCAAAGAATAATCAATTTTGTTTGCTGTTCTTGTCCAGTCGTTCAAATACCACTCTAGCTCAACACCAGACACTTTTTCAGCAACACGTTTAAAGTCGTTTGGGGTAGGATGTTTGAATTTAAAATCTTCATAATATCTTTTAATCGTTTTTTTAAGATTCTCTTCCCCAATTATATAACCAAGTTGAGCCATAAATACAGAACCCTTGCTATATGATGAAGCTCCGTATGCAAAATTAAAGTCATACCTGTCCGAGTGAACGGTTTGGGGCTGTTCAACACCTGAATTGGCCAGTGCGTAATACCTTTCATAACTGCTTTCATTCGGAAACTTAGGGCTAACCCCATTTACATAATTTACAGCATGTGATGTTGCATATTCTGTAAACCCCTCATCCATCCAAGGGTGTTTCGCCTCATTTGTTGCTAATAAATGCTGGTGCCAAGCATGAGACATTTCATGGGCTGTAACCCCAAGCAGACTCGGGTAGGGCCTTTCACCTGTAATCATTGTACACATCGCATACTCCATTCCCCCATCACCTCCTTGAATAATTGAATATTGTTTCCACGGGTAGGGGCCAATGTTTTGTTCAAAATATTCCAAAAGCTTCAAAGAGTCGTCTTGTAGCTTTTTCCAATCATCAATATTAACTGTGGGCTTATAAAAAAAATGTAAATCAACACCAGTGTCTGATGTTACAATATCGTGTACATATTCTGGGTCCGCTGCCCACGCAAAATCATGAACGTTAGGCGCATAAAACCTCCAAGTCAAAGTTTCCTTGTTTTTTGATTTTGTTTTTTTTGCATAACCGTGACCAATCTCATCGGCATTCATTAAATAACCTGTTCCACCAACCACATAGTTTTTATCAATAGTGATATCGACGGTGTAGTTTCCCCATACACCATGAAACTCACGGGCTATATATGGGTTTGGGTGCCAACCTTCAGAATCATATTCAGACAGCTTTGGAAACCACTGGGTCATGGTAAGGTGAACCCCCTCTTTGCTCATTTTTCCCGAGCGCCTAATTTGTTTTGGGACCTGACCTTCAAATTTCATATCCAGGATTGTTTTTTCACCAGGCATAAGAGGTTTATTAAGTTTTGCCAATAGAATGGTTTCACGTTGACTAATTTCAAGTGACCTTCCATTTTGTTTTAATGAGATTACATTCAGCTCCCCATAGTCTTCTTCTTTAAGTTCAAAAATTCGTGAACCTACTCGTCTGTCAGGATCTCGGATTGTACGAGACCTAACATCCATTTGGCTTCCAGGCCTAAAGGCGTTGAAAAACAAATGATAATAGACTTTCGTAATTGTGTCAGGGGAGTTGTTTGTGTACTCAAGCTCCTGATCGCCAGCAAAAGAAAAATCAGAAACATCCACCTTAAAGTCCATATAATACTCGGCATGCTGTTGCCAGTACTGCGCCTGAGCTTCAAGGGCAGGAAAGAACAATAAAATAAGAATCAAATACTTTTTCAAATTAACTCAGATAGGTTTAGTTTTTTATCAATCCGCACGCCCTTTTCAGTTTTCAAAAGTGATGCCACTTCAACATTAGGGTCGTGCTCAAAAAGCAAGAAAATATTGTTTTCATAACAATGGTTTAGAAATTTTTCTTTCTCATCTAAAGACAACAACGGCCTGACATCATAACCCATAATGTAAGGGAGCGGTATGTGTCCATGAGTAGGAACAAGGTCGGCGGCGTAGGCTATTTTCTTGTCACCACAATTAATTACTGGAACCATTTGTTTTTCTGTATGTCCGTCAACAAAAAGAACATCAAACCCTAAATCGGTTTTTGTTAAATAATCAGACGGGTTTTTTTCAACATACTGAAGCTGTCCAGACTTTTCAATTGGAAGAATGTTTTCTTTTAAAAACGAAGCAACTTCTCTTTTATTTGGACTAGTTGCCCAGCCCCAGTGTTCTTTGTTGCTCCAATAAGTAGCGTTTTTAAAAGCGGTTATAAGAGAGCCCTTCCCTTTTTTTGATACAGCACCTCCACAATGGTCAAAATGCAAATGTGTTAGAAAAACATCTGTCACATCATCAGGATGAAATCCAGCCTTATTTAACGATGAACCCAGTGTTTCTTCGCCCCAGCGATAATAATAACCAAAAAACTTCTCGCTTTGTTTGTTGCCCATACCCGTATCAATCAAAACAAGCCTTTCCCCGTCCTCTATTAATAGGCATCTTGCCGACATTTCAATCATGTTATTAGAATCAGCTGGGTTTGTTCTTTGCCAAATACTTTTTGGAACAACACCAAACATAGCGCCCCCATCTAGTTTAAATTTCCCAGCCTCGATTGAATACAGTTTCATATTATTTAATGGTAAGTCGCAAAACAGAGCAAGCAGCTTTTTTTACAAACCTGTCTTCTCCAGCACCAAACAGCACACGAATCCAATTGTCTTTTTCCGGCGTTCCTAAAATCAATAAATCATAACTTGCAGACTCTTCTGAAATCGCTTCTACTGGATTATTGCTTCTTATGATTTTAACAACAGCTTTTGACTTAGTTTCTGAGATCAACTCAGAGGAACTTTTCTCGGTTCTTTTTACTTTCTGATTGTTGTCAGACTCGCCCACAATATTTAATAAGGTTAGTGATGCGCCAAAATGAGAGCAAATTTTGTCAGCAACATCAATAAAGCGTTTGTTTCTTCTCCCTGGTCTAATTGCGATTAACACCTTTGAAAACCCCCTAACCCCATTGTCTTTGAAAAGCGCTAGACTTGAATTCACGTTTCTCAGAAGCCAGCCGATGGGGTTTCCAACAAAAATCCCAGAGCTTTCTCTGCCATCCCAGCCCATAACCAACCACTTGCAAGCACTCTGCCCTGTGATATTATTAATCGAGTTTGCAACATCATGAGTTGTTAAACTTTCATAGGATACATCAATTTTCTTTGTCTTTTTTAAAGCCAATACTCGTCTTTTTTTTGATTCAGATATAGGAGAATCAATCTTAATTGCCTCCAAAAACGTTTGGTTTGGAATCTCTACAAGGTTTACTGTATTCAGTTTTGATTTATCGTTAATTGACGAGGCAATTTCAACCAACATTTCAGTTGATTTTTCATCACCCAGCAAAGGCACCACAATCTCAGCATCAACGTCAGTTACCTCACCGTAACCTTCATTTTTAATAATTGCTTTTGAAGATGAGGAACCCTTGAAAAGAAAGGATAAAATCCCATAATTAGAAATCACACCACTCCTATCACTATTTCTTCCGTAGATTAAAAAAATTAAAAATCCAAGAATGAAAACCCCCATCACTGAAATCAAAGGCATAACGCCTAAAAAAGCAAGAAGAACAATACCGCTAATAATTCCAAACAACTGAACATATGGGTATAAAGGAGATCTAAAAGAGGGTCTATACCACTGGGCATTTGTCTCCCTCAAAACAATTACAGACAACTCATTAAATATAAACATCAGCACCTTAAAGGCACTTGCAAGTTTTGCAATTTTTATAACATCCAAATAAACAATAGCAACACCAATTAGTAAAGAAGTGGTCAAAATTGCCGCAACTGGCGTCATAAACTTAGAATTTACTGATCCTAGAAACCCCGGCATCATTTTGTCTTTTGCCATAGCAAATGGAAAACGAGATGAAGCTAAAACACCAGAGTTAGCCATTGACATTAAGGTTATTACACCAACAACAGCTGCAAAATACCCAAAATAATCACCTCCGATTGTTTGAAATAAAGTG
This sequence comes from uncultured Bacteroidota bacterium, assembly GCA_902550325.1. GTDB lineage: Bacteria > Bacteroidota > Bacteroidia > Flavobacteriales > Flavobacteriaceae > Eutrophosalina. The sequence goes on along the minus strand of CACCYT010000001.1, from coordinate 121,545 downwards.
TGTATTGGCTTAATGTCTGTTGACAAAACGGATTGGTCAACATTTCCAACTAAAACTAAAGCAACCAAAACATAAACTGTTGTGATTAACAACAAAGAAATAATCATAGTTCTAGGTAGGTTTTTTTCAGGGTTTTTAATTTCCCCGGCTACTGCTGCTATTTTTGTTACTCCAGCATATGATATATATAAAAAAGCAACCCCAGCAATAAACCCTGAACTACCATCAGTAAAAACCGGATCCATCAATCTTGAATCAAACGAGTTAAAACCAAAAAAAACAATTGTCACAAGAGATAGTATACTGATGGTTACTATTACAAGCTGAGTCTTTTCAACTTTTTTAACTCCAAACACGTTCAAAAGAAGGATAAAAAGTAAAGCCAATAATGCAATGTATTTGGTATATGAGGCATCAACTTCAATTAACACATACAAATAGAAGCTAAGCCCAACTAACGAAAAAGCACTTTTCAGGAGGAGAGAAAGCCAAAGACCAATTCCCGCAATTGTTCCAAATAAAGGCCCAAAGGCTCTTTCAATGTAAACATATGTTCCACCGGATTTAGGCATAGCTGTAGCAAGCTCTGACTTAGAAAGAACAGCAGGCAGAATACAAAGAGCAGCAACCAGAAAAGCAAGCCAAACAGATGAGCCAGTGATTCCAACGGCAAGTCCCGGAAGAACAAAAATACCGCTTAACATGCCACCAACGCTAACAGCAATTGCACCAGGCAAAGAGAGGGTTCTTTGAAGTTTTTTCATCAGTTAAAAATAAATATAGCCAAACCTTTAAATAATAAAGAATAATAGTTTTAAAATTATAGACAATTAACTAAATTCAGGGTTTCAAAAAATTAACTAACTAAACATGAAAAACATAATATACACATGCATATTTTTAATGTTTTTAACATCTTGTAAAACACTAAAAGTAACAGGCGAACTTCTTGACAATCCACCAAGCGTAGTGCCAAAAATAACACTCTCAACAGACCTTAATAGAAATAACTGGCAACACTTGGATCCAATTAACGACAGTGTTCCAGGCATGAGTGTTGACAAAGCATACAGGGAATTAATTAAGGATTCTGAGGGCAAAACAGTTGTTGTCGCAGTTCTTGACACAGGAATCGATATAAAACATGAGGATTTAAAAGGTAATATATGGATCAACAAAAAAGAGATTCCAGGAAACAACATGGATGATGATAAAAACGGATTTATAGATGATGTTTATGGTTGGAACTTTTTAGGAGAAGCCTATTACGAACAGTTAGAATTAACAAGACTTCTTGCCAAAGGAGTGGATTTTCCAGAAAAAGAGGAAGCCCAGAAAGATTATGACAAACGACTTGCTGAAGCCAGAGGAGAGGAGACCCTTAAGTACTATTTAAATTATGACTTTAAAGGAAGAACCACAGGGGATGACCCAGATAATTTTGAAGAGACATATTATGGAGATAACAAAGTGGAGCATTCCAGAGAGGACGAATCTCACGGAACTCACGTTGCGGGCATTATTGCAGCTGCAAGAAACAACAACCTTGGCATGAAGGGTGTAGCGAATAATGTTGAAATAATGACCCTTAGGGTTGTTCCTTACGGAGATGAGTACGACAAAGACATTGCACTTGGTATAATATACGCTGCAGATAACGGTGCAGATATTATAAATACAAGTTTTGGTAAAGGCTTCTCACCACACAGCGACAAAGTAAGAGAAGCAATTAAATATGCCGCCTCAAAAAATGTTCTCATTGTAAATGCAGCTGGTAATGACAATAATAATCTTGACGTTGTACCCGCATACCCTAATGACTCATATAAAAATGGAGAAGAGGTAGCCGATAACTTTATTACAGTAGGAGCACTGAGCCCTTTTATTGGCAAGGACTTGAAAGCTAGCTTCTCAAATTACGGTAAAATAAATGTTGATGTTTTTGCGCCAGGAGTTTTAATTCAATCTGCAGTTCCTGAGAACAAGTACGCAAGGTATAGTGGAACATCAATGGCCTCACCCTGTGTTGCGGGTGTTGCTGCGGTACTAAAGTCTTATTTCCCAAAATTAAGAGCACACCAATTAAAAAGGATTATCATTGATTCAGGTGTTAAAGTAAACTCTGAAGTGATGCTTGATTATGATGAAGAAATTGAATTTGCCAAGCTTTCAAAATCAGGCAAAATGGTTAACTTATACAATGCATTAATTTATGCTGCAAACAAAAAATATAAATAATTTTTAAACGCCTAATTATTACACTTATTTAAATGAAAAAACTTATTTACTACTTTATTTTAGCCATATCTTTCAATTACTCATTCTCTCAAGATTATTTTTTAGAAAAATTTGGCCCTTACAGTGAAAACATTCAAACCCCTGAAGAGTTTTTGGGATATGAAATAGGGTATCAGCACACAAGACACGATTTAATTTTGGCTTACTTTAAATACCTGTCATCTTTATCTGAAAAGGCTGATTTGATTAACTATGGAAAAACTCATGAAGGCAGAAGCTTAGTTCTTCTTAGCATTTCATCATCTGAAAATTTAAAAAACCTAGAAGAAATTAAAAAAGAGCATCTAACATATACCGAGCCAGGGGCCGTAAGCTCTGTTAATGAAAAACTACCAGTAATAATAAACATGGGGTATAGTATTCATGGAAATGAACCCTCTACATCTGAAGCTGCGTTACTAACGGCATATACTTTAGTTGCCTCAAAAAATAAAAAAATTGATCGGTTCAGAAAAAACTCTGTTGTGTTTGTTGACCCAGCACTTAATCCTGATGGTAGAGACAGACACACTCAATGGGCTAATCAATATAAATCAATAAATTTAGTTGCAGATTCTAATGATGCAGAACACAATGAATCATGGCCTAGAGGGAGAACCAATCACTATTGGTTCGACTTAAACAGAGATTGGCTTTTAGCAATACATCCCGAGAGCAGAGGAAAGCTTAATTGGCTTCATGAATGGTATCCAAATGTTGTTGCAGATTTTCATGAAATGGGCACAAACAGTAATTATTTCTTTGACCCACCAAAAACTGGCGCATCATTAGAACCATTAATTCCAAAGGACAACTTGGAATTATATCCAGTTTTTGCAGAGTATTATGTAAAATATTTAGACAGCATAGGCACATTCTATTTTACCAAAGAATTGTTTGATGAAACGTATCCAGGATATGGATCCACTTATTCTGATTTGCAGGGCGGATTGGCTTTGCTTTTTGAACAAGCAAGCTCAAGAGGCCATGTACAAGAAACTAATTATGGTGAAATGACCTTTGGTTTTACAATTAGAAACCAGTTTCTAACTGGAATGGCAACAGTTGAGGCGGCCGTTGATAACAAAGGAGCCTTAAGGGATTACCAAAAAAGATTTTTTGAGTCTGCGCTTGAGGAGTTTAAAAGTGAGAAAATAAAAGCCTATGAGTTTGGTGATATATATGACAAAAACAGAACAAAAGCTTTTATTGACAAGCTATTAATTCACAATATTAAAGTTTACAAGAACAAAGACAAGTACGTGGTTCCTGTAGTCCAAGAGCAGTCAAGAATGGTTAAGAACTTTTTTGAAACACATGACAAATATTTAGATAGTGTCTTTTATGATGCTTCTGCATGGTCTGTGTCAAACTTTTATAACATGAAACACAAAGAGTTGAGATCATTTGATGTTAATAAATTGGTCAGAGTTAAAGAAGAGCCAGTCAATAATTCAAAAGTTTCTAGATCAAATTATGCGTACATTTTGGATTGGGATGATTATAATACTCCTGCAGCACTTAATCATCTTCATAAAAATGGAATTGTTAGCTATTCAGCTCACAAGCCATTTTCTATCAAAGTCAACACTAATAACGCAATTAGGAGTTTTAACTACGGTGCCGTGATGGTACCTGTTAGTAAACAAAAAATTAGTTCAGAAAAACTTTTTCAAATTGTTCAATCAGCTCAAGAAAAATTTAACATTCCTGTTTTTGGCTCAGAAACAGGGTATAGTGCTTCAGGAATTGATTTAGGAAGCAACTATTTTAGAATAAACAAAAAAGTTAGTGTTGCAATGCTGATTGGTGATGGTGTTAATGCGTATGAAGCTGGTGAGGTTTGGCATTTGTTGGACACTCGTGTGCATATTCCGTTGACAAAAATTAAGCTCAATCAACTTAGCAGAGTCTCGTTGGATAAGTATACAAACTTGATTATGGTTTCAGGCTCGTATAATCAAATATCAGACACAAATGTTAAAAAGATAAAGGATTGGGTGAGTAGAGGAAACACCTTGATAACAAGCGGAACCGCTTCTAGCTGGGCAATAAAAAAAGACATTATTGACGAATCTTTGGTTGAGGCTAAAAAAGACACAACTTTTCATAGAAAAAGGTATATTGATGCTAGAGAGCACATCGGGAGAGAAACAATTGGCGGCTCTATTTTAAGTGTGGATCTAGATCTTACACACCCCCTTGCATTTGGATACAGGGATAAATCAATTCCTGTCTACAAGAATAACAATGTTTTTTTAAATAAATCAAAAAGCCATTATTCATCTGTTGCCTTGTATTCCGAAGACCCTCATGTGGATGGTTATGTGTCAGAAAACAATATGGAAAACAATTTAAAAGGCTCAGCATCTTTGATTGTTTCCGCATTAGGCTCTGGAAGAGTTGTACTTTTTGCTGATAACCCAAACTTTAGGGGAACTTGGTACGGAACAAATAAACTTTTTCTGAATGCTATTTTTTTTGGAGCAAACATTTCTGTTCCAAGATAGTGTAAAAGAGATTTAAAAAATTAACCAAGCTCTTTTAAAGTTTGGATGTCTTTAATAATTTGGGACATTTCAAGTTTTAGCGTTCCATTGTAAATGCCACGGATATGCATCTTTTTATCAATGAGTAAAAAATGCTCTGTATGTAAAAAGTCAGAACTATCTTTGGTAAAGCCGATTTCTTCTTCTGCAAAATAAGACTCTCTTGCAAGTTTGTATATTTTGTTTTTATCACCCGTAAGGAAGGTCCAGTTATTAGAATTTAAAGTAAAATCTTTCTTATACCTTTTTAAAAGCTCGGGGTTATCAATCCATGGTGTGACCGTAAAAGAGACAAGTTCAACATCTTTGTCGTTTGCAAATTCACCTTCAACTTTTGTCATATTGGTAGTCATTATAGGACAAATATTCGTGCAAGATGTAAAAATGAAATTTGCTACATGAATTTTCCCAATTAAATCTTTACTTCCAAAATCTTCGTTTTTTTGATTCGTAAAAACAAAACTATTTATAGTGTGAGAGTCTTTTTTTGGTTTTTCAAATATTGGTGTAAAATCAGGAGAGTTATAAAAAGGCAAAGCTTCTTTTTGTTTAGAGCAAGTAATAAAAAAATAAGCTATCAAAAATAATTTAAAAAACTTCTTCACCTGTATTAATACAATTTTTTGTTCCTAGTAATCCAAATCTTCGGTTATTTTTTATAACATAATTTGACTTTATTTTTCCATTCAAATACCAAACTTTTTGACTGCCATTTTCATAGCCGTTCAAATAATTTAATTCTTCAATCAACTGTCCGTTTTTAGCCCATATCCTGTTGGTTCCGTGGTATTCATCATTGTAAAAATTAAAAGAAAAATTTTTACTGCCATCGTTGTAAAAACCCTCATATTTCCCTTCTTTTTTCCCGTTGTTAAAAACCCTTACTTCTTTTAAAGAACCACCAATATAAAATTTCTTCCAATTTCCATGTTTTAGCCCAAGCTTATAAAACTCTACAGAAATCGTATCACCATTATCAAATGTGTCATATACAAAACCCGTGTATGCACTTTGATTGAACTCAACAATTCTTTTGCTTAAATCAAGATTTTCAGAGTTTTTTTTAATAAATGAATGGTTGCCGCTACATGAGCTAAGCACAATCATAATTAATAAACTACTGGCTAACAGTCCCAGGCGTTCCATAGTATCCACTTCCATTTAAATATGGATCATCTGCAGTTGTGTGATAGTGATATATCCCATCTGGAAAATCAGATGTTGCGTGGCTATGACCATGGTAATCGTCTAAGTCAGAGCTATTAATTGTTCTACCACTTTCTTGGGGGCCGTACACTGGAAAGCCATCTAAAAGAAAGCCAATAAGACCATTCTTGCCATGATTTTGAGTGAGCCAGAAAGGCTCCATGTGATAATGATAACGTCCGCTCGTACCATTTTCTTGGCCAGGCCCCATAGGAGCAGGGTGCCCATTGTATTGGTCAAATGAGTTAACCTCTCTTGTTAACGGCTGATTCATACCAGCGTATTGATTATAGAAAGGGACACCATTTAAAGAAACGCCAATTTCACCCATCCTTGTTGGGTTATTTCCATTTCCTTTTCTAGGACTAATGGGTATTTTAAAAGTTAAAGACAAAGCGGAAATCCTATTGGGATTTAAATTAAAATTTGTTACAAAAGGGTTTGAACCATCATAGGCTGCGTATTGTTGGGTCTCCCATTCTGTTCCTAAAAAATAAGGGCTTTTGTGATCGGGCACTCCATTAGTGTTTATGTAAACATACCCACCCTCAATATAAATATCACTGGTTGTTTTATATATTTTTTGATATAGGCTTAATGGAATTGTTAAGTCATTTGTGGGATCATTTTCAACGTCTGAGCCATCATTGTTTTCAGCAGTGCAGGAAAAAAAGAGTAAAATAAAAAATAATAAGAGTAGTTTTTTCATTTCAAATTGTTTTAAAAATTTCTATAAGAACTCATTACACGAAGCCATAATTAATCTTATGGTTTCTTGATTTTCATCAATTTCAAGCAATAAGCTGTTTTGTTTTGTCTTTGCAAACTTATCCTTTAAATTGCTTATTTTTTTTCGATATTTAGATATGTTTTTATTAATCTTTTCATAAGCCCTAAGGTCTCTTCGCACTCCTAAACCATAACTTAAATCACAAAAACACCCACAAACTTTGTAATAACCACTATAATAACCCCTCTCATAGTTTTTTTGCTTCATCTCATTATTATAAGAATTGCCATGGAGAAAACTGTTAATTTCGATCCACGAATAAACATCTTTGAAATTTAGTGTGCCATTAAAATCCACTCTATTTTTTTTTAAATAAGCCTTCTTATAGCCTCTTAGATACCCATCCTGAAACTCTTTGGTTTCAACTTGTGCATAAGTATTAAAAGAAAACACAAAGGCTAATAAAAAGAGTAGATTTTTCAAAAAAAAAATTAAATCAATTTAAAGTTAATCATTTAATTTTAGTACAGCCATAAAAGCCTGTTGTGGGATTTCAACATTACCAATTTGTCTCATTTTCTTTTTTCCTTTTTTCTGATTTTCAAGAAGCTTTCTTTTTCTTGTAATATCACCTCCGTAACATTTTGCAGTAACATCTTTTCTTACAGCTTTAACAGTTTCCCTAGAAATGATTTTTGCACCTATTGCAGCCTGAATTGGAATGTCAAACTGTTGCCTCGGTATAAGCTCTTTAAGCTTCTCACAAATTTTTTTCCCCATAGAGTATGCGTTGTCAAAATGAATCAGGGCTGACAATGCATCAACTGGATTTCCGTTTAGGAGTATATCAAGTTTAATAAGCTTTGATTGCATAAATCCAATTGGACTGTAATCAAAAGAGGCATAACCTTTTGAAATAGATTTAAGTCGGTCATAAAAATCAAAAACAATTTCCGCCAAAGGCATATCAAAAATAAGCTCTACCCTTTGAGTTGTTAAATAGGTCTGGTTTTTAAGTATTCCTCTTTTTTCAATACAAAGGCTCATTACTGGCCCAACAAAATCTGCTTTTGTTATTATAGAGGCATTGATATAAGGTTCTTCAACACGATCAAGGTAGGTGGGCTCAGGTAGATCCGAAGGAGTATTTACAATTAATGCATTGTTGCTATCTTTTTTTGTGAAAGCGTGATAAGAAACATTTGGAACAGTTGTTATTACAGACATGTTGAACTCCCTTTCAAGCCTTTCTTGAATAATTTCTAAGTGAAGCATTCCTAGAAAACCACACCTAAACCCAAACCCTAGTGCAGAAGAGTTTTCAGGGCTAAAAACCAAAGACGCATCATTTAATTGAAGCTTTTCGATTGAAGAACGAAGATCTTCATAGTCGTCAGTGTCAACAGGGTATATACCAGCAAACACCATAGGCTTAACTTCCTCAAAACCAGAGACAGCCGAAGTTTCATTTGCCTTGGAGTCAACAATTGTATCTCCAACCTTCACTTCTTTGGCATTTTTAATCCCAGTAATTAAATAGCCTACGTCTCCACAACCTATCTCATTCTTTGGGATTTGTTTTAAGCTCAGCGTACCAACCTCATCTGCAAAATATTTTTTATTTGTTGCCAAAAACTTAATTTCTTGCCCCTTTTTAATCTTTCCAGAGAAAACCCTAAAATAAATTTCAATTCCTCTGAAAGGATTATATACAGAATCAAAAATTAAAGCCTTTAATTCCTCATTGCTTGATTTTTTTGGAGCAGGCACTCTGTTAACTATTTCTTCCAAGATAGAACTTACCCCTTCCCCAGTTTTTGCGGAAACCCTTATTATTTCCTCAAGCTTACAGCCAAGCAAATCAACAATATCATCAGAAACCTCATCTGGCTTTGCAGATGGCAAATCTATTTTGTTAAGAATAGGAATAATTTCTAAGTCATTTTCTAGTGCTAAGTATAGATTTGAAATTGTTTGCGCTTGAATACTTTGAGCAGCATCTACAATTAGCAATGCTCCTTCACAGGCAGCGATGGACCTAGAAACCTCATATGAAAAATCAACGTGCCCAGGTGTATCAATCAAATTAAGTACGTAGGTCTTATCTTCATGCTCGTAATTCATTTGAATTGCATGAGATTTTATTGTAATTCCCCTTTCTCTTTCAAGATCCATGTCATCAAGCAACTGATCTTGTTTGTCTCTGTCAGAGATTGTTCCAGTTATGTCAAGAAGCCGGTCAGCAAGAGTGCTTTTTCCATGATCTATATGCGCAATAATGCAAAAATTTCTTATCAAACTCATTGAACCCTACAAATATAAATTAATTAATCCCTTTATAGTCTAAAAGATATTAGTTTAAATTTGCATGAAAATGGTTAAAATAGGAGACATAGAATTAGGTAGTTTCCCACTATTACTTGCACCAATGGAAGATGTAAGTGACCCCCCATTTAGAGCTCTATGTAAAGAAAATGGAGCAGATGTTGTCTATACTGAATTCATTTCAAGCGAAGGTTTAATCAGGGATGCTGTAAAAAGCGTTATGAAATTAGATATTTATGAGAAGGAGAGGCCGGTGGGAATTCAAATCTTTGGATCTAATTTAGATTCAATGCTCAAAGCCATTGATATTGTTGAGAAAACAAACCCGGATATCATTGATATAAACTTTGGGTGTCCAGTAAAAAAGGTGGTATGTAAAGGAGCGGGTGCAGGAATTCTAAAGGATATCAACAAAATGGAAATGTTAACTAGAGAAATGGCAAAAAGAACTAGACTCCCAGTAACTGTTAAAACTAGATTAGGATGGGACGAATCATCAATTAAGATAGTTGAAGTGGCGGAGAGAATTCAAGATGCCGGAGCCAAAGCTATAGCTATACACGGAAGAACCCGCGCTCAAATGTATAAAGGCAATGCCAACTGGAAATTAATTTCAGAAGTCAAAAATAACCAAAGGATGAAAATACCAGTATTTGGAAACGGAGACGTAAACTCACCTGAAAGAGCTTTAGAGATGAGAGACAAATATGGTCTAGATGGCGCTATGATTGGGAGGGCATCAATTGGTAATCCGTGGTTTTTCAATCATGTTAAACACTACTTTAAAACAGGTACACATATGCAGCCCCCTACAATTTCTGAAAGAATTAGAATGGCAGAAAAGCATCTATTAATGTCAATTGATTGGAAGGGTGAAAAGTTGGGGGTTTTAGAAACCAGAAGACACTATTCAAATTACTTTAGGGGAATCCCCGATTTTAAAAAATATCGAAATATTATGGTAACAACAGATTGTTCTGATGAGCTTCTACTTTTATTCAGTGATTTAAAAAAACAATTTAATTCTGAGCCAGTTCTTAACTGATTTTTTTGGAGGCAAGTGCTCCCAGGTAAGATGAAAAAACAGCAATAAAAAAGGCAGAGATCATTAAAACCCCAATATTACCTGCTTTTAATGAAACCGGATAAGGAACATCAAGACCTGGAATTGAAATTATCGAAAAATTAATTTGTATATAAATTAGAACAATTGACAGAATAAGACCAATTATTAAGCCGCTTAAATTAATTAGTAGTCCATGCTTGAAAAATAATTGAAAAATTTCTTTTGTGTTCATTCCAAGCGCTTTAAGAGTTTTAATATTTGCCTCTTTTTCAATGATTAGCATTGAAACGGTAGCTATAACATTAAAGGCGGAAACCAAAACAATAAAAAACATGATTGCTATTATTACCAACCTTTCAGATTGCATTATTTTATAGAGTGTTTCATTTTGTTCTTTATGCGTTAATACACTAAGTTTAGGGAATAATCTTTTTATATTCTCTTTTGTGGCATATAATTCGCCGCTAGTTTTTATCAAAAGCTCACTGTAATTATCTTTTTCAAACCCAAATAATTTTGAAGCAATTGGAAGGCTTACTATAACTTTATTTTCATTATCATCATTTCTGGTCCTAAAAACACCATTAGAAATTAATGTTTCAGAACTATTAAAAGGCTGAATAAAAAAGTTCACGTAATCATCTGAAAGTGTATTAACAAAATATTGACCAGATGCGCTGTATAAAGTTAAATCTAGTTTTTGTGATATGGAGCTGCTTGTAAAAGAAGTATAGTTATCTGGTTTTGAAAAAGTGCCAACTTCCATTATTGAATCAATCAATATCACATTGTTGAACTCATCATCAACGCCTAAGATCTCTGCGAATTCGGTTTTCTCACCATTTTGAATTACCGCTTTACCAAAAATTGTTTTTGAAACACTTACTACCCCTTCAATTTCTTTAATTAACTGAATATCATTTTCTGTCATTTCTAATCTATTTCCAGTTGCAGACTTTAATTTGATATCTGGGTCAAATGATTTAGAAAATGAAAGGGAATACTCCTCCAAGCCAGAAAATACGGACAAGATGGTTAAGAAAGAGAAGTTGGCTATAGAAAGTACTAAAACAGAGAAAATAGAAATTATGTAAACAATACTATAATTTTTTTTAGAAAAAAAATATTTCAGCGCAATGAAGTCTGTAGATTTCATAATTATTATTTGATTGGATTTTCTCCACCATTTTTGAGTGCATTCTCAATACCCTCGATATAATCCAGTGAATCATCTATCAAAAACTCAATTTCAGGCATAACTCTAAGCTGAGCTTTTACCAGCGAAATAAATTTTTGCTTGATCTCAAATTTATTATTACCTAAGAAATTAATAATATCAGTTGTTTTTCTGGATGGGAAAACGCTTAAAAAAATTTTACACTGACCAAGGTCCGGAGTTGTTTTAACATTAGTAACCGAAACCAAAACACCCTGAAAGGCTCTGTTTCTCAAAACAGAATCTATTATCTTGGCTATATCTTTTTTTATAAGAGTTGAAACCTTCTTTTGTCTTTGAGAATCCATGATTTATTCAACCTTGGTGATTCTCAAAGTATTGACCTGGCCCTTTTCCTTAATTGGCATTGCTGCTAAATTAATTACAAAATCTCCCTTTTTTATGTACCTCTTTTGCTGAGCCAGCTCATTAACATCTTCAACTGTTTTATCTGTACTTTCAAGTTTGTCATAAAATATACACTTAACACCCCAAAGAAGATTGAGTTGAGATAAAATTCTAATATTTGAAGTAAATACAAGCACGAGAGCTTTTGGCCTGTATGAAGATATCTCCCAACCTGTATATCCACTATTTGTTAAAGTACAAACTGCAGATGCTTTAATTCTATCTGCTAGCAATGCCGCGTGATAGCAAATGGAGTTTGTAATTAGTCGATCTTTATTGATGCTTACTGAACTGGCTTGTGTTAAACCAAACTCTGCATTTTCAACGCTAGATATAATTTTACCAATCTTTCTAACAACCTCACAAGGGTATTTACCAACAGACGTTTCAGCTGAAAGCATGATGCAATCTGCCCCATCCATAACAGAATTTGCAACATCATTAACTTCTGCTCTTGATGGTGTTAAATTGTCAATCATTGACTCCATCATCTGAGTAGCTACTATCACTGGTTTTCGAGCCTTTTTGGCCATCTCAACCATTATTTTTTGATTGAGAGGAACCTCCTCAGTTGGTATTTCTAAACCTAAATCTCCCCTTGCAACCATTAATCCATCAGAAACTTTTAAAATAGATTCAAGTTTACTAATTGCTTGTGGTTTTTCAATTTTTGATATAACAGGTAGCGGGTGTTTTGTTTCAGACAAAATTAAATCCTTAAGCATTAAAACATCTTTTTTTGACCTAACAAATGAAAGTGCAATCCAATCAAAAGAGTTCTTTACCGCAAATTTTGCATCAATAATGTCCTTTTCAGTTAGAGCAGGTAATGAAATTTTTGTATTGGGAAGATTTACACCTTTATTCGATTTTAGCTCACCACCTTGGAGCACTAAAAGTGTAGCCTCATCTACCTTGTTAGTCTTTAATACTTTTAAAATTATCTTACCATCATCCACCAATACTTTTTCATCTTTTTTTACATCCTTGGGAAAAAGACTATATCCAATATGAACAGTATTTTTATCACCAACATCAATTTTCTTTGTTGAAAAAACAATTTCATCATTCTTTTTTAAAAACGCCCCTTCTTTAACACTTCCAATCCTAATTTTAGGTCCCTGTAAATCCCCCAAGATTGAAACATGTTTTCTGTGCTCTGCCCTTAAATCTTTAATATCTGAAACTATTCTTTTAACTTCTTTGTGTGAAGCGTGTGAAAAATTAATTCTAAACACATCTACACCAGATGAAATCAATTTGCTTAACATGGACCTTGATGAACTTGCAGGGCCTATCGTTGCAACAATTTTAGTTTTGTTTAGATTCATTACTCAAAAATAAGGTTATATTTTGATTTTTGACTTTTGAGATTTATAAGATAACAAGATTGAACCATCGGAATCTCATGGATTTTATTCATCAGGGAAGTATAATTAAAGCTACCTCCCTCAATTTTTAAAAAGAAATCTATGTTTCTCTTTTCATCGATTAAATAAACGTTAGAATTGATATTGTCAAAAAGATTGGGCTCATTAGATTGAATGTTCCCAAATGATTTGTTGGAGAACAGATATATTTTGGTGTTGTATGTTTCGGATACATGTTTAAACATTTCAAAGACACAGTCGAATTTATTTATTTTAATGCTGTAGTCGAAATGTTCTAGAGAAATGTTTAGGAACTTGTTAAGATTAAACGCCAATTTATACCCTTCAAGTTGACAATGAATTCCAATTAATTTAAAATCTTCTTCAATCTCAATATGCTTTAGTTTTCTTAAAGCCATAATTTATTGATTACTTTTTTGCCTTCTTGGATTTGGCTGCTCTTGCTCTTAATCTTTGAATCTCTTCTTGAATCATTTCAATGATTTCTTTTTGATTCATCTTTTTTGAGTAATAGAGTTTCTCCTCAAACTCATTTTTGGGTTCAAAAAACCAAAAATCATCATTTCTGTATAGGGATGTTTTTGTAATGGTTTCGTACTCATCTAAAACACTCATTAGTTTAGATTTTGAACCATCAATATATCCCTTAAGTTTGTTTCTGTACTTACCACTTTTCTTTCCTGAGTATTCAAAGTTTTCTAACCATCTCCATTTACCTTCTTTGAATTCACAATAGTATTCATCGTATTCACCACAAAGTTTGAGTAAATCTCTTTCTTTAGGGGTATAATCAAAATCAAAAATGGATTTAACAGAGTTTAATCTTCGAAGTATATTTCTTCTTACAATTGGAGTGAATAGAACATTCGGTTGTGAAAATTGACCAAGTACCATATGTTCTAAATCATCCTCTCTGTTTGATTTTAATACCCAATAAGGTTTTTTCTTGTCTACTTTTTCAGAACAAGAACAAAGTTTGAATGGACCATTAACATCACACATTTAGATTCTACTTTTCTTTCATCTCTAAGTACTCAGGGTCGTTTCTAAGTCGCTCTATATTAGCCTTGCTCTCCAACTCTGCTAATTTTCTTAAGTTTTCTCTCTTTTTTCTATTATTAAGCAACCCGCTAAACAAACCCATAAACTATTGAATCATTATTTTATACTAAACTCTTTTATCATCACGCAGGCATTGTGGCCCCCAAACCCAAAGGTATTACTCATGGCCACCCTGACATCACGGGACTGTGATTTATTGAACGTAAAATTAATATTAGAATCAATTTCAGGATCTTTATTAAAGTGATTAATGGTTGGCGGAACTATATTGTTGTTAATTGAAAGTATGCAGGATATTACCTCAACAGCTCCTGCAGCTCCGAGTAAATGTCCAGTCATAGATTTTGTTGAATTAATATTCATTGAATATAGGTGGTCTTTAAAGACATGTCCTAAAGCCTTGGCTTCTGCCTTGTCGCCAAGCGGTGTTGATGTGCCGTGCATGTTAACAACATCAACGTCCTTATATGTTAGACCCGAGTCCTTAATACAGTTATGCATAACACTAATTGCACCCTCTCCATCAGGATGGGGAGCAGTCATGTGATAAGCATCTGATGAAAGTCCAATTCCAACAACCTCTGCATAAATTTTTGCTCCTCTGTTAAGCGCATGATCCATTTCTTCCAAAATCACACATCCTCCACCTTCTCCCAAAACAAAACCATCTCTATCCAAATCAAAAGGTCTTGACGCTGTTTTTGGGTCGTCATTTCTTTTTGAGAGAGCCTGAACCGCATTGAATCCACCGATTCCGGATTTAATGATACCAGCCTCAGAGCCCCCTGAGACAATTGCATCAGCGTAACCAAGCCTAATATAGTTAACACCATCAATAAGTGCGTTTGCCGATGAAGCACACGCTGAAACAGTAGCAAAATTTGGACCTTTAAAGCCATGGCGTATGGAGATAACGCCAGCTGCAATATCCGGAATCATTTTTGGAATAAAAAAAGGATTGTACCTAGGCGTACCATCTCCATTAACAAAGTTTGTGACCTCTTCTTGAAATGTTTTTAGACCACCAATTCCTGAACCCCAAATTACACCAATTCTTGTATTATCAATATTTTTAATATTGAGGCCAGAATCTTTTATCGCTTCATCAGAGCTAACAATTGCGTATTGAGAAAACCTGTCAAGTCTTCTAGCTTCTTTCCTGTCAAAAAAATTCATAGGGTCATAACCCTTAAGTTCACAAGCAAATTGAGTCTTGAATTTTGTGGTGTCAAAATAGGTTATCTTATCTGCCCCACTCACACCAGACTTTAATCCATTCCAGTATGATTTGATGTCATTTCCAATTGGAGTCAATGCTCCTAATCCGGAAACAACAACACGCTTTAATCCCATAAGATTAATTAGAACTTTCTATAAATTGAATTGCTTGACCAACGGTTTCTATTTTTTCAGCTTGGTCATCTGGTATTTGAATATCAAACTCTCTTTCGAACTCCATGATAAGTTCAACTGTATCTAAAGAGTCCGCCCCCAAGTCGTTTGTGAAACTAGCTGTTGGAACCACTTCATTTTCGTCAACACCTAATTTGTCAACTATTATTGCTTTTACTCTTGAAGAAATTTCTGACATAACATTTGATTTATTGTTGTGCACAAAAATAAAAAACTTTGTATTATAAACTTATTATTTTCATTTAATTTTAATTAACAGGGAGAAAGTAAATCTACATTGGAAAATAAAAAAAAGATAGTTGTTTTTGCTTCAGGCAATGGATCAAGCTTTGAAAATATATGTAAAAAATTTACAGACGTAGAACATCTAGAAATCTCAAAACTTTATTGTAATAATAACAAAGCCCTTGTACTAGATCTTGCAAAAAAGTACGGAATAGAAAAGTTTATATTTCAAAATCAAGACTTAAAAAATAAAAAGGTACTTCTAGATCTTCAAAAAGTTAAGCCAGACCTAATTGTATTGGCGGGGTTTTTAAAAAAAATACCACTTGATATTGCCAATGAATTTAAACACAAAATAATCAACATTCACCCATCATTATTGCCAAAATATGGTGGTAAAGGAATGTACGGGGATAATGTTCATAAAAAAGTTATTGAAAATAATGAAAAAGAAAGTGGCTTTACCATACATTATGTCGACCAAAATTATGATGAAGGAGATATAATTTTTCAAAAAAAAATACAAATCAAAAAAAAAGACGCTATAAGTTTAGCACAGGACGTTCTCAAATTAGAACACAAATATTATCCCAAAATTATTTTAAAATGTTTAAGTAATGGAAAATCCTGATATCTTAATTTATACAGACGGATCCTCAAGGGGAAATCCAGGGCCAGGGGGGTATGGAATAATTATCCAAAAATTTTCCAATAAACGCAGTAAAGAGTTTTCTAGAGGATTTAGAAAAACAACAAATAATAGAATGGAGCTTCTTGCTGTTATAGAAGCCATTAAAAAACTTAAAATAAAAAACTTAAAAGTTTATATCTACACAGACTCAAAATATGTTGTAGATGCTGTAGAAAAAAAATGGGTTTTTAATTGGGAAACAAAGGGTTTTAAGGGCAAAAAAAATAGTGATCTTTGGGAGAATTTCTTAAAAATATATCCAACACAAAAAATCAAGTTTTTTTGGGTAAAGGGGCACAACAATCACCCTCAAAATGAGCGGTGTGATCATCTTGCTTTTGAAGCATCAAAGTCAAAAAATTTAGATATAGACCATGAATATGAAAAGGAATAAACCAATTTTAGTTGCTGGAACCATGGCCTTTGATGAGATTATTACTACAAGCGCTAACTCAGGTAAGATTATAGGTGGCGCAGCTACCTACATAAGTTACAGTTCATCTTTTTTTACAAATGATATTTATGTTTCATCAATTATTGGTAATGATTTTCCAATTTCATTTCTTCACGAAATGAATTCTAAGGGCATATTTACTGGAATGATCGAAGTTTCCAAAAAAGATAAGTCTTTCTATTGGAAGGGTGAATATAAAAATGATTTTAATAATAGAGTAACGCATCTTACACACCTAAACGCATTAGAATTTTATAAACCAAATTTAAATAAGCATTCAATTAATTTTGATTTGGTTATGTTAGGAAATTTGGATCCAGTCATCCAAATGGATATTTACTCCCAGGTCAAAAATGATCATAATTTTGTCATTTTGGATACAATGAACTATTGGATTGAAAAAACTGAAAAAGAATTGTTTGAAATAATTAGTAAAGTAAACTTGGTTGTCATAAATGATGAAGAGTCACAAATGTTGGGAAAATCAGATTTGATTGAAGAATGTGCTAAAAATATTTTGAGCTGTGGCCCTGATTATATTATAATAAAAAAAGGCTCTCAGGGAGCTGAGCTTTTTTCAAAACACCAAAGATCAACAATACCAGCGCTTGATAATATCAAAGTTGTTGACCCTACAGGCGCAGGCGATTCTTTTGTTGGGGGTGTTTGTGGATATTTAGCCTCAAGACCTAGTATTAGTTTTAAAGAAATCCATAACGCAATGATTTATGGATCCGTAGTCGCTTCATTTTGTATAGAAGAATTTGGTCTTGCTCGCTTACAAAAAATAAGTAAAGAAATTATTGATGAGAGAATTAAAACATTCGCCAGTTATTTACTATAATTATCAGAATTATTTTCTTTATTTTGTTCATAGAGATAACTAATGAGTGATAGGTTAAATCATGAGTGCGGTTTAGCGCTTATAAGATTATTAAAGCCCTTAGAATTTTACCAAAAAAAATATGGTTCGGCTACTTATGGTCTAAACAAGCTTTATTTAATGCTTGAAAAGCAACACAATAGAGGCCAGGACGGAGCTGGTTTTGCAAGTGTAAAGTTTAATATGAGCCCAGGTCAAAGATTTATGCACAGGGAAAGATCTGCCAATCAAAATCCAATTCAAGAGATTTTTAAATTAGCCAATGATAACTTGACAGACCACATAAATAGCTTCCCCGCTTCTAAAAACGACATTACAACTCTTAAGAATAATGTTCCTCACGTATCTGAACTTTTTTTGGGACATGTCAGGTACGGAACTTTTGGTAAAAACAGCAAAGACACAGTTCATCCTTTTTTAAGACAAAATAATTGGATGCACAGAAACCTAATTGTTGCGGGAAATTTTAACATGACAAACAACAAACAAATGTTCGAACATTTGGTTAACCTTGGACAACACCCCAAAGAAATGTCAGATACGGTCACAGTTATGGAAAGAATCGGACATTTTCTGGACGACTCTGTGTCTAAGATTTATAAAAAATTAAAAAAAGAAGGGGTTTCAAAGATGGATGCATCATCCATAATTGCAGAGAAAATCGATTTGAGAAAAATACTTGAAAAAGCATCTAAAGATTGGGATGGAGGATATGTAATTGGTGGTCTTATTGGCCATGGCGATGCATTTGTGATAAGAGATTCAGCAGGTATAAGACCCGCATTTTTTTACAAGGATGATGAAGTTGTTGCTGTTGCATCAGAAAGACCCGCTATTCAAACAGTTTTTAATACTGGTTTTGATGATATTAAGGAAATCAAGCCTGGAGATTGTTTAATAATAAAAAAATCTGGGAAGGTCTTCACAAAAAACGTGATAAAATCAACTCTTCAGAAATCATGTTCATTTGAAAGAATTTATTTTTCTAGAGGATCAGATAAAGAGATATACAATGAAAGAAAAAAATTAGGAAAACTTGTTTTTAATCAAATACTTGAAGCTGTTAATTATGATCTTGTAAACACCGTTTTTTCATATATTCCAAATACAGCTGAAGTCTGTTTTTATGGGCTTGTACACGAAGCAGAAAAATACATCATTGATTTAGCCAGAAAAAAAATCCTCACCAATAAAGACAAAATTAATGATGAAAGCCTTAAGAAAATTCTATCATTCAGACCTAGAATAGAGAAGGTTGCCATTAAAGACGCAAAACTTAGGACTTTTATAACCGACGATGTTAACCGAGATGATTTAGTAAAACACGTCTACGATATTACTTATGGGTCAATTAAAAAAACAGATAATCTTGTAATTGTTGATGACAGCATTGTTCGAGGAACTACTTTGCAAAAAAGTATATTAAAAATGTTAAATAGGCTTTCCCCAAAGAAGATAATTGTAGTTTCTAGTGCTCCTCAAATTAGATACCCAGACTGCTATGGAATAGACATGGCTATAATGGAAGATTTAATTGCGTTCAGAGCCACAATAAACTTATTTAAGAAAAAATTTAACTCGGATATTCTTAAAAAAATATATAAAAAATGTGTGGATGAGAATAAAAAACCAATTACCAAGATTAAAAATATTGTAAAAGAGGTTTATGATCCTTTTACCGACGATCAAATAAGTAAGGAAATCTCTAAAATGTTAAAGGACAAAGACATAACATCTGACGTTGAAGTTATTTTTCAGTCAATAGAAAACCTACACAAAGCGTGTCCTAATCACCTTGGTGATTGGTATTTTTCAGGAAATTATCCAACACCAGGTGGCAATAAGGTTGTAAATAAAGCTTTCATAAACTATTACGAGGGTTTAAAGGTTAGAGCATATTAGATTTAATCTAAAAAAGCTATATTTCAAAAAAATATTAAAATGAAAGCAGTGAATAAATTATCCAAAAAAAACATCTTAATAGGACTACTTTCATTAGTGATTATATCACTTGTTTTTAGCAATTCTAATGAAAGAAAGCTAATCGATAGGCTAAATGATGACGAAGTACTAATTGATAAATTTATTGACTTTAGCGCAGATGGCTACGAAAGGGAGATTAATCTTTCAAAAAATAAAATGGAGTCAGTTATAGATACTGCAATGACCTATTTAGGAACTCCAAATAAAGTTGGAGGCACTGGTAAAGATAGTATTGACGCATCAGGCCTAGTTTATGTTTCAATTAATAAAAATTTAGATATTAAATTCCCCAGGATTGCCCAAGATATGGCTAGATATGGAAAGATGATAACTAATCCCAAAAAATTAAAAAGAGGCGATTTGGTTTTTTTCTTTGATACTTATGATGTAGACAGGATTATAACATCGGTTGGGATTTACCTTGGCGAGGGATCATTTTTGAACTCATCAACTAAAGATGGTGTTTCAGAAAGCGACATTAATGACCCCTATTATTGGAAAGAAAAATTCTTTTTCGGCACAAGAATCTTTAAATGAGTTATGTGAAAAATAAGCTATTTATATTTTTGTTGTTATTTCCATTTGTTTCTTTTTCACAAACATTTGGCATAATGACAACGGACACAAATTCTAGAAGAACTTGTGGTGGAGAACAACTTAGGGTTATAACAAAAGGACAAATCGTAGAGATTCTAGACACAAAAGGCTCTTGTTCCTTTGTTAAGGATATTACAGCAAATAAAAGCGGTTGGGTAAAAAAAAGATTAATTAACGGGGTTGCCATTACAAAAACTGACTCTAACTCGAGAAGCTCTTGTGGTGGAGAACAACTTAGGGTTATTCCTAAGGGGCAAATCGTAGAAATTCTAGACAATAAAAGATCTTGTTCTTTTGTTAGAGATGTTAAAGCAAATAAAAGAGGCTGGGTTCAATCTACATTGCTTTCAAAAGACATATACAGTCGTTCTACAAATGTAAATACCCGAATAATTAATAATAATATTTCACCAAACAACGCAATTACTAAAGATGTTGTTCCTAATTGTGATTACACAATCACATCGCCAATTAATGGCAGCAAAGATGTTCCCACCAATCTGGCAATTAAATGGAAACACGCAACAGGTAGTCCTAAAGGATATTATTTTACAATTGCATCTAATACAAATGGAAAACTAGAATATTTGAAGACACAAGATGGAAAGTTAATAAGGCAGCTGAATATTGGTTATGTAAATTTATATTCAACTCCAAAACTAAAACCGTATACCACCTATAATATTGGAATTTTACCCTACAACGATATAGGTCTAGCGTTTGGTTGTAATCAGCTTTTTTCTTTCACTACTGGCTCTGGGAAAACCATTTCGAGTCCAAATGAGATTATAGAAAAAAGACTTACGGACAGGGGTATTTTGTGGAAATGGAGAAATTTTAATAGAGTAAATTCAAAGAGAATTTCAATGACAAATAATCAAAGAAAACTATTCATTGACGAGGTTAAGACGTGGGGAGGCGTGCCCTACAGAATGGGAGGTACAAATAGAAATGGGGTTGATTGTTCTGGGCTAATTTGGAGAGGTTTGCGACAGGCAATAGATTATAATGGAGAGAAATTAAATGCTCAAGGATGGGCTGAGTCTGGAAAATTAATTGCTGAAAAGAGTTCTTTAATACCTGGTGATCTCGTTTGTTTTTCTAATATTCCTGGTGGTAGTAACAGATTAGTTCAGCATATTGCTATTTATCTTGGTAATAATAAGTTTTGGCATGCACCAAGTTCAGGCAAGGTTGTTAGTGAGGCAAGCCTAGATAATATTTATTGGAAGCCAAAGTTTATTTTTGGTGTTAGATTTTAAATCTCCAATACAAGTTCTAATTTTTAAGCTTTGTTATATTTTGCAGTTACAGCATCCCAATTTATAATGCTGAAAAAAGCTTTAATATAGTCAGGTCTCCTATTTTGATAATTTAAGTAATATGCATGTTCCCAAACATCAAGGCCAAGAATCGGGGTTTTTCCACATTCTCCAGGCATTAAGGGATTATCTTGATTTGGGGTAGAACAAACTTCTAAACCACCTTCAGAGTCTGCACACAGCCAAGCCCATCCTGAACCAAAACGAGTAGCAGCAGCAGCCGAAAACACAGTCTTAAATTCATCAAAAGACCCAAAGGATTTATCAATTGCATCTGCTAAAGCTCCCATAGGTTTACCACCATAATTTGGCCCAATTACTTCCCAAAATAGACAATGATTGAAATATCCACCACCATTATTTCGGACAGCGGCATTACTCATATCTAACGTTTTCAAAATATCTTCAATTGACTTACCCTCTAAATCGGTTCCTTCAATAGCAGAATTAAGCTTGTTTGTATATCCAGCATGGTGTTTACCATGATGAATTTGCATTGTTTTGGAATCAAAATGTGGTTCTAGTGCATCAAAATTATATGCTAGATTTGGAAGTTGAAAACTCATAGTATTTTATATTTTTATTTAAAATTAGTGAAATTATAATTACCATAAAAAGTTGTCATATAGATACAAAATAATTGATGCAAGTGCAGGGACAGGAAAGACATTCTCTTTAAGAAAGAATATTCTATTAAAGTTATTTTCAGGTGATGACTTTTCTTTTAAACATGTTTTAGCTGTCACATTTACAAATAATGCATCAAATGAGATGAAACAGTCAATACTTTCAGACTTATTCGTTATTTCCACCAACCCAAAGAATTCAAAAGTGTTGTCAGAAATAAATAAAGAATTTGAAATCAAAAATGTTAAACAAAAATCACAAAAGCTCTTAAAAAACATATTAAATAATTTTTCTTTTTTTCAAATATCTACGCTTGATAAATTCAATCACCGACTGATAAGAAGCTTTTCAAATGAGCTTGGGCTAGGTTATGACTTTGATCTTATTGTTGATAGAGATGAGTTTTTTGATTTATTGATATTTGAGTTTTTGGATAAAATTCAGGATAATAAGACCTTGCTTACTCTTTTATCAAGCTATTCAAAAACAAAAGTTCTACAAAGTAAAAGTTGGGATATTGACTATGAAATAAGGGAGTTATTGGAATTAATCTTTGATGAAACAAACTATCTTAACTTTCTCAAGCTTTCAGAAAATCAAAACTTAAATTACCAGGATTTAAAAAAAGATATTTTAAAAAAAATAAAAAGTCTTCAAACATCAATTAATAAAAAATGCAAGCAGTTTTTTTTACTCATTGATCAAAATTCAGAACATGTATTTGTCTATCTAAAAAACTTTGTAAAAAGCATTTCGATTAAAAAAATCAATGATTTAAAAACTGAAGCTATTAGATCAAGGATTTTTAACAATCAAATTTTAAAGAAGAGTTTTAGTGGAGAGCAGAATGGAAAATACTCAAATGCAATATTAAATGTTGTTGAAGAAATTCTGTCCATAGTTGATAAAATACAAACCTATTCCAATATTTTCTCAAACATTGACTTAAATACTTTAGCTACTGAAATCATTAAATTTTCCAATGAATTTCAGGACGAATCAAATATATTATTCATTTCAGATTTCAATAAAAAGATAAATAAAGAGTTATTGGACCAACCCTCTCAATATATTTATGAAAAGTTGAGTGTTAAGTTTAAAGATTATTTTATCGATGAATTTCAAGACACTTCATTCCTGCAATGGCAGAACATCATCCCACTGTCATCACATTCAGTACTCAATGAAGGTATAAATGAAAATCATGGGAGTATATTCCTTGTCGGGGACCCTAAACAATCGATTTACAGGTGGAGAGGCGCTAAGCCTGAAATTTTCTCATCTTTAAAACAAACCTCACCTTTTCATATAAAACCTGAACTTACACCTAAAAAAATTAATTTCAGAAGTTGTGAGCAAATTGTAAATTTTAATAATGACTTCTTCAAATTTATGTCTTCAAAACTAAATCTGGAAAGGGTAGATGAACTTTATAAAAATTTAAACCAGAATTCATATAAAAAACCAGGTGGATTAACAACAATTACATTTATTGATCAGGAAAAAGACTACAAAGAGCAAACTAGCTTAAGTGTTTTGAGTATTATTAAAGATAAAATCAGAGAAGGTTTTGATTATAAAGATATTGCCATATTATGTAGAAAAAACGATCAGTGTAGCCAGATATCTTCTTTTTTAATAGAAAATAATATTGATGTAATGTCTGATGAAATTTCTACTTTTTCATCGATTGAGGAGGTAAGAATATTAGTAAGATTTTTAGGCTTGAAGGTTGACCCTAAAAACAAGGAGCACATTAAGGAAATTCTTAAGTACTTCACTCATATTAATAGTCTGCGCGATAAATATGATTTTATTCAAAATAACCTTGAGGATGATATAGAGTTAATTTTTTCAAAAATTTTTGATTTAGATTTCAAAATTTTTTACGGTTCTAGCGATTATGAGTCAATAGTTTACTTGATTAACAATCTTAAATTATTTGACAAAAATCTTTTGCATATCCAATTTTTATTGGACGAAATTCTAAATTATGAACTATCAAGTTCACATAGAAAGGAAAGCTTTTACAGTTATTGGAATCAGAAAAAAGACAAAATAAAAGCAACGTTCATAAACAACTCAAACTCAGTTAATGTCCTAACAATTCACAAGGCAAAGGGGATGGAATTCAGCTTGGTAATACTGCCATACTTTGATTTTAGTTTGCAAAAGTCAAATTTTAAGACATGGATACAGTATCAATCTTCAAAAATAACCACACCAATTTTCGTTGATTATAAAAACTCTTTGAAGTACTTTGATAATAAATCTAAAGCTGTTTTTCAAGAAAAAAACAACGAAATGATTTTAGACTCATTAAATCTCATTTATGTTGCTCTTTCAAGGGCTATTTCTCAGAACCACATCATAACAAACACCCCTAAAGGTGAGAATTTCTCAAGTGTAGCTGATATTTGTCATTCATACTCCAATCAGAAGACTTACACTACCACCAATATAAATGCATCACTTTATAATTTTAGATGGGGTATCTCTAATAAAGAAAAAAGTAAAGGTCAACATTTGTCTAAAAAATCAATTAAAACTTTATGTAAAGTAAAAGCTCATGATTTTAATGCTGTTAGAAAAAACTTAAATAGGTCAAAAAAAACATCATATTTTGGAAGTGTGTTTCATGATGTTATAGCAAAAACTGAAAGTAAAAAGCAAATAGAAATTGTAGTTAATGATTTTTTTAACAGGGGGTTGTTTTCAAAGAATGATAAGAATAAAATGATTAAAATGGTAAAATCAGTATTTAACAACAAAAAGTTGAGTCATTTCTATGTAAATAGTGATAATATATACAGGGAAAGGGAAATATACCTTTGTGATGGCAAAGTGATTAAGCCGGATAGAATGATTTTTCATGAAAATAATGAAGTTTCAATATTAGATTATAAAACTGGGAAACCCAAAATATCAGATAACAAGCAAATTATAAATTATATTTCTGAATTAGAAAAGAATTCGTATCGAGTTAGAGAGGCATTTCTAATATATCTTGATAATAAAATATCAATTATTGACCTAATTAGCACTTAAAGTCATTAATTTAATCGGGGTTGAATCATTGCAATAAGGTCAAAATATTGATGTATTTCATTGAAATTCATTAAGTTTGTGGCAAAATCGATTTAAAAACTACTAACATGAATAATTTCGTAAAAATATTTTTTGTCTTTTCAATGGTTCTTTTTACAACAAAATCATTGTCTCAAGATAAGAATAATCCATGGCAAATCAGCTTGGGAACAAGCGCTGTAAACTTTTATGGCACCGCACAAGAAGGTTTGTGTGTCGGATGTAATGATTTATTTCAGGATTACTTTGCCGTAGATAAATATTGGAATATCCAAACATTTTTTAGTACAGCTAGTGTTTCTAGATATACAGACAATGGATTTTCTATTGGTTTAAGAGTATCATTGAATAAGTTTGACCAAATAGGTAATACCAATGCAATTCCAGGTTATGTTGATGGAAAGGGGCCAGAAAAAACAATGATCACTACTGATCTATTTGTTTCTAAAGCTCTTCCAAAACTAACATTTTTCAAGTTTTCACCTTTCCTAGAGGGTGGTGTAGGTCAAGCAAATGTTGATGACATAAATGCCTACACACTAAACGCTGGTGTTGGTGTTGATTTCCCAATTGGCAATAAAGCATTTATAAAGCTTAATACTGTATATAGAAAAGCATTTGAAAATGATGGTGGTCCAAAAGGAGTTTATTACGCACCTGGTGTCAATACACATTGGCAACACAATGTATCATTGGCGATCAATTTTGGAGGTAAAGATACTGACGAAGATGGCATATATGACAAGTTTGATGATTGTCCTTTTGAACCTGGATTAGAAGAATTTAACGGATGTCCTGATACAGATGGCGATGGAATTCCAGATAAAGATGATTCATGCCCAACGACTGCTGGTACAGCAGAGTTTAATGGTTGTGCAGATTCTGATGGTGACGGTATTGCTGACCCAGAAGATAAATGTCCAGATGTTGCTGGTTTAGCAAAGTTTGGAGGTTGTCCTGATACAGATGGTGATGGCATTGAAGATGCTAAAGATGCATGTCCTGAAGAAGCTGGATTAAGAAGGTTTAGGGGTTGTCCCGATACAGACGGTGATGGAATCGCTGATCCAAAGGATAAGTGTCCTACTGTAGCTGGTCCTGCTGATAACGAAGGTTGCCCAAATCCAACTAAGGAAGCAATTGACGCGCTGAATGAATTGGGAGCAACAGTCCAGTTTGAACTAAACAAGGCTGACCTTAAGGACGAAGCAATAGACCTGTTGATTAGTGTTTATGATATTATGTCAAAATTTGGAAACACAAATTTCTCAATTGAAGGACATACTGATACGTCAGGACCTAAAGCTTTTAATCAAAAACTATCTGAGGAAAGAGCTGGTAAGGTAAAGTCTCACCTAGTTGATAAGGGTGTTGAGGAATCAAGACTTTCTACAAAAGGATTTGGTGAAGACAATCCAAAAGCCTCAAATGATACAAGAAGCGGAAGAATTACTAACAGAAGGGTAGAATTTAAGGTTGTAGAGTAGACAATTACCCTTAAATCATAAAACAACAAAAGAGCGCCTAAAACTTAGGCGCTTTTTTTATTTTTAATAAACAATGAATTCCTTTTTTGAAAAAGCAATTGAAAAGTCTTTAGATTTAAATTCTCTTAAAAGGACTGTTATTGTTATTCCCAACAGAAGATCAAGAATTTTCTTAAAAAAAGCAATTCAAACTAAGCTAAACAAGATTTCAATATCACCAGAAATTTATAGTATAGATGATTTCATAGAAAGAATTGCAGACAATAAGGAAACGGAGAAGACTACCATTCTATTCTACCTTTATGAAAGCTATATGCAGATTTCAAAAAAAAATGATTTTGAAAATTATAATTCCTTTAGAAAATGGGCAAACATTTTTTTAAAAGACCTGAATGATATTCAGATGTCAAACAACAGTGATCAGGAAGTTTTAAATTATCTTTTTGAGATAAAAAAAATAAATGCGATCAATGAAGAGGATGAATTTAAATTAGAGTTTTGGAAAATTCTACCAAAAATCTCAGAGCTATTTATTCAAAAGCTCAGACAAAATAATTGCGCAAACAAAGGCTTAATTCACCTGGATGCAGAAAAAAATATTGAATTATATAGCAATGCACATAAAAATTATAACTTTTTAATTTTAGGATTAAACTCGCTTTCAAATATCGAGGTTTATATAATTGAATACTTACTATTAAATAATAAAGCCCAAATCTTTTGGGATTGTGATCAGTCATTTACAAATAACACAATCAATCAATCAGGATATTTTTTTAGGAAATATAAAAACAGCTGGGATCATTACAAGTCTAATATATTTGACTTTGAACACAATGAACTATCCGAAAAAAAAATCATCAACATATACCCAGCTACAAAAAATGTAAATCAGATTAATATTGTGTCTAACATAATTAGTGATTTAAGAGGAAAAACTGCCATTATTCTTCCCAATCAAGATCTGGTTTTACCCATGCTTAATGCTATTCCGAAAAAACTCAAATCTTATAACTTATCACTATCGTTTCCAATGTCTGAAATGCCACTATTTAAATTTTTTAACCTCTTTTTTGAACTGTATGGAGGAAGAGGAGGCTCCAGCTTTTATTTTAGAGATGTGCTTAAAATAATAGAGAATAATATTTTCAACACCATATTCCAAGAAGAAAAGGATATCGAAATATTTAATCTAAAAATCAAGACATTAAATATTACTTATTTGTCTAAAAAATTTATCGAGTCATTAAAACTATCTCAAATAGATAGGTTTTTTAGAATGACAAATAAGACAATTGTTGACGAACTATTAAATTTTACTGACTTGTGCGAGGATAAGTTAAACATGGACATATATTATGATCAGCTAATAAGTTTGCGTAAAATATTATATATAATTCAAAAATTTCAAATTAGCTACGGCTTTGATATTAGTTTTAGGTCTTTAAAAGAAATATTTAATGATATACTTAAAAATCAGAGCATTAATTTATATGGGAATTTAAATGCAGATATTCAAATATTGGGGCTTTTGGAATCTAGAGCTCTTGAATTTGAAAACGTGATTTTTTGCTCTGCAAATGACGGCATCTTACCTAATAATAATTTTACAAACTCGTTACTCACTTATGATCTAAGAAAAAAATTTGAAATCCCAACAATTGATGAGGCAGACGCAAGAGAAGCTTATGACTTCTTTAGGCTATTATTCAAAGCTAAAAATGTAAGTCTAATTTATAATTCAGTTAGTGAGGGGGTAAGTAGTAGTGAAAAAAGTAGATTTATCTATCAGTTGGAGTTGCTCAAAAATGACAATCACGAGATAAACTATTTCAATGCCCAGTTTGAAATCCCGATTAAAGAAGCTATTAATTACTCATTTGATAAATCAAAAGGAGTTATCAAAAAATTAAAAGATATTGCTGATTCTGGATTTTCACCCTCTTCTCTAACTACTTACATTGAAAATCCATTGAACTTTTTTGACAATTATTTATTAAAAACAGATGAATACAAGAACGTCATAGAAAATCCTGAAGCTTTAGGCATTGGAAGGATATTCCATAATTCAATGCAAGATTTATATAGTCCTTTAGTAGGTCAAATTCTAGATGAAAACAAATTAAAAGGGCTTAAAAAAAATCATGAAAAAGTAATTAATAATAGGTTTGAGCAAGAGTATGGAAAAAGCTTTAAAAGGGGCAAGAACCTAATTGCCTTTGATGTTTTAAAAATGGCAATTATCGCCCTGATAGACCTCGATATAAAAAAAATAAAAAATGGTATTGAAATAAAACTTATTTCAGTGGAAGATCAGATATCAACTTCATTCATCACTAAGAAATCCAAAATAAAATATAAGTTAAAAGGATTTATTGATAGAATTCAAACAGAAAACGGTCATACTAAAATAATAGACTATAAAACTGGGGGGAGCATAACTTCTTCTTCACTTTCATTTGAAGAATTTGATCAAGTAAATGAAAAAAAGAAAAAAGAACTTTTTCAATTACTGTGTTATTCACTAATATATTTGGAATCTAATAAAAAAATTAAATCTGTTGAACCTGGTTTAATCCTTTTAAAATCTATAAACTCAGGAACTAATGTTGTGCGAAAAAAATTATCGCATAGAAAATATAATTCCATTTTTGATTTAAAAAACCTTTCAGAATTCAAACTTTTAGTAGACGGTTTAGTTGAAGAAATTTTTGATAAAAATTTAAATTTTGAATCAAATTAAATATTTAACGAATAATATTAAATTTGCCAAGTTAACGGTCCCATAGCTCAGTTGGTTAGAGTAGATGACTCATAATCATTTGGTCCTTGGTTCGAGCCCAAGTGGGACCACCAACAGAAAACCTCAACATGTTGATTTACAACTTGTTGGGGTTTTATTTTTATATAAAAACCTCTTTGGGGTACTATATAGGGTACTAAATATCAGGAATTTTTCGTATATTAGAAAGAGTTAATGGACTGATTAATGGGACTTTATTACAGGTTAGACTATAAAAATAATAAGAATCACCTTAATCAAAAGGATTCTGTTCCCGTCATTATTGATTATTACTATAAGAGAAAGAGAACAAAGGTTAGCACAGGGGTTGTTTGTCAAATTAAAGATTGGGACGATAATTGGAGAAAGAAAACTTCTAAAGACCCGATAAAATCTTCTGATAAGGATTATAGGGATAAAAATCTACTCATCAAGAACAAACTTGATGAAATCAATGGAATAGTTCTTACCATTAAAAAACAAGACAAAGAACCATTAGTTGAACTTGTAAGAAGTTATCTAAGAAAGGATAAAAGAACGAAAGAGGTTGTTAGTAGAAAGGAGATTCATTTTTTACCCATGCTTACAGAATATGAAAAGTGGATTAATTCAACCTCGTATAACAACAGAACCTCAACTAAAAGAAGTACAAATACAAGTATCAAACAAATACGAGAATATACTTCAGAGTATCAAACCAAAAACAATGTATTATTATTTCCAGAGGACTTAGATAGTGATTGGGTATATGGATTTTGTAGATGGAGTTATGATAGGAAAGGGTTAAGACCCTCCACTATTAGAAAGAGAATGAAAGCACTTACAAGATTCTCAAACTGGAGTAACGAAAAGTATGGAACTAATTTCAACATAAAGAAACCAGATGGAATTGTACTTAGTGATGGAGGAGGAGAAGTAATCTTTTTCAAAAGAGATGAGGTACTCAAACTATATAATTATGATAAGTACTCTATTCAAAACCCTAATCATATAGAAGTACTTCAAAAGGAGAGGAGACTAACATATATTGATGATTCTTGGATTGATACTGACAATAAAAGATGGTCTTCTACATACACCTCATTTGAGGTGTATAAAGACATGTTAATTTTTCTCTGCAATGTAGGGTGTAGGTTTGGAGATATGGTTAAAATGAAGATTGGAGATTTTGATTATGATACAGAAGAAATCAATGGAAAGAGATTGGGGTATTTTTCATTTTTCATGGAAAAGATTAAAATTCAAAAGGAACCTGTAAGAGTTAGGATTAACAGAATGACTTTTGAAATTTGGAAGAAGTATTCAAAAAATAAAAACGCACATAACTATCTTTTCCCAAGAACAAAGTTCGGCAATGCAATATCCAATCAGAAATACAACAGTTACATAAAAGAAATCTGTAAACATATTGGTCTTGATAGAGGGGTAAGAGTTAGGGATTGGGATTTAAACGGAAAAGAGGAGAACACAAGTTTTATCCCGCTTTACTCAATTGTTTCATCACATATAGGAAGAAGAACATTTATTAGAGAACACATAGAATTAGGAACACCAATTAGGAGTATTATGAAAATGACAGGACATACTACTCAAAAGGTATTTGACGGATATTATAATGTTTTGGATAAGGATATTATGAAAGTAAATGATGGACTATTCAATCAAGAACTTGACCAAAAAAAGGAAAAGAAATCAAAATCAATTACTTCAGAAACAGAGGAACAATTAAAAACTTTGTTGAGATTAAAAGAAATGGGAACACTTCCAGAAGATGTTTGGAAGGAGAAAGTAAAACAGTTGATTTCTTGATTACTTGCATACCACAAAATTCTTCGCTACCTTCACCCTATGAAGGTTAAAGTATCCACTTTAAAACACCATCCCAAGAATAAAGAAATTTATACCCTATCCTCTATTGAGGAACTGATGGAAAGTATTTCAGAAGTTGGATTATTACAACCCCTTATAATTGATTCCCGTAATCAAGTAATCAGTGGAAATAGAAGATTTGAATCTGTAAAACGATTGGGATGGGAAGAAGTCCAGGTTGAGGTTAAAGAAGTCAATGATGGTGAAGAAGAATTACTACTTATCCACTTCAATAAACAAAGAATAAAGAGTTTTAAGGAGCTTATTAATGAATATCTAATACTTGATGGGTATTATAGAAAAGGACAAGGTAGGAGAACGGATTTAACTTCTGTTAAATCTAACAGAAGTTCTTCAAGAGATATGGTTTCTAAAGAAATGGGAATCTCTTCTTCTCAATTACAGAGATTGATTTTTATTCATAAATATCAACCTGAACATATAGAACTTTTGGATAAAGGAATTCTTACTGTAAACCAATCTTATCTTCAAATCCAAAGAGAACTTAATGAGAAAGAAAGTAGAGAAAGTAAACCCAACAATAAATCAAAAACAACTAAGAACTCATCGTGGAGGTTTTATCAGAAATCATCCCATGATATGAGTGAATTAAATGATGGTGAAATACAAACCATCTTTACTTCTCCTCCTTATTGGAATAAACGAAAGTATTCTAAAGAAGAAGGAGTAGGAAATGAGAAAACCTCTGAAGAGTTTGTAATTAATCTTTCAGAACATCTTAGAGATTGTAAGAGAGTTTTAAATGATAGAGGAAGTTTCTTTTTAAACCTTGGTGATACTTTTTACAATGGTAATCTTCAAAATGTTCCTCATAGGGTAATCCTCAAACTTCAAGAACAAGGATGGATTCTTAGAAATACAATTATCTGGTCAAAGACTAACCCAAAACCCTCATCATCAAAATCTAATCTTACTCCTTCTTATGAGTTCATCTTTCATCTTACCAAATCAATGGAATATGATTATTATCCAACACTCACCAAACTATCCGATAAAACAAAACCATCTCTCCCTCCTAGACACAGAAGTGTAAATGGAGAGTACTCTAATTCCATATCACCCTACCTACCCAACATCAAAGGAAAGAATATGGGAGATTATTGGAATCAGGATATCGTAAGAACCTCTGTTGCAAATCAAAAGTTAGATATTGAAGGAGAACACCCTGCTCCTTTTCCTGAGGAGATAATCACCTTACCCATTCTTCAAACTTCTAAAGAGTTTGAATTGATATTAGACCCTTTTATGGGTAGTGGAACCGTTGGGAGGGTTTGTGATGAGGTGAATAGGAGATTTGTGGGGTATGATTTGAAGAGGTATTAGTAGATTGTTTCCTCTCCCCCTATTATTCAAAGTTGCAGCGCGACTTAGTCTATTTGTGACTTTATTTTTTACTCAGGCTAAGAATTCTAAAAGCTCCTTTTGAGACAATAATGAATACGATTGTACCGATAATCAGGTCAGGCATGTTCGAGTTTAGCCAATATACCAATATTCCCGCTAAAATCACCCCTAAATTAATTACGACATCATTTGAGGTGAAAATGAGACTTGCTTTCATATGTGCTTCTTCCTTGTCTCTTGACTTTTGGAGGAGATATAGGCAAATTCCATTTCCGATTAATGCGAAAATTGAGATTATGATCATTATTAGATAATTTGGAAACTCTACGGGATAAATAATTCTTCTAATTACCTCGCCAAGCCCAATTAAAGCTAGAACGATTTGAAAATAACCAGCAATTTTGGATATTGCTTTTTTATAAAACAATGATTTTCCAACGGCGATTAAGCTGATTGCGTAAACAAAACTATCCGCGAGCATGTCTAAGCTATCGGCTACTAATCCCATCGACTTCGAAAAAAGCCCATAACTCATCTCGAGAATGAAAAAAACAAGATTAATTATAAGTACTGACCATAGTACCCTTCTCTGATTATTGTCGTTTTGATCAAAGGATATTCGGTCAGTTTTTTTGGTGTAAAGTTTCTTATGACCGAGATTTAGATGTTTGAGACTTTCCTCAATCTCATTTATATTGTTTTCATGAAAAATCGTTAGTTCTCTTCGGTTTAAATCAAACTTCAAGTGTTTTATTTGAGATAATCCTTCAAACTTCATACGGATGAGATTCTCCTCTGAAGGACAATCCATTTTGTCAATTTTGAAGAGCGTTTGATTCAAACTTTTAGAGAAATTGAGATTTTTTCAAAAATAAATAAAAACCGATACACTATAACAGTATAACGGTTTTATCATTTTACTTGCTCCCCTTATTGGGTTTGAACCAATTAATTTTCCATATGGAGAAAAAATTGACCTCGATATAAAAACCACCCCGATTGAGATTTTAGAAAAAAGTATTTTCTCAGTTATAAGAAACCTCATATTAGAAATACTGATACACTAATCAAATCATGAGATTTAAAGAAATCATATCAACCCTTCACTTCTATTCATTCTGATACACTTTGATTATTTAACCTCTTAACTGAATAGTTTCCTTTCAAACTATTTTCCCACTCTAATAAATCCTTTTCTGTGATGTATTTTGAATGTGTAGATACTTCAATCATTTTCAATCCTCTATTTCTTCTCCAATCTTCTATGGTTACTCTATCTACTCCATAGAGTTCCATTAAATCCTTTTTACTCAATCTTCTTTCCATATACTTTTATTTCTTCTTTTTCTAATAGTTCTTTAAACTTCTTGCTATAGGTTTCTCTATCTCCTGATAATCGATACTTCTCTATTCTATGGTAGAAATTCTTAATCAGTTCTGATTTCTTTTTAAGTATATCTATCATATGCCTTGCTTGTTCATCTGTTATATTTCTTATCATATTATTTACTTTCAGAGTATTTTAAAAAACAGTAATAACCTCGTACTCTAAATACTTAATAAGTTCAAGGTTTATACTTTTTATTTTAAACTTTTAATAATCGTTCAGTATAAATTAGATACACCAAGTCCCTTAGAGTTTGAAAACACTATATAAACTTGAATCTTACACTTCCTCTGACCAGTTCATTGTTCCCCATATCAGATTTATAATAAAATCATTTTTGTAACTACCGGTGAAACCTCAACTATTATATATAATCTACTAACCGATGTCTATCCCACTTCCTTTATTCCATTGGTTGATGTTTGTTAAGTGGGTGAACTCCTCTTTACCCTATGTTGGAGAGAAGGTTACACTTATAAGTATAGAAAATTTTAGAAAATGATAAAAAATGATTGAAAATAGTTCAGAAGTAACTTCTGTTAGATTTAACAGAAGTTGTTAGTACCCAAATCACGAACTTAGTACCCAAGAGGTACTAAATAGTACCCACGGGTACTAATTATATATTTTTATATATTGTATATCAGTGAGTTATAAACAGTTATGAGTACAGGTGGGACCACCCTTAAAGCCCTTCGATAAGAGGGGTTTTTTGTTTAGTAAGAACTCTCTAAAAGTATAAATTATTTGTCAGTTAGAATAAATAGTAATAGTAGAAGGAGTTTTGTGGGGTATGATTTGAAGGGGTATTAATTAACCTCCCGCAATTAATCAAATTTACAATACAACTTTGTTTATCTATGAAAAAAACATGATTTTTGTAATTCATAATACTTTAATGCGCAACCTTATCTTTTTTTTTGTGGCCACCAGCGTTTTTTCTCAAATCAATCCTGAAATAACCTACTCCCAAAAAGACTCTATTGTGAATCTTGAAGATATTGTTGTAACAGCCACAAAAACCCCCAAAAGAAAGACCAACTCTCCAATTATTATTAATATCATTAACAGCCAATCCATCCGTAATGTTCAGGCGTGTAATCTTTCTGAAAGCCTTTCATTTCAAACAGGTTTACGGGTTGAAACAGACTGTCAAACTTGTAACTACACCCAATTGAGAATCAATGGGATGAGTGGAGGATTTTCTCAAATTCTTATTAACGGAAGACCAACTTTCAGTCCACTAATGGGATTGTATGCATTGGAACAATTTCCCTCCAACATGATTGAAAAAATTGAAATCATGAAAGGAGGAGGGTCTACACTATACGGATCGAGTGCTATAGGAGGGACAGTGAACATCATTACCAAAATCCCCAAGGAAAATAGTTCACAAATAGAATTTAACACCCATTCGATTGATCGGCAATCCAATGACTACTCTGTTGTTGGAAATTCAAGTATTGTTTCTGAGTCTAAAAAAACAGGAGTGTCCTTGTTTGTAAACAAAAGGGAACGTGAAGCCTATGACAACAACGACGATCGTTTCTCTGAACTCCCCTATTTAAACAATATTTCCTTTGGTGCTAATATGTATTATATGCATAAAGAAAATCAAAAACTGGATCTCAATTTTAGTTCCATCTACGAGTATAGATATGGTGGTGAAATAACAGACCAAAACCCTGCACACCTTGCAGATCAATCAGAAGAAAGAATGCACAACATTTTCTCGGGTGGTATTGATTATCAAATCAATTTCAATAATTACGATTCCTCCCTGATTACGTATGTGGCCTATCAAAATACAGATCGAGAGCACTATACAGGAATTAAACCCGATGATGATGATGCTATTGAAATGGATGCGTTCTTAAAGAATCCTCCATACGGGGATTCCTATGTCGAAACCATCAACACAGGCTTCCAGCTAAACCATATGATAAGTCCATTCTTTTCTGGAGATAATGTGCTAACATTGGGAGTTGATTATTTACATGAAGGTGTTTTCGATGAGATACCATCCTACAACTATTTGGTAGATCAAGTTTCAAAGGATCTAGGTGTTTTTTTTCAAAGCGATTGGGAAATCAATCAAAAGCTAAGTTTACTCACTGGTTTGAGGGGAGATTTTCACAATTATGTTGAAAAAACAATCTATAGCCCTAGAGCCTCATTGCTCTACAAGGCAAATGATGATGTACAGTTTAGGATTGGATATGGAACAGGTTTTAGAGCCCCCCAAGCATTAGACACTGATCTTCACATCGCTTTTGCAGGAGGAGGAATTTCAAGAGTGATCTTGTCACCCGAGTTGAAAGAAGAAAAATCTGAAAGTTTTAATCTTTCGGTCAACTATGATAAAGCTAAAGAAAATTGGATCGCTGGCTTTACGGTGGACTTATTTTACAACCAACTGCAGAATGCTTTCATACTTCATCCCGTTGGGGAAGACGAGTTTGGGGAGGTTTTTGAAAAACAAAATGGGCAAGGTGCCTTGATTAAGGGAATAAACTTTGAAGTAAGGGCTAATTTTAATAGAGTAATTCAACTAGAAGGTGGTTATACGATTCAGTCGAGTATGTTTGACAATCCTGTTGAATATATTAAGGGAATTTCTGGTATAAAAGAATTTATAAGAACACCTGATAATTATGGTTACTCTGTCCTGACTTACACCAAAAACAACATATCAAGCACCCTAAACTATGTGTACACAGGAAGTATGAAAGTTCCCCACTTCGCTGGCGCACTCAATCAACTCGTTGATGAAATTGTCACTACGGATTCATTTTCTGAACTTAGTCTTAAATTTAACTATACCATCCCCACTGACATTATTTCCTTGGACTTATATACTGGGATTAAAAATATTTTTAACCAATATCAAAGTGATTTTGATATCGGTAAAAGTAGAGATAGCAATTATATCTACGGACCTGCTCAGCCCAGAACTACCTATTTTGGGGTTAGGTTAAATTATTAATTTAAAGATTCTGACAACTTCGAGGGATTGCAATAAAAAGACGAAAGAAATAAATCTGAGGGTTTTTGTTTTTCTCCCCTTGATATAATCGAACCAAATGATTTTTATAGGAAAAAAATCTACCCCGATATAAAAAACACTCCGACAAGGGTTTAGGGAAAAAGTTCTTTCTCAGTTACAAGAAACCTCATCCTGGAAATACTGATACACTAATCAAATCATTTGATTTAAAGAAAGTATATCAACCCTTCACTTCTATTCGTTCTGATACACTTTGATTATTTAACCTCTTAACTGAATAGTTTCCTTTCAAACTATTTTCCCACTCTAATAAATCCTTTTCTGTGATGTATTTTGAATGTGTGGATACTTCTATCATTTTCAACCCTCTATTTCTTCTCCAATCTTCTATGGTTACTCTATCTACTCCATAGAGTTCCATTAAATCTTTTTTACTCAATCTTCTTTCCATAAACTTTTATCTCTTCTTTTTCTAATAGTTCTCTTAGTTTTCGTTTATAAGCTTGTTCATCACCTGATAATCGATACTTCTCAATTTTATGGTAGAAGTTCTTAATTAGTTCTGATTTCTTTTTTAGTATATCTACCATATGTCTTGCTTGTTCATCTGTTATCTTTTCTTTCATATTATTTCCTTTCAGAGTATTTTAAAAAAAACAGTAATAACCTCGTACTTGAAATACTTAATCAGTTCTAGGTTGATACTCTTTATTTTAAACTTTTCTATTATTTAAAATCTAACTACTACTTCACAATTAGATATAGTGAGTCCATTAAGGGAAATTCCCTTTTAAAAAACTATTTCCATTTTTTAGTTGAATCTAACAAACACTCAAACAACAATTCAACCTATCTGCATTTTTACGAGTTCAGACCTTTCTTCTTTACCTCTCGGAACACTAATGACTGGTTTTACCTATCGGTGAGTGTTGGTCATTATTGGGTACTTCCCCCATGTGTCAGGTGTAGTATCTCGGTAGATTAAGTATTTCTTAAAGTAATCTACAACTCAGTAGAACAATAGGTTCTATATATAAGTATTAGAATCTTTAGAAAACGTAAAAAAATGTGAGAAAAAACAAGAAATTAACTTCTGCTAAACCTAACAGAAGTTGTTAGTACCCAAAACATAAACTTAGTACCCAAGAGGTACTAAATAGTACCCACGGGTACTAATAATATATTTTTATATATTGTATATCAGTAAGTTATAAACAGTTATGAGTACAGGTGGGACCACCCTTAAAGCCCTTCGTAATGAGGGGCTTTTTGTTTTAAGTACTAATTTCTAATTTGATTCAACCTATTTATTAATTCATCCTTATTTTGACTGTCGTTACTCGATAAAGGAAGTTGATTTTGCATAAGTAAATTTGGTCTTTCAAATTCATTAACCGATAAATTAAATAACGCCTCAGTTCCATCTTCAAAATGTATGTATTTGTGTGTTGAGTTTCTGATAGCATATTCGTTGTTTCCAAGTTCAGAATAAATGTAATCTCTACTATTACTTGATGAATTTGAATTAAGAATTCCAGCAAAACTTTTACTATCGTATACATCACTATTTTCGATACCACAAAGTTCCGAGATTGTAGAGTATAAGTCCGTTGTGTTAATCAAAGAGTTATCACTTACACTTACTCTGGTTACCTTGTTTCCTGAAATGACCATAGGAACATTGATCCCACCTTTATATAAAGTTCCTTTCACTCTTCTAGAGTTGTATTGTTGAGCTACCTGATTCGGTGTTCCATTATCTCCAATAAAAATAATTGTTGTATTATCTAATACATCATTTCCTATATTTTCAATTAATCTTCCAATTTCAGTATCCATAGCCTCAATCATTGAAAAATAATAAGGTAGAGGATTTTGTTCAATACTAATATCATCATCAGGCAAAGTGCCTTGGCCATGTAGGTCTGTTGGTGCAAGATGAAAAGGTGTATGTGGTGCATTATAGGAAAGACATAGAAACCATGGATTATTCTGATTATTAATCCAATTAATAGCTTCATCGGTAAAAAAAGATGTTATATATTGATTAACGTTTGAGTTTTGACCGTTTTTTGACAACGTCCAGTTAAAATAATTTTGAACGCCACCCCCTAGAATTCCAGAATAATATTCAATTCCCATATTATTTGGATGATTACGATCCGGTGGTCTACCTGAAAGATGCCACTTACCAATGAAAGCGGAGCTATAGTTGGTATTATCATTCAGTTTTTTAAATATAGAAGCCTCAGATGTTGATAGTACATCATCAACTTTTAGCACTGAGGTCCTGTAGCCATATTTACCGGTCAAAATTGTACCTCTTGTTGGCGTGCAAACTGGATTCGACCAAACATTATTGAATTTAATTCCACTATTAATTAGTTTTTGAAGCGTAGGCATACTTGGTTTTTGATTTCCAATATTATAGCCAACAGTTGCATCTAAACCTAGATCATCGGCTATAATCAAAAGAACATTATTTTTTTCTTGAACTTGGTCTTCGCCAATATCATTATCATTTGAACCTTCTTCACTAGCACAGCTTGCAACAACAACCACTACTGAAAGCAGAAATATTCTAGTCCTGTAAATAATCAATTTGTATAACATAGTGACTAATTTCTTCAGAGCATTTTTTTACAATATATAAATTTGAATTTACAGTATCATTTATTTGTTCGTAGTAATCATCCTCTATTAATTTATTTACAAAGCCTGGAATTGTATTGCTATGTCCAACTACAATAACTGTATTTCCTTTTTCCTTTTTTAGAAATGATTCATAGTTGATATTAGAAGCAGAATAAATTATTGGCTTAATTCCTTTAGCAATTGAGACAGGAAGAACGGTTTCTATTGTCCTGTTGTAATTTGTTGAATATATACTGTTAACTTCTTTGTTTTCAAAATATCCATTCCACAATAAAGATCTTTCTATTCCCTTTTTGT
Organism: uncultured Bacteroidota bacterium; assembly: GCA_902550325.1. Taxonomy (GTDB): domain Bacteria; phylum Bacteroidota; class Bacteroidia; order Flavobacteriales; family Flavobacteriaceae; genus Eutrophosalina. The sequence goes on along the minus strand of CACCYT010000001.1, from coordinate 81,184 downwards.
TCAAATGAGGGTTTTTATTCAAAGGATCAGACCTGTCCTTTTCTGCATGCCGAATTAAGTAAACTTCAACGCAGTCATTAACCGGTAGATTACATGATAAAAAAAGGATCGTTAGTATTGTTAAGTGCCTCAAAACTTATTCTTCAAATCCTTCTTCCCAATTACCATAAATTAAATTAGGAAATAAAATAAATTTATCTCCAAAATCATCTTTATGTTTTAAAGTAGCATCCCAACGCCCTACATTATCTTTACCAAAAAAATCCTGATGAAAATCCCCAAGATTATCGCCAAGAAATAAAATAATTTCATAATTACTCAGCTCATTTCTTCTTGCTTCTTTGTCTCTAGATTCAGATCTTAACAACATTTTTGTTGAATCATTAAATGGGAAACCCAAGTCAATTAAATTCTCTTTTGTTGGTTCGTAATTTTCAACTAATCTGTTCGATAAATAAATTATTTCAACATTTTTTTTGGTAGCATAATTGAAAAAATCTAATGAGCCAGGTACTGCTGTAGCGATCTTTTTATTAACCCAAACAGACCATAAATCTTGATTATAATCAAGCCTTTCATCAATAAGCATCTCGTTAAAGGGAGTGTTATTTAATACTGTTTCGTCAAGATCTGCAACGATTGCAATTGGCTTATTATGAGTATTCAAAAGCTCTTTATCAAGTTTGGCTTTTGCAACATTATAGGCTTGAACACAGAGAGCTTTGTATTCTGCAGATTTTCCATGCCAATAGATGGAGTGTTCTTTTTTTGAGAACTTTGAATCACAACTTAAAATGATAAAGGTTAATAAAATCAGCAAATAGCGCATCTACTAAAATTATGAAATTATAAATTTAAAATAGCAAATACCTATATTTAATAGGTGAAGAAATCAATCAATAAATACTCTTTTTTGTTAGGATTAGTTTTTTTAATACTAGGAATATTTTTTTATCAGGAATTCAAATCCTTTTTAATAGCTGTGTTTTTTTTTGTAACAGCAATTGTTTTTTTTTACCGATCATAGTTTTTTTGAGGCATAGTATTTGAATTTATATATTAAATTACAGCCATGAAATCTAAATCAATATTTTCAACTTTATTAATATTATCATTTATGTTTTCATTCTCTCAATCTTACGAATCTCACAAATATGAAACCCTTTATTCTCAAGAAAACTTTGAAGTGAGAAAGTATGAGCCTGTGTTAAAAGCCAAAACTTATTCAGATAAAGGATCAAATAATAATTTTGGAAAACTATTTAGATACATTTCAGGTTATAATGAAAAAAATCAAAAAATTTCCATGACAACACCAGTATATATGAAACAAGAAAGTGAAAAGTCAATGATGGAATTTGTATTGCCTTCAAAATTCAATCTAGAAAACGTTTCTCAACCACTTTCAAATCAAATAGAAATTTATGAAGATCAAGGAGGTCTATATGCTTCAGTTCGATATTCTGGTTATTCAAACGCTTCAAAAAGAAATAAGCATAAAAATTTATTGATTGAAAAATTAAAGGAATATGATATTAATCCTTTAGGAGATTTTCTCTATCTTTCATATGATAGCCCGTACAAGTTTTATAATCGAAGAAATGAGGTAGTTGTAGCTATAAAAGATTTTGAAAAGAATAATTAGAAATATCATCATTTTATTTTTTCTAGGCTTTTCATCTATTTTATCCACCCAAGAACAAGAGCTTTTTGACTTGATTGTTGTTGACGAAAATGCTACACCCCCACTTCTTCCGGAAAGAATGATTTTTACACAAAGAATGCTTTGGGGAGAAAAAGGTTTGATGCGCAAAACAGGAATATCGCCATTAACCATCCAGAATAGGGAAAAAGAACTCAGGTTAAGAAGATCTTTTTTAAAAACTCACCAGATCCTTGGATATACGACATTGGCAACAATGATTGCTCAGGGAATTATTGGAGGAAAGCTGTATAACGGTCAAGGTGATTTATATGAAACGCACAAAACAATGGGTAAAATTGTAAACGTGGGATATTTTACTGGCGCAGCACTATCATTATTTTCACCCCCTCCATTAACCAATAAAAAAACCAAAGGCTTTAGTTCAATAAAAGCTCATAAAATTCTTGCTAATATCCACTTTAGTGCGATGGTCATTACAAATGTTGTTGCTGATGATAATAGAAAAGCTCACAAAGCTGCAGCATACACTGCATTTGCAAGCTATGCCACTGCCGTTATCGTATTTAAATTTTGATGATTAAATTTTTAAATATATCACTGATTTTTATACTAAGTGTTTTCAACTTGAACGCTCAGCAGACAATAATGTTGGATAAAGACGAGTCTTACATTAAGTACGATGCCAAACACGTATTACATGCTTGGGAGGGAATTAATCAAAATATAAAAGGAGTTATTGTTAAAGACAAAAAAATTGAAAAAATTGCCATTGCCGCACAGGTAGTAGATTTTGATAGTGGCAACTCCGGAAGAGACGCACACTCATTGGAAGTTTTGGAAGCTCTAAAATTCCCAAGCATTAAGTTTTACTCTGAAAAAATAAAAACACAGGGTGATGTTATAATATTTGATGGTGAAGTGGAATTTCATGGTCAAAAAAAATCCATACTGGTTTACTCAACATTAAATCAAGAAGAGGACTCAATAGTTATCAATGGAAAATTCACATTAACTCCTAGTGAATTTTTAATCGAATTACCTTCATTTATGCTTGTGAAAATGGAAGACTTTATAAATATTCAGTTTGAATTAAGATTCTAAGTTCTTATGAGTTTGATAATAACAATTTGAACCCAAAAACCGCAAGTATTGAACCAATAAAAGGAAAAACCACGTAATACCATGCAAAATAATGAGAAACCCCATCACTGGTTATTGCATCTACAATTGAAGGACCAAGTGAAACTGCTGGATTGAAAACAGCACCAGAAATTGGCCCCACAGAAAATATTCCTGCCATTACCGTTAGTCCAATTGCAAGTCCATAGAATGAATTTCCTTTTAAATTCGGATGGGTAGCAACGTTTAGTATTACAAACACCAATAAAAACGTGAATATTATCTCCGAAAAAAATATGGGATATATTGAATCACCCAATACAGGCTGAACTTGCATATTACTCTTCATTAAATAAATTGAAAGAGCAGCTAAAGTAGATCCTAAAATTTGAGAAAAGAAATATTTAAATGAATCGACAACAGAAATTTCTTTTTGAATAAGCATTGCTAATGTCACAGCAGGGTTATAGTGAGCACCAGAAATATGAGCTCCACAGTATACCAAAACTACAAGTCCAAAACCTACCGCAAGTGGATTACCCGATGTCAATCCAATAATTAAGACAAGGAAATATGTCCCAAAGAATTCTATAAATAATTTTTTGTTCACAAACTAAAGTTATTAAAATGACGTAATTATTGAAAAGGAAAGCCCCTTAAATTCAGGTACATATCTGCAAACACCACCATAACACATAAGCCCCCCCCTTTGTTTGCCATATGATAACATAAATTTACTAGCATTTTTTGAAAAGGACATTCCTAAGTTGGAATATGCAGGTTTATCTTCTAGCTCATTTCCATAATTAACGATACTGTTGAAATAAGCAGAAAAATTATAATTAAAATTATATTCAGCACCATATCCCAACCAATTCTTTTTATCATCTTCAGTGAAAAGATGTTGAATTTCAAATCTCATAGATTTTTCACCATTTAATCGGAGGGTATTGTCAAAAACTAATATTTTAGAATTTATTTCACCAACCTTTTCCTCAACAAATCTTTTGTTGTAGTACCTATTAACAAAAAGTATAATATTGCTAAATTTTTCTGACCATTTCTTTCTTACCTCTAAACTTTGCTCAAAAAAATACTTTTCTCCGAAACCTAAAAATTCTAAATCATAATCCTCATTTTCGTAATCATAATTTCCATTAATATTACTCCATTTAGAAATATTTAAGCTAATTTTTGTTCCATATTTTCCACCTAAAAAAGTTTCTTTTTTGATGTTGTAATATGCATCCAATTGAAATCCGATTTCACCTGCCTTCATAAGGCTAGGGTCTTGAAAAGAGATATTCGGTTGTGATTGATAGACATTTATGTTGGTCAATAAATAATCATGCTGTTTAGTAAGTGCGGGTAAATAATTTAATGTTGTTTCAAAAAAAGGACTTCCAAACTCAACTCTTTCACTATAGAACCCCATATTTTCAAGTCTTCTAAATGTAAAATCTAAACCAAGCCCATCTTTTATCAAACCCGCATTTAGCAGATGTGCATTACCATTTTTTATAAAGGTCTCTGAAACAGTATTAAATTTAACAACACCGTCTTCAGATTTATAGGCATATTCATAATTTAAATAAAAAGAATCTGTATTGTAATCAATTCTTGCAGAAAACGAATTTGTTAAATCTTCAAATGGATAACTGACATAGTGAGGGGCCTCTAACCTCCCAAGATAACTTAGGCCAACTAATAAACTATTAAAAGTGTTTTTATCTTCATAAAGAGTAAATTCTGAATCAAACCCAAAAACCTTTCCTTCGGAAATAGTATTGGCCTTCTTTTGATATCCACCCAGTAACACAAAGCTTAAATTTTGTTTTTTATAAGAGGTTCTTATTCCCCACAATGAATTGTTAATACCCAATTGCCTGTCCTCCCAGGTTCTTAAAAGCATTCCGCTTCCAAATTGCTCATAAATTGTTCCAAGTGTAAAATTAAAATCATTCGGATTGAAATTGATACTAAAAGTGGAAACAAAGGTGTCTTCAAGTAGATTTGAATAATTTTGAAGTGCTAGTGGAAGATAGGATTCTGTTTGTAGATCAAAAACCCATTTATTGTTTAGATTATATTTCAAATTTAGATAGCTATTTGATGCAAACTTCTTATCATAATCAGATGATTCACTATCTTGATAATAAACCCCATTGGATTCAAAAGACCCATAAAAGAAATTAGTAGATTGTGAGAACCCATCAAAGATGAAAAAATTTAAAACTGCAAATAAGGCAAATCTATTCAAGCTCATATTGCCTCAATTTATCTAATAGATCCAACTCCTCGCCAGGAGCGTATCCAACCCTTCTATGAAGAATTTGATTTTGTTTTGTAATTATGGTGTGAGGTAAACCAGAAATATTAAGAGCTCTTTTTAAATCATGATTCTCATCTAGTAAAACATCGAACTTCCAGCTCTTGCCATTCACTAGAGGCCTAACCCTTCTCTTGGTTCTAGCATCGTCAGTTGATATTGCAAGAACTTTAAAATTTAATTTATCACTCAGCTCATCATATACCTCATTAAGCGCATCCAGTTCGTTAATACATGGCACACACCAAGTTGCCCAAAAAGAAAGAATGTAAAAGTTATCTTCATTTAATTCTTTGTTCATCGTTGTATAAGTTCCTTTGAATGTTTCTAGCGGAATATTGGGTACAAGTTTTTGCGCATTAAATTCTGTCAAATAAAGAGCTAAAATCAATGTAAAAAATAGTTTTTTAAGCACGTTTTAAATTTAAGACTAATTTATTAATTTAGCATGCTATGAAAAAACTTATGCACAGAGCTTCATTATTATTCCTACTATTAATTTTATCATGTAGCGGTAGCGGTGATGATGAGTCTCAAACAAACGAATATATAAGCCTCTTTATTTCTAGTACTGAGGGTTTTGTTGGAGAAACTATAATATTTTCCGTATTTGATGGAGAGGGAAATAATGTATCAACATCTGCAGATTTTTTCGTTGATGACATTAAAATTGCCTCTAACACTCATACATTCAATAGTACAGGAACATTTAATGTATATGCCAAGCACGGCCAATTAACATCGGAAAACAGAATAATTGAAATTTTCCCAACACCTATTACTTTCAAACAAAATGTAGTTGTTGAAGATTTTACAGGAACTTGGTGTGGTTGGTGCCCAAGGGTTTCGGAAGCTGTTAGATTGTTAAAGCAAGAAACATCTGATGCTATAGTTGTTGCTATTCACCAAGGAGATCCTATGCAGTTCTCTCAGGAAGGAACTATTAGAGCAGCCTTTAATGTTACTGGTTTTCCAACAGCTTTAATAAATAGACAAGAAAGATGGGCTTCTCCACAGCCATCAAATGTGTCTCAAGTTACAGGAAAAATGAGTGGGAAATCATATGCGTCTGTTGCAATGGAGTCATCAGTTAGTGGGGACAATCTAGACCTTAAGGTTAAAGTCAAGATGGGATTTAGTTATAAGTCAATGAAATTAGCTGTCTATTTGATAGAAGATGGTCTCGTCTATGATCAAAGAAATTTTACATCTTACTATGGAGCTGCAGATCCTATTAGAGATTTTGTTCATGATGATGTTCTAAGAAGATCACTAACTAATGTCTTTGGAGACGATTTACCCTCCGATCAGGTTGGTCACGACAAAACATTCACCAGAGATTTTTTATATGCTATCCCACCTAACTATAATAAATCAAAACTAAAATTGGTTGCCTTTGTTACAACTGGAGCGGATAGGGATATTGTCAATGTTAGACAATCAAAACTTGGTGAAACCCAAGATTTTCAGCCTTTAGATTAATGCAAAAATCTATTGATCTTCATGGGAAATCTCATGAAGAAGCATTAATAATAGTTGAGGATTATCTTCTTTTAAACTCGTTTGATAACTCTTTAGATTTAGAATTAATTACAGGAAATTCAACAACATTACAGAATAAAATAATTAATACAATACTAAAAAAACATGAATTTAGTTACTATATTCCAAATCACAATCGTGGAGTTATGTACATCACAAATTCTAAGATAAATTAAAAAACTTATGAAAAAACTTGTTACTCTTACTCTTATTTTGTCATCCTTTACAGTCTTCTCTCAGACTACAAAAGAATTTGTTGATAATGTGGTTAACGAAGTGGAAAGCAATTCCAAATTGGAGCAATTAGCTCATGAATTGTTTGATGTTATTGGTCCAAGGTTAGTGGGCACACCTCAAATGAAACAAGCCCACGATTGGGCCATCAAAAAGTATGAGTCGTGGGGAATAGAGGCTTACAATCATGAGTGGGGTAAATGGAGAGGATGGGAGAGAGGAGTTACTCATATAGACTTAATTGAACCTAGATTACGAACATTGGTTGGAAGACAATTGGCGTGGAGTCCATCAACAGGGAAGAAGGGTCTTCAAGCAGAGGTGACCAAAATACCATTAGTGGAAAATAAAGATCAATTTAGTGAGTGGCTAGAAACCGTTAAAGGAAAATTTGTTTTGGTTAGTCAAAAAGAAATTACAGGAAGAACAGACTCTCAGTGGGAGGAATATGCAACAGAGGAATCTTTTGAAAAAATGAAAAAAACAAGGGACGAATTAACCGACCAGTGGTATAATAGTTTAAGAAACACTGGATATGGATACAGAGATATAAATAGTGCTATTGAAGATGCAGGTGCGGTTGGTTTAATTTCTAGCAGATGGTCTAAAGCATTTGGCGCAAATAAAGTTTTCAGTGCAGGTACAGAAAAAATACCTAATGTCGATTTAAATCTTGAAGATTACACAATGCTTTACAGACTTGTTGAAAATAATCAAAAACCTGTCATTAAAGTTATTGCAACATCAAAAGAGCATGGAGATGTACCAACATTTAATACAATTGGAATGATTAAGGGGGTTGAAAAGCCTGAAGAGTATGTAATGCTTTCAGCACATTTTGACTCGTGGGACGGAGGACAAGGTACAACTGATAATGGTACCGGCTCAATTGTTATGCTTGAGGCAATGAGAATACTAAAAAAACTTTATCCTAATCCCAAAAGAACTATAATGGTAGGCCATTGGGGTTCAGAAGAGCAAGGGCTTAACGGTTCACGCGCTTTTGTTGAAGATTATCCAGAAATAGTAGATAATATTCAAGCACTCTTTAATCAGGACAATGGTACAGGAAGAGTTGTTGATTTGAGTGGTTCAGGATTTTTACATTCTTATGATTATATATCTAGGTGGCTTGCTCCTGTTCCTAGAGATGTCAGTAAGCATATAGAAACTGAATTTCCAGGCTCACCAGGTGGAGGTGGAACAGATCATGCGAGTTTTGTTGCCGCTGGAGCTCCTGCATTTAACCTTAGTTCTCTTAGTTGGGCTTATTGGGATCATACTTGGCACACGAATCTTGACACTTACGATAAAATTGTTTTTGATGACCTTAAGAATAATGTAATCCTATCAGTAGTTTTAGCCTATATGGCCAGTGAAGATGATGAAAGAGCTTCAAGAGAAAAAAGAGTTATACAAACCAGGGTCAATCCTTTTACAGGAAGATCAATGGGTGGATGGCCTCAAACAAGAAAACCAAATAGAGACGGGAGATCAGCTAAATAGATCCGTCATAAATCTCAAAAAAATCCAAGTTAGGACAATTGTCCATATCCACCACCTGTTTTTTACATACCAATCCATTTAATTGCTTTTGATTTTGGTTTCTAATTTAGTAATAATTTTTCTGTGGTGATGGAAATGCATTTTTATAAATTTAAGAGTCATATTGATATTAATTCTGCCAGCGGTTGGATGTCTTAAAATTCCTTTTTCTAAAATCGACTCATCTAATGAATTAACAAAGACTTCGAAAGATTTTCTTGATTTTGTCCAAGTTTCTCTCAGTTTTTTTATTTCAATGTTTTTAGGCATTGAATCATACGTTATTTCAGGAGCTTTCATTTTTATACCTATGAAAAATATGAGCTCTAATAATTTCATTCTAAATTTTGAAACAAAGCTCACATTAACCAAAGCCTCAGGATAACTTGTTTTCTTTTTTATATATTTTATTGTAATAAACTCAGAGAGCCACACATGATATAAGTTTTCAGCGATTGACCATTTATCTTTATTTATCTTTTTATTTAAATCCTCATTCGTGTATACAGAAAGTTTCTCAAACAAAACTTCTAAATCTTTATTAATGATTTTGAAACTATTTTCTTTAGACATTTAAATTAATTTTTTTAGTATTGATTCCTCAATATTATGTCCACCATCAAATAAATAAAAGTCATAATCCAATCCATAATTGTCTAATTTTTTTCTTTCATTTAAGATTTTCTCTTCATCTATATATTCATCGTTTTTTCCAATTAAAAATCGTAAGCTGAAATCACTCCACCTAGATTCATAAATTTTAGTAAGACAATCTTCTGGCAAATTACAACCCCACAATATCAATGAATTCAGATTAAACTTATTGTTAATGACCCACCTAGTAGCAGTAGGACCCCCCTGTGAAAATCCTAGTACATTCAATTTAAAATTGAGCCCATCTAATTTAAGCGCGTTATAAATTGAATTAAGAAAATTAATATTGTCTTGAATATCATCAAGACTTTCAACCTTGGTCATCCAGCTTGATCCGACCCTTGAATAATTATCTTTTAAATAAAACTTGTTGAGTGCTTCAGGCGCTATAATGACAGTTTCTTTGTTGGAAATACATTGAAATTTTTTTATGAAATATTCAGGCAACATACCATAACCATGTAAAACAATCCAAATATTTTTTGTTTTAATGTTTATCTCACCAATTTGAAAATAACGTGCACTTTTGGTTGTTTGGATTTTAAACTTTTGAATCATTCAATATCTAAATTATAATTAATTTTACGAACATGATAAACAAAACAGAAATTGAGAAAGCTCAAAATTCGTGGGGTAATGGTATTATTACAATAGGCAAATTAAAAGATAGCCCAAAAGAATCTAGAATTTTTACTGTGAACTTTATAAACAAGCACTATGATTTCGATTATGGCGATGTTCTTTTTAAGCCAACAAAGGCTTCTGCTAAACAATTTAGAAATAATAATAAATCAGCGCTTTCATATTTTATTGGATCAGATAATGATTATGCTGAGGACAAAGGTTTTGCATTGAACCCGTGGGTTATGGTTGAATTTAAAAATGAGTCTATAAATATCTATGATAATATAGCAACTGCAATGGGAAACTATTTCTTTACAGATACTCACGGCGAAAAGACTAAGGTTGAATTTAGTTTTGTGTATAAAAAGAATAAGGAGGGTGAAATCAAAATAGTCCTTCACCACTCCTCAATTCCTTTTAGGGCTTAATTTTATTCTTTAATTGGATCTGATTTTGCTGAAATCCAATTAATCAATTTACCATTTTCGATTTGATACCATTCAATCCATACTTCGTCTCTTGGGGAGGTGAATTGAGCACTTATCCACTCTCCTCTTTCATTTGAAGCTCCCTCTTCTGTCTTAGTTGGCTTCGCTGAAAAAGCATAATTTATTACCCACGCCCATTCTTCTCCATTTTCAATTGACTCTTGGTAATCACTTTCTATTTTTTCAACAAATTCGTCTCCATTTGTAGCAAATGTTCCGTCTTCAAAACGTAATGTTGCTTCATCAGCAATTAAACCTTTCAATGTTTCATAATCTCTACTTTGCCAAGCCGCATCAATTGTTTTAAATATTTCAATTGATTCATCTGATCCAAGCATTACTGATTGATCAGATCCTGTAATAAAACCACTTTTTGGGGTTTCACATTCACATGGGGTTTCACAGGCAGAAAAAATAAACAGCCCTGCTATTAAATAAATAATTTTTTTCATAATAAAGTTTTTGTATTTAAGATTATGAAGGTCTAAAAATTCCTAACCAATTCCTAGAAGATCTCTAACATCATTTTCTTCATTCTCAATTTCAGGTGTTATTACTTTAGAACAGTCTAACTCAATATTTAGAATTTCCGGTTCCGGAAAAGGATCCTTGGAAACATTTAGTTCTTCATCTGCATAACATTTATTCATAAAAAGACCCCAAATTGGCAAAGACATAGTAGCTCCTTGACCGTATGCAATTTCTTTAAAGTGAATTGACCTATCTTCACCACCAACCCAAACACCCGTCACTAGATTGGGTACCATTCCAATGAACCAACCATCACTTTGATTTTGAGTAGTCCCTGTCTTTCCCGCAATATCATTTTCAAATTCATAGGGATATCCGGTAACAACATTATTATACACATAATTTCTTTCATCTTCGGCAATGTTGTGTCGTAGTCTAGCTCCAGACCCAAACTTTGTTACACCCTCTAAAAGCTTTAAAGTAACATATGATGATTCTTCACTTATTACATCTTTTGTGTTTGGCTTAGATTGATAAATTATTGTTCCATTTTTATCTTCAATTTTTGTTACCATAACAGGTTCCACATAAATTCCTTTGTTTGCAAAAGCTCCGTAAGCACCCACCATCTCATAAACACTCAAGTCAGGGGTTCCTAAAGCAATTGCGGGTACATTTGGAATATTAGAACTTACACCTAAATTTCTTGCAAGATCAGCAACAGGTTTGGGCCCAACCTTATCAATTAACTGAGCACTTATTGTGTTTTTAGAATTTGCTAAGGCATTACTTAATGTTCGCATACCTCCATATTTATCACTTGAATTGGTTGGACACCATGGTTCGGGGTTTCCGTATTTGTAAGGTTCAACACAATGAATTAAATCAGGAAGCATGTCACATGGTGAAAGCTTCAATTGGTCAATGGCAGTTGCATATAGAAAGGGTTTAAATGTAGATCCAATCTGTCTTTTACTTAACATTACATGATCATATTGAAAATGCCTGTAATTAATTCCACCGACCCAAGCCATTACATGGCCATTTTTGGGATTCATTGACATCATACCTGCTCTAAAAAAATGCTTATAATAACGAATTGAATCAATTGGTGACATTATTGTATCAATATCACCTTCCCAAGAAAAAACTGTCATATCGGTAGGGGTATTAAATGATTCTTCTATCTCATCATTGGTCAATCCCGATAGCTTAGATTTTCTCCATCTTTCGGATCTTCTCATTGCTCTTTTCATAATGTTTTCCTCCTCCTCCTCCTCTAAATCTAAAAATGGTGCAGTTGACAATGTGTCATTCTGAATAAAAAACTCCTTTTGTAAGTTAACCATATGCTCTTTTACAGACTCTTCAGCATATTTTTGCATTTTAGAGTTTATGGTTGTATAAATTTTTAAACCATCAACATAAAGATTGTATTTTGTACTATCATTTTTAAAGTTTTTTGATGTCCAATCTTTCATAAAACCTCTTAAGTATGATCTAAAATATGTGGCAAGGCCTTGTCTATGTGATTGAGGGGTGTATTCTAGTGTTAGAGGTAATGACTTAAGCGAGTCTTCTTCTTTTTTTGTTATATAATTATTTTTAGTCATCTGCATCAAAACTAAATTTCGCCTTTTTTTTGTTATTTCAGGCCTTCTAATTGGATCATATAGTGAGGAGTTTTGTAACATCCCGATTAGCATTGCTGACTCTTCAGTTTTTAAATCAATTGGCTCTTTAGAAAAATAAATATTTGAAGCAGACTTTATTCCATCTCCGTAATAACCAAAATCATAAATATTTAGATACATTGTCAATATTTCTTCTTTTGTATATTGTTTTTCTAAACGAACTGCGATTACCCATTCTTTAATTTTTTGAGTTACGGCTTGAAAAATGTTCCTTGATCTAACCCCAACAAAAAGTTGTCTTGCAAGTTGTTGTGTTATGGTACTTGCTCCTCCTCTTTGATTTAAAAAAACAATTGCTCTCAAAGTAGCTTTCAAATCAATTCCAGGATGACTGTAAAATCTTTCGTCTTCAATAGCAATTAAAGCATTAATGGTCTCGGGATTAATTTCTTCGTATTCAATTGGAGTTCTATTATCATTAAAATAATACTTACCCAAAACTTTATTATCAGATGAAATAATTTCAGAGGCAAAATTCGTTTTTGGATTCTCCAGTTGACGAAAATCTGGCATATCGCCAAAATATCCTACAGAAGCTAAGTAGAATACACCAAAAAAAGATATCACACCTGAGGTGAATAAAAACCAAAAAAGAAAAACCTGAAACCTATATTTTTTCATTGGATTTATTTACTAAAATTCCCACATCTAAGATACCTTGTAATTTCAAAACAGCACCAACACTATCAATATACCTAACAGCATGTGAAACTTCAACTAAAGTTTTCCCACTAACATTAATATTTTTGTGAATCGGAATTTTAAAAGTTTTAATTCTTGCTTGCTTAGACAAAAGATTTTTATTTTGTGAGTCATCAAACCTAAAAGAGATTGTATCAGTTAAGTTTAAATTGTTGTTTTCAAGATTTGACAAAAGATATATGTTGGAAAAAGGATAATCTTCATTTAGCTTAAGAAACAGATAAATATCAATAGGGCTTTCACTAATTTCTAAACTTGCTTTTATAGGCATGTCTTTTAACCAAAACCCATTTGTTTCAATGTATGCGGAATGTATTGTAGATTCATCCTTACAGCCAATGATTAGAAAAAAAATAGAAAAGAAAAAAAAACTAAACTTTCTCACTCAAACGCCCTTTTTTAAAAAACCTACTTTTTTTCTTTCTGCCCTTTCTTGCTTTTTTACGTAACTCAATTGGTAGCATTGAGGTGTTTTTACATGCATTACTGCAGCAGCCATTTAATTCCTTATTACATTTTTCACACTGAATAAATAAAATATGACACGCCTCATTATTACAATTTACATGGTTGTCTGAAACTTCCCCGCAAAGATGACATTTTGCTATTACTTCTGTGCCAATTCTTTCGCTGAGTCGATTATCAAAAACAAAATTCTTGCCTAAAAATTTATTTTCAATACTACTTTCTTTTACTTGCCTTGCATATTCAATAATACCACCACTCAATTGAAAAACATTGTCGTACCCATTCTTCTTTAAATATGAACTTGCTTTTTCACATCTAATTCCTCCTGTACAATACATTAATATATTTTTTTTGGTCTTAGCATAATCAAATTTATCTTTTATTAAGGGAAGAGACTCTCTAAAAGTATCAACATCAGGACAAATTGCTCCCTTGAAATGACCTACTTCACTTTCATAGTGGTTTCTCATATCAATTGTAATCGTGTTTGGTTTATCAAGCAAGTCATTAAATTCCTTAGCACTTAAATGGATTCCAGAATTTTCAATATCGTACTCATCAGGCTTTAATCCATCAGCTACAATTTTATCTTTAACTTTAATTTTAAGCTTTAGAAAAGATTCATTGTTGTGCTCAATACCAATATTAAGACGTGTGTTTTTTAAAAAAGTAATTGAATCTAATAATTGCTTTAGTTTTTTTATTTTTTTAGCTGGAATGGAAAGTTGCGCATTAACTCCCTCCCTTGCTACATATATCCGTCCAAGAATGTTCAGTTTTTCAAAACTTGTAAATAAATAATTTCTAAAACTTTCAACGTCATCAATTTTATGATATTTGTAAAAAGATAATGTCAACCTTTTTTCGTTGGCTCTCTTTATAAGAGCAGCTCTTTCTTCATTACTAAGCTTGTTATATAGTTGCATTTTATTTACAAATGTAAGTTTTTAAATGATGATTTTTAACAAATAAAATTGTACTTTTAAAAACTAATATCCTCTTATGGCATCAGATAAAGACTCTAAATTAAAAGCACTACAATTAACACTTGACAGACTAGATAAAACTTACGGAAAAGGTACTGTTATGAAAATGGGAGACGTTTCTGAATCCGAAGTTGAATTTATTTCTACAGGTTCAATAGGTTTAGATTACGCTCTTGGTGTTGGGGGTTACCCAAAAGGTAGAGTTATTGAAATATATGGACCTGAATCGTCTGGAAAAACTACGTTGACTTTACATGCAATTGCAGAATGTCAAAAAGCGGGTGGTATTGCAGCTTTCATTGATGCTGAGCATGCATTTGATAGATTTTATGCTCAAAATTTGGGAGTAAATATTAATGATTTGATTATATCTCAGCCTGATCACGGAGAACAAGCTTTGGAAATTACAGATAATTTGATCAGATCTGGTGCTGTTGATATAATTGTAATTGACTCAGTAGCTGCATTAACTCCAAAAAGTGAAATTGAGGGGGAAATGGGAGACTCAAAAATGGGATTACACGCAAGACTCATGTCGCAGGCTTTAAGAAAATTAACATCAACAATTAGCAAAACAAATTGTACAGTATTTTTCATAAATCAATTAAGGGAAAAAATTGGTATAATGTTTGGAAATCCAGAGACAACAACTGGCGGAAACGCTTTAAAATTCTATGCATCAGTTCGACTTGACATAAGAAGATCAACTCAATTAAAGGATTCTACAGGAAATGCAATGGGTAATAAAACAAGAGTTAAAGTTGTCAAAAACAAAGTTGCCCCTCCTTTCAGGGTATGTGAATTTGATATTATGTATGGTGAAGGGATTTCAAAAATGGGTGAAATTATCGATATAGGCTCTCAGTCTGGCATAATTGATAAGAGTGGCTCATGGTTTAGCTATGGTGATACAAAATTAGGTCAAGGAAGAGATGCTGTAAAGAATTTACTTAAAGACAACCCAGAACTTTGTGATGAGCTGGAGAAAAAAATATCAGAATTTCTTAGCTCTGATAAGTCTTAGCAAGATCTTCTTTTAATAGTTTATAGACCTTATTTTTCAGCATATCCCTGTCATTTTCCTTCATACCCTTTGTTTCTATAAAGTCATGGAATTTAGCTCTTAATTTTCCAGGACCTCCAACAAAGTAATTATATGCAAAAAAATAAGGGAATCTTCTTTCACAATCATAAAATGATAATGGCACAATGGGAATTTGAAATTGTATAGCTAGATTAAAAGCGCCATTTTTAAATTCCCTAAGAACAATTCCAGGCTCAGGAACACCACCTTCAGGAAAAATACAGATTGAAACACCTCTTTCTAGTCTTTTTATTGATTTATCATATACATCTTTTCTGCTTTTAGAGTCATCACGATCAACTAGTATACAAACCTTGCTGTAGAAATATCCAAAAACTGGGATTTTATCCAATTCTTTTTTACCAACAAATACAATCGGGTGTTTACAACAGAAAACCATAAGCATTATATCAATCATACTTTTATGATTTGACACTACCATATAGCTTTTACCTTTTTCAAGCTTCTTCATATTTTCTACAACTGGCCAAAACCCCATTCCAAATAATATAATATTCGACCAAATATTTCTTGCAACCCAATAAAACTGTGGATAGAATTTTTCACTAGATGAAAACAAGACCAGCAAAGGAAATGTTGAGATAATTCCAACAAATGCAAGTACATAAAACCAAAAATTCCAAATGGATAGTAGTATTATCTTAAATATCCTAAGCATATTTCAAATGTAGCTATTTGTAATTAATGTTCTGAAAACCATTACTTTTGTTATGAATGTCGAGAATCTTAACAGGAATTCAAAGTACGGGAACTCCTCACCTTGGAAATATTCTAGGAGCAATTATTCCTGCAATTGAACTATCAGAAAAGAGCAATGAATCATTTTTATTTATAGCAGATCTTCATTCTTTAACTCAGATAAAAGATGCTGAAGAGTTAAAGAAAAACACCTATTCAACAGCAGCTACTTGGCTAGCATTTGGATTGAATCCACAAAAAACAATTTTTTATAAACAATCTGATATACCAATTACAACTGAACTTGCATGGATTTTATCATCTTATTTTCCATATCAAAGGTTAACCCTTGCACACTCTTTTAAGGATAAATCAAATGATTTAAAAAACGTTAATGCAGCACTATTCACCTATCCAATGTTGATGGCAGCAGATATTTTACTTTATGATGCTAATTATGTTCCTGTTGGTAAAGATCAAATTCAACATTTGGAAATTACTAGAAATGTAGCCTCTAAATTTAATAATTTACATGGTGAAACCTTAATTATTCCCGAAGCCATTACTGATGAAAATACCAAATTAATTATTGGAACAGATGGTCAAAAAATGAGTAAATCAAAAAATAATATTATAAATATTTTCCTTTCTGATAAACAACTTAAAAAACAAATAATGTCAATCAAAACAGATAGTTTACATATTGAATCAATTAAAAATCCAAACACATGCAATGTATTTAAATTATACAGCCTAATTGGTAATGACACTCAAGTTAAGCAAATGAAGGAAAATTATGAGAGGGGTGGTTACGGTTATGGTGAAGCAAAGAGTAAATTATTTGAACTGATATTAGAAACTTACAGTAAACAAAGGAACACTTACAATTACCTAATGGATAATAGAAGTGAAATTGACCAAATTTTAAAAGAGGGTTCAATAAGGGCAAAAAAAATTGCTGATCAAGTAATTAAAAGAGTTAAATCAAAACTTGGAATTTAAGTGGTCATTTATCTAAAAAAACTTTAAATTTAAAGGTGCAACTTTCAAAAGCAATAACTAATTTACTCTATGATCATGATTGTGTTACAATCCCTGGTTTTGGAAGTTTCATCATTAATGAGTCATCTGCAAAGTTTATAGATAAAGAAAATAAGTTTTATCCACCTGGAAAATATGTTTCCTTCAATCCATTAATTAAGTCTAACGATGGTTTACTAGCAAATTATATTTCAAGAAAAAGATCTATTTCTTATGAAGAATCTTTAAAAAAGATACATTCTAGAGTTGTGAAATGGAAAAAAATATTGAGTCAAGAAAACCTCTATGTTCAGGGCATTGGAGAATTCATATTAAATGACTCTGAAAATATTATTTTCACAGTGGATAAAAATCTAAACTTTTTAAAAGAAAGCTTTGGGTTAAGACCGATTAAAGTTCAAATGCTTGAAAAAGGTGTATTGACTTATAGTAAAAAAACTTTAGAAAAATACAACTCCTTAACCATTAAGAAAAAATCTTTAAGCTTTCCTGCTCCATTAAGAAATGCAGCAATCTTTACACTTCTTTTGGCTGGCGCATACTTCATCAATACAAATTATCAAGAGTTCGTTTTTAAAAATGAAATTCTACAAAATAAAATCGATAGAGAAAACTCAATTGCTAGCCTTGAAAAAGCTATTTTTAATTTAGGGGAGTTACCAGCTTTAACAATAAATATTGAACCTAAACTAGAGCAAAAATTTCATATAATTGCCGGAGCCTTTAGTTCAGCCATCAATGCTGATAGACTAGTTTCAGGTCTAGTAAAAAAAGGCTATAAATCAACAAAATTTCCAAAGAATAGTGAGGGTTTAATTAGAGTTTCATTTGGTTCATTCAATACAAAAGAAGATGCTGTAATAGCCCTTAGATCAATTAGGGACAGTGAAAATAAGTATGCTTGGATTTTGACAAAAACCAATCAATAAATTCTTCATTAAATGAGCTTTAAAATTCCTGAACAATCGAAAACTGTAATGACTGATTTGGTGTTACCTAGTGACACAAATGCATTGAATCATCTTTTTGGTGGAGAGTTATTGGCTCGTATGGATAGAGCTGCCAGTATTTCTGCTGTTAAGCATTCCGAAAATATTGTTGTTACGGCATCCATTAATAATGTTTCATTTGGTGAGCCTGTCCCTCTAGGAAGCATCTTGACAATTGAAGCCAAAGTATCTAGAGCTTTTTCAACTTCTATGGAAGTTTTTATTGATGTTTGGATTCAAAATAAAAAGAACAGAAAAAAGTTAAAAGTTAATGAAGCTATTTACACTTTTGTTGCGGTAAATAAAAGAGGAAGACCCATCAGAGTTCCTGAGCTAAAACCAGAGACTGATTTAGAGAAAAAAAGATTTGATTCTGCTTTGAGGCGGAGACAATTAAGTCTTGTTTTAGCTGGAAAAATGAAAGCCAATGAAGCTTCAGAGTTAAAAGCAATTTTTGATTGATTTGAATAGCAGAACCTATTTAATATTATTTCTTTTTTTTATACCATTAATTGCATTTAACCAAGTTAATTCAAGTTATACTTTAAAAATATTGGGAGTTGTTCAGGACGGTGGATTGCCACATTTAGGATCTGATAGGATTTGTTGTGAAGATTTTGAGCAAAATAGATATGTTACATCGGTTATGTTAATTAATAACGAAACTAACGAATCATATCTTTTTGATGCTTCACCAGACATTAATAAGCAATTGAATTTTATGGGTAAAGGAATTAAGAAGAATTTAAAAGGTATTTTTTTAACTCATGCTCACATTGGACATTATACCGGTTTAATGTATTTTGGTAGAGAAGCTTTAAATTCCAAATTAATGAACGTTTATGCAATGCCAAGAATGAAAAAATTTCTTGAGCAAAATGGACCATGGAGTCAATTGGTTTCTTTACAAAATATTTCAATTAAGGAATTAAGTAATAATTCAATGATTGAGATCGATTCAAGTGTTGTTATCCAACCAATTGAAGTTCCTCACAGAGCTGAGTTCTCTGAAACTGTTGGATATAAAATTTATGGACCAAACAAAACGCTTCTTTTTATCCCTGATATTGATAAATGGTATTTGTGGGAAAAATCAATTATTGATGAGGTTAAGCAGGTTGATTATGCTCTAATTGACGCAACTTTTTATGATTCTAGTGAGGTTAATTATAGAGACCTATCTGAAATTCCTCATCCATTTGTTATTGAAAGCATGGAGCTCTTCAATTCAATAAAATATGAAGAAAAAAGCAAAATATTTTTTATACACCTCAATCATACAAACCCTTTGCTTGATAATGAAAGTGACCAATATAAATTTGTTAGGGAAAAGGGCTACAATGTTGCTAGAGAGGGTATGAAATTCGATCTCTAGACTAAAGATGCATTTAAGTTAATTTCACACTTTAAGGCACCAGATATTGGGCAATTATTTTTTGCTTCTATAGCAAGTAGGTCAAACTTCTCTTTATCAATACCAGCTACTTTTGCTTTTAAATTTAAGTCAATTGAAATAATTTTTCCGTCTTCAAAAGTTAGTATGGCCACAGTATTTAATTCATCAGGATTAAAATTTGATTCGTTTAGAACAAAAGCTAACTTCATATTGAAACATCCTGAAAGTGCGCCAGCTATAAGTTCTTCTGGATTTGTTCCAAGTTTTCCACTATCGTTTTCAAATCTTGTTTTAAAACTATATGGCATTTTATTAAATGCACCACTTTGAGCTGATAAAACCCCATTACCATCAGCACCATCACCTTTCCAAATTGCAATTACTTCTCTTTTCATATATTAAATTTTATAGTTAATAACCTATGAGTTATTTTTCTAATTTAGTAATTATGAGAAAACTCTTGTACATATTTTTTTTATTTTCTCTTCACCTAAGTTTTTCACAAAAAATTTTTTCAGTTCAATACAAATCACAAGCAGATGTAAAAATCTTTGTTGTTGAATACAAATCGCAAGCAGACTTATGCGTTTATAAAGTTGATTATAAATCTCAAGCAAAAGGAAATGAAGGTCTCTGGTACTTTGAAGATTATAAATCGCAAGCTGACAAAAAAATTTATTTCACAGAGTATAAATCAAACAGTGATTTAACAATTTTCTTTGTAGATTATAAATCTCAGGCTGGTTGGCAGGACAAATCAAAAAAGTATTTGCTTTACTAGAACCTTTTACCAATTGAAAATCCACCCCTTCCAGTGCCCCTGCTTCTGAAGGATGTAATTTCAGGTCCACCTAATAATTGTTCAGGATCCTTAATAAAGAGGTATCTTCCAAAACCCAAAGAAAGTTCAAAAGTCCAACCTTTCTTATTTACCCATTTTTGACCGATTGCAGCTCCTAATGCTACATCAAAAAAATCCTCCTCTTTAATTTCTGTGTAAGGCTCAATATTCGGATTGTTTAAACCATAATAGTACTCCACATCGCTTTCACCGAAACTAAACTTTGAAAATACTTCAGCAAAAAATCCACTTCCTCCAAAATCTCTTTTATCAAAAAAATAAAACCTGTAAAATGGTGTTAAGGCTAATTTGTCGGACCAGCTTCCGGACGCATTAGTATCATTAAAATTTAAGAAAATATCAGCACCGAATGATGAATATGGGTCGTTGATTTTTTCATAAGTTATTTGCAATGCAGGTTGACTCAATATATCTAATATGTCTAATTTTAATTCATTAGAACCAATTTCATCAAATAGGTCATCTATTTGTTTATCATCTTTAATTACTCTGACCTCTTCAATGGTATTCTGGCCATAAATATTGAAATAGCACAGAAAAAAAAATAGTGTAAGTTTTTTCATAATAATTTAATTTCTGCAAAATTCATCTCCAACATTAAAAGAGTTGTAAGTTTCTAAGTTGACTTCTGCATCAGCGTAACCAACTCCTCCGCCAGGGTTTTCATCAACACCACCACTACTTCCAGAATCAACTATTATAACAAAATAGTATTTCCCATCTTGTACATACTTTTGAGTAATATCACCACATTCATCTATGTCATTACAAGATAAAAACAACAAAAATAAAAAAGGAAGTAAAATTTTTTTCATAAAATCTTTGAGTAAATTTATGAATAAATATTTCTTTTGCTCAATTTAAAAAACAAACATGCAAACGATTCTCGATTAGTTTTTGACTCTGATAACCATGAGTATTTTGTGGATGGCAAGAAAATTAAGTATTCAGTTACGCGACTTATAGAAAGTTTTTTTCCAAAATTTGATTCAGACTATTGGTCCAGTAAAAAAGCAATAGAACAGATCAAAATTGAAGGTGGAAAGCTTACCAATGAAAATATTTCTAATGCTAAAAAGGATATTTTAATGGAATGGGAAGATAATAGAAAGGATGCTGCGAATAAAGGTACTCTTCTTCACGAAAAAATAGAAAATTTTTATAACAATATTGAGGACAGTATTGATGCACCAGAGTTTACTTATTTTAAGAATTTTATCAAAAAATACCCCAAACTAAAACCCTACAAAACTGAATGGAGAATATTTGATGATAGTCTTTCGCTAGCTGGATCTATTGACATGGTATATGAAAAAGATAATGGAGATCTTTTTTTATTTGATTGGAAAAGAAGTACAAAGATTGTTAATGGTGCTGGCCATTTAATTGAAAGTGATTATGATTATGGTTTTGATGAATTATCACACATAGCTGATAATAGCTATAACAGATACTCACTTCAACTAAATCTATATAAATACGTTATCGAAAACAATTATGGAAAAAAAATCAGCTCCATGAATCTTCTAATTTTGCACCCCTACTTTCATACTTTTTTCCACCTTCAAATACCTAAACTTGAAAAAGAAACTGAATTCTTAATTTCAGCAGCAAGAAATAAATCTATTTAAAAAAAATCATCAATAATCTCGAAATCAAACCAATTAATAAAATGGTAATAAAAAAAGTTATTGTGATTTCAATGATTAGAATTATAAGAATAATTCCACATATAATTCGAATTGTATTTCCAATTTTTTTAGGTAGATATCCAAAAAAATATTTGTCAAAAAAATTCACTTCTTTTGTTAAATTACAAATTCAAATTACACAATGTGAATACTTTTTTCAAAAAATTTATTTTATTAATAATAATCTTCAATTACTCTTTTGCTCAGAAAGAGTGCCCTCCTTGTGAAATTATCGCCAACACGAGTTTAGAAATAACAAAGTCAAAAAGTAAATGGCCTGAACTAAAAAAGGGTGAGATAACCAGAATAAATAGCTTAACTAATATTTATTATGATGATGAGGATATATATTGGCCTCTCTGGAAAATATCGAATATATATAATACTGATTGGTGGACAAATAAGAACTCTGACCCGTGGTCATTGACAACTGACTGGAAAAATAATTACAAAGTACCAGATAATAATTTTAAAGATTGTGTGAACGACGAATTAAGATGGAAATGTGGATATTCTTACACTTTGAGATTGCCTAAAAATTTCGATATAAACAAAAGGTATCCATTGGTAGTTTATTTACACGGCAGTGTTCAGGAGTCTGCAAGTTCTTTAACAGGTAGAGCATGGAGCTTAAATAATTTTTACATGTCTGAAAGTGATGAATATATAATTGCAGGCCCTACCAAACTTGGTATTGATTGGAGCCCAAAAAAAATTCAAGATTTAGTCGAAGACATCAAAAGAAACATAAAAATTGACATTAATCGAATTTATTTAACTGGATTAAGCATGGGTGGGAGAGGGACATTCATAGTCGCTTCTAAATTGCCAAATCTTTTCGCTGCCATAATGCCTTTAAGCCCTCATCATAGGCCATATTCTTATTTACCACTTGCTGGTAAAGTTGATCATATCCCAACATTTATGCATCATAGTACCAATGATGCTACTTCTTCATTTTCACTAGCACAAAAAATGTATGATAAACTTTCAGGAACAAATGAAAATATTGTTTTTGATATTAAAAATTGGAATCACAGCGGATGGCATCTTATATATAGAGATAAAGAAAAAATAGAGTGGTTATTATCATGGAAAAAATAAATATATTTAATCAATCGTGAGGTATTTAAGTAATCGAATTATTCTGTTCTTTTTTTTGTTTACACTCAGTAACCAATCTCAAGATTTAATTTCCGTTCATAACTCTGGAAATTTCCAATTAATTCAGAAACTTTCGTTCTATGATATAAATATTAAAGGCAGCCCTTTTATTTATGAAGATTTTGTTACTGGACAAATAGTATTTGAATCCGGAAAAAATATTGTTGGAGATTTTAGGATGGATTTACATGTTCATAAAATCCAAACCAAAAATAACGATGGAAAAATATTTGAAATAAGTATTGATAATACATTTGAATTAATTATTAGTGGAAAAAAGTATAGCTTTCATGAATTGGATTTAGTGGATACAAATAACTTTATAATACTTAGAGAGTGTTTGAAACTTGAAAATATTAGTTTATTTGAGTTTTTCAATAAAGACCTGAAAAAACCGATTGAAGTAACTGGGAGCGCAGCTAATTCTGGGTATGGAAAAACTGCCAATCCTGAATGGGTTGATCAATCAGCCTATATTATTTATTATAAGAACGCATACTATGAAGTTCCTAAAAACCATAAAAAAATGATTGGATTAAACTTATTTAATGAAAAAGATTACACAAAATTTAGGAAAGAAAATAAAATTAATCTTAAAAAAGAAGAAGATTTAAAACAACTAATTACTTTTTTTAATTAATTGATTTAATGGGGATGTAGCTCAGCTGGCTAGAGCGCTTGACTGGCAGTCAAGAGGTCGTGGGTTCGAGTCCCATCTTCTCCACTAATTTGAATTACTTTACAGACTATTGTATATTTAATGTAATAGTCAACAAAATTGAAATCGTTTCTAACAATAATACTACTAATATTTTTTTCTAACTCTTATTCATCTGTAGTTAATCATGTCGATATAACAAACTATAGTATTAAGAAATTTCATGTAATTAATGATACAATAGTTCCACAGACCAGATCTGGTAAGGTTATTAGGGACGTTGGAATAGTGGGTAAAAAAGTTTTAACAAAAATTAAAGAGCTATTTGCAGTTAAGCATAAAATCCCAAAAAATTATATTACAATAGAGCCTATTGAAACTTACAGTAAAGACTCAATTGACTATCATATTAATGAATCAAACTTAAAACCTGAATTAAAACTGATATATCCTAGAATTACACCCTCTAAAGGTTACTTTTCATTTCAGTTGGGAGATTATGAATACTTCAAATATTTTGATGATTTTGATATTGACAATATAAACTATATAAAATTGATTTCTGAAACTGGTGAGGAGTGTATAATTGATAAGTTTGAATTAATTAAAAGAGAAAGTGCTAAAAGACATTTTACTTTTCTTTTGGATCATAGTGGCTCAATGGGTAAGAAAAGGGCTTCAATTTTACAAGAATCCTTATTCAATGCAATTAAAAATAACATCCAGAACGATCCAAATGCATCCTACTCAATTTATAAGTTTTCAGAGCGCTCTAGACTAATAGGCGGGGGAAAAACAATCAACTCGGTAAAATCAGCCTTAATTCCAACTACTGGTTTGAAGGGTTTTGGTGGTGGGACAGCAGTTAAAGATGCACTAATAAAAACTATAACCGATCTCAATTTAATTGCGGATAAAGACTTTAAGGCAATAATCCTTTTTACAGATGGTGATTCAAATAGTGATATTCAAACAATCCCTATGTCAAACGTTGTAAAATCGGCAAATGAAAACAATATAAATATAGTTTCAGTTGCGTTTGGAAGTTATTTAAATATTAATTACTTAAAAGATATAGCAACATATTCAGGAGGAGATTTATATCACATTTACAGCCCTGAAGAATTTGAAAATTTGTTTAATAATATCTTTACAGATGTTATATTAAGTTACGATATAGAATTTGTCCCTTGTTTTTTTGGAGAAAATATTGAACTAGAGATGGAGTTGTTCTCTGATGATCTTTCCTACGTAGGAACCACAGTATTTCGTACACCACTTAGAAAAGGATATACAATAGATTTATCGATTGAATTTGACTTAAATAGTTCTAGAATAAATACAAATAATTTCGTTAAATTAAACTCCCTTGCTCAACTATTAAGTTTTAACAAAGACATAAAAATTATAATCGAGGGCCACTCCGATAGGCTTGGTGACGAAAATTCGAATTTAAAACTTTCAAAAAATAGGGCAGAATCTGTAAAAGCATATCTGCTTACAAAAGGTATTGATCAATCTCGGGTCAAAACAAAAGGATATGGTTCATCAATGCCTGCTTTTGAATATAAGGATGGTTCAAATGTTAATCCAAAAAACCGTAGGATTCAGATTGTGATTGATAGTAACTGATAAATCTAACCTTAATCTTCATTTCAGAAGAATAAATATCTGACAAATAAAAAACTATAATACACTTAGGATATCATTATAATGATAAATTTTATATCCCTTCATTTTTTTTCTAGTTTCATTCAATATTGACTTGGCGACATCAGTTGCTTTAATCGGCTTATAATTAGATTTCATTAAAAATGATATTAATGGCATAAATTTTTGAGCTATAATTTCTCCAAATCTAAACTCATTTCTTTTCCCTAATAGAAGTGATGGCCTAAATATCAAGCAAGACTTTAAACCAAGCTCTATAATTGAGTTTTCAATTTCACCTTTAAGTTTTAAATAAAAGTTTTTGCTCTTTGCATTAGCACCAGCAGTTGAAATAAAACTAAAAGAAGATACTTCGTTAGATTTGCAAGCTATAGCGATATTTAAAAGAATATCGTAATCAACCTTTCGATATTCAGTTTTATCAAAATTCACTTTTGATTGAGTTGTACCTATTGATGCAATGACGACGTCATTCTTTTTTATAATTTTTTTGTAGTCCCTTAAATTTGAAAAATCAATTGTATAGTTTTTTATTTTTTTTGAATCTACACTTATTTTTTTTCTTGATATTATATTTATATTTTCAAAATAATTATCATTTATTAATAGCTTTAAAACTTCACTACCGATAAGTCCAGTGGAACCAAATAAAGTAACGGATTTGTTCATAGATTTAAAGTAAATTTAAGTGATTAAGACCATTTATTTATGAAACCAAAACATAAAAAAAATCTTTTAGCATTTTTAGGAATTATGTTATTTAGCTCAGGCTTATGTATTTTTGGTGAAGCTGTAATATACAAATACGAATCAAAGGATTGGTTTTTTATTGGTACCATTTCCTTAATACTAATTAACTCTGGATTAGTTTTGATAATAAGTAGTAAATAGAAGATTTCCTATAGAGTAAGAAGTTCGTTTTTTTTTACTTCGCCTTTAATTTTTAAGTAATCTTTATAGTTATATCTTTTACCACGAAAGTATATTGAGTGAACCACTGGGATTTCAATTTTAGTTAGTGCTTTATCTCTTTTACTTAGTCTCATAAAAATTAAGTGGAAATTTCAAGGTAATAATTTTTTATTAAATCAGTATAATTAAAATAGAAAATCTATGTCTGTATAGAATGCAACGGAGGTTTGTCCACTTTCTAAAATAAAACCAGGTTCAATTGTTGTTTTTCCAGCGTTAATATTGATATTTATTGAAGCATTATCTAGATCATCAGAAATTTTCAATTTGTATTCTTCATCACCTATTTTTATAAATGCAGATGAAATTTTCATACTCTTACCATTTAATTGCTGATCCCAGTTCTTCGTTGCAGGAACGTAGTCGTTAATGCTGTCTTTTAAGTTTAAACCACTTTCTTTTGGCCACCGCCTTAAGGTTAATTTGTATTCACCTGATTTTTTGAAATCAACATAAAACTTCCCCAGCTCATATGGATCACCTCTTCTTATAACAGATTGATCCCATGCCGTAATTGAACTTACTTGAACATCATGAGCAGTTACTGTATTAGAAATATTTGGCATTATATCTATATAAGAATATTGAAACTCTTTAGATGCGTCTTCCCACCAATCATCATAAAACCTTTGCATTTTCTTTGATAAATCCTGATTATCGTTTATAATATTATTTTTTTGACCAGGATCATCCTCAATATTATAAAGTTCGTTACCATTAACCAACCTCCAATTTCCATACATCACGCAGCTTTGCTTTCCCTTTTCAGGCCATAAATTTCTTTGAGTATCAGTCACCAACATCCTATCTGCTTCTTTTTGGTTGAGTATATATTTACTCAGATCAGTTCCATCAATTTTTTTTCTAGAGTTAAAAGGGATTTTCGCAAGACTCAATAACGATGGCAGCATATCTACGTGTGCCGACAAACCAGAGTAATTTTGTCCACCAATAAGCTTTCCATTTTTCCATTTAATAATGAATGGAACCCGATGGCCTCCATCATACTCACTTGTTTTAGTCCCCCTCATTCCCGCATTAAATCCAAGCCATTTCTTTTCTTTTCTTGAATATTTGTAGCCGTTGGAGGTGCCATTATCAGTTGTAAATATTATTATTGTATTATCCAGAATTCCTAAATTTTCTACTTGTTGATGTAGTCTCCCAAAGTTGTCATCAATATTTGTAATCATACCGTAAAATCTCTTCTGGCTTTCTAACAAATCATTTTCATTTTCATATATATCATAATATTCCTTTGGAACATTAAATGGGCTGTGTGGAGCATTTAGACTTAAAAAGCATAAAAAAGGCTTGTCCTTATTTTTATTAATAAATGAAATGGCCTCATCAAAAAAAACATCAGTACAATATCCGTTAGTTTTTTCAGGCTCTCCGTTTCTAAAATAAACATCATCTTGATAATTATTATTCCAATAATCAGGTGTCTGGCCAACACCTCCGCCCTTATGGTAAAAGGTTTCTTTAAAGCCTCTTTGCTCCGGTAAAAAAGAGTAATTATCTCCTAAATGCCATTTTCCAAACATACCGGTTTCGTATCCAGATTCTGAGAATAAGTCAGCTATTGTAACTTCATCTTGATTGAGTAAAGAACACCCTGCATTGGTATGCCACACACCATTTCTTAAACAATTTCTACCTGTAATAAAACCAGCTCTAGTTGGTGAACATGTTGTGCCTACATGATAGTTTGTGAAGTTGATTGATTCTGATGCAAATTGATCAAGATTTTTTGTTTTAATAATCGGATTTCCATTATAACCAAGATCCCCGTAACCCTGATCATCAGTCATGACAATAATAATGTTAGGAGTCTGATTAATAGATTTTGAAAAAGAAATTATTACTACAAATAATAAAACCGTAAGGGTTGTACAAACAATAGTCCAAGCGTATTTTTTCATATAAAAACTAAAGTATTAAAAATCTTTTCACTTTTGATTCCAAAACTTAAATGGATCTCCAACTTTTTCCATTTCTAAGAAAAGTAATTTTTCCATTTTTTGTAATCTGGATTTATATCGTGGGTCACTTGCTAAGTTAATTTGATATTTTTTCGGTGTATTTTTAGTGATAGTAATCACATCCTCACTTTGATGTTCCAATAAAAGCTCATTTGGGTTTTGCTTTAAATTAAAAAGTTGGTTTACCTGTACTTTTCTTGGCATGGTAAAGGCTCCATCCATAACATCGTATTTTATGAGTTTCCAATTCCCTTTTTTAATTGATCTAATACCAGGTTTAAAACCACCTGAATACGCCCCGTATAAGACATTCCTAACTTTATCTTTTTTCCCATCTAAAACACTATTGAAACTTATACCATCAACAGTCTCTGGAATATTGATACCTGCAATTTCGCATAAAGTTGGTAAAACATCGAGTAAATAAATATTTCCTTTTGCTTGACTGTTTTTTTTAATCTTCGGACCTGAAACAATAAAGGGTATCTTCCAGCTGTGTTCATATAGATTTTGCTTTCCCATTAAACCATGTTTACCAATTGCAATACCGTGATCTGAGGTAAAAAATATATAAGTGTTTTCATATTCCCCAGTTTTTTTCAGAGCTTCCAGTACTCTTCCAATTTGAAAGTCCATATCTTCAATACAAGCATAATCTTTTCCCTTTTCATTTCGTATGGTTAATTCCGACCGACTTAAGTATACGCCCTCTACAGAGTTTTCATCTCTAATATCTGGATCTCCATATGGAAATGGGTGAGTAGGTAAATAATTTACAGGAACTGATGGAGATTTGGGGTTGATTTTTTTTGGCGGATTAGGATCAGTTGCCCCATATTTTACTAAAAGATTTTTTTTCCCTCGCCTAGGATCATGTGGGTGGGAAAATCCTAAAAAAACCATGAACGGTTTTTTATTTAATTCTGTTTTTCGTTTTTCAAAATATTCGATAACCTTATCGGCATGCCATTTGTTTCCATCTAGGTCATTGTTTTCACGATTGGTCTTGTCATATCTCTCGTCAAATAATAAGTTTGCTCCTTCGTAGCTGTTCCCTCTTTTCGAGGTTCTAAATGTATAATACCCACTCCTTTTAAAAACAGAGGGCAAACTGTGGTACGATGGGTCTAATAAATCAATTTTTTTATAATTTTTTTCAACATCGTGTACATAATTTAAAGGCGGGTAATTAACATTGAAACCTTCAGTCTCCCAAAGGTTTCTTCCTGTCATAAGCATAATTCTGGATGGAGTACAGACAGCTGCTCTGTATGAACCCATGTGATAAGCTGAAGTTAGAGAGATTCCATCTTTTGATAAACGGTCAATTACTGGTGTATTACATGATTTATCCCCATAAAAGTCAAGGGTTTCAGCATCCTGATCATCAGAAATTATAAATAAAATATTAGGTCTTTTTTCAGTTTGACAGAAAACTAAAAAGCAAATAAAAAGGTTTAATATTCCTAATATAACTTTCATTATTAATACTCTATAACTACCGCTATATGAGCTTTAAATTCGGGGATGCTTACAAAATTTTTCCCATTAATTTTCTTAACCCTTAGTTTTTTGTAGCCAGGAACTGAGTATACTTTTTTTATATTCTCTTCTATATTCAGTTCAACAGTTGTATTATATATTGGCACTAAGTCTTCTATGACTTGTGCTCTTCCTCTTTGAATAGGAGTTGCATATAATAAGTGAGCCACATATCGGTTATGCTCAGGTTGATGTAATAAATTTATCCTTCCAGAGCTTTGTAAATTGGTACTTACCATTGGATTTGTATGTATCAAGTCTAGTACACTTTTGAATAAATCTCTATGAATTCTCGCACCAGAACTGAAATACATAATATCTAAATTATGTGCTACATATGTAATATTGTTTTTCTGAAAAATAGCAGCATGCTCAGAATTTTCTAATTTGTTTGGAGTATTTTGATGAGAAGAAAAGCTTGACGGAGTCCTACTAAAATAAGGTTCTTTAATCGACGCTAAAATTTCTGCACCATTGGCTTTGAAGCGTAGAGCTGCATTGTAATTTAAGAAAGGGCTTTCAACCAAATTTTCATTTTCAAGCTTTTTACTTATTACAGTGTAATCTATGTCAAAATTAGGTTGTCCCAAATAATCAGCACCAATGTCAAACCATAAATCTTTATTGGTTTTAAGAATGGATTTCCCCATAATTAAAAGCTTTCCTCCACGATCAGTAAATGAATTTAATCGATTAACAATTTTTTGATTTAATTGAGTCGCTGATGGAATTATAATTGTTTCTAGTTTTGACCAATCATCCATTCTATTAATCACATTAAAATTTATTTGATTTTCCAGCAGCATTCTAGCAGTTCCTTCTCCACTTCTTGCATTTAGAGGGCTGTAGTAGCCAACCCTAGAAACGTGCTTTCCTCCAATACCATAATCTTCAATTTTCTTGACATAATCAAAAGCATAACCAATATTTTTGTAAGTATCCATATCCATTAGTCCAGATGGATGTAGTTGATCCCCAATATTAACACTAGCTCCAAAAGCAACCATTGATGCAGCTTCATACAATAGAGCATCTCTGTGTTTAAACCCGCCAAACTCCCCCCAAGCTGAATGAAATTTTCCACTCATTGCAACTATTTGTTTGCCATCTGAAGCAAAAAACTTTGACCTGAAAGGGAAAATATCATAACCGTCCCATGTGGTGGGCAGGTCTTCTAAATCTTGTTTCGTGTTGTAATCAAATAAATTATATTTCAAATTATTCATTGCATAAGGACTTCCAGTAATTTTAGTAATCCCGTTATAATAAATTGGAATATTAGGCTTGTGACTATGAATAAGTTTATTACATCTTTCCATAAATGATTTCATTTGATTGATAGAATAATTTAAAACTGCCTTATCATTATTGATATCAATCCCATCTTCAATCATTAACTTTTTATTTGCCTCGCTGTAGTTTGGAAATGCTTGTAATATGTCAAACCAAAAGCCATCAATATCATAATTCACACAAATTTCCTCAACTTGTCTCAATATAAATTCATCATAACCATTGCTAGGTGCTAATAGTCGCCATGTGAAATTGGGAAGCCTATCATTTGGCCCCAGTTTTTTTAAAATTTCTAATTTATTTGTTGTACCATTTTTATCTTTTAATATCCATTCAGGATGATCATCCGCATCTTTTTGGGACCATCCAACAGTAAAATACACTTGCGCTGTTACACCCATTTCATGACAAGCTTCAATTTGTTCTTTAAGTAAATCAAACCTTAGATTTGGATGTCTGGTTCCTATCTTGGTGTTGTAGTATGAGTAGCCATGATGACCTTTGCCAAAAATATTAATTGAATTCACATTACCAACTTTCAAAGCTTTCTTAAACTGTTCTTTTGAAAATTTTTCACCAATATTTTCAATCAAACCCGATGTGTGAAAATCCAGATGTATTTGTCTGGATCCTTCCTTAATTATTTGCCCAAAAGAAAGTATTGGAATAAGTATTAATAAGGTCAGTTTTTTCATTTTTTAGTGATTAAATGTGAAAATTCTTTTTCGATTTTTACCTTTTTTCAACATTTCGAAGGGTCCAACAGTTGGGCTATTATTTCTCTTTTGACCATTAATGTCAACATCTATGGATACTGGAGAAGAGTCATTGTTTTCAAACGCTTCTTCAGATTGAAATGCTGTACCCATTACATCAGTTGTTATAAGTTCAGTATTCATTTCTTTATAACTATTATCAATTTCAAGGTTTATGTACAATGCTTCACCTTCTCTTTCAATTGAGATTTTAGGAGAATAAGTTCTGTTTTCTAAACTAAACCTTTCCCTATTAAACGGGAGAGCCTTGTTATAATATAAATTTGAACGAATATAAACTGGAAGCTTGTGACTTGCGTAATCATCAGGTCTGTTACCTTTATACCAATAGTCTGTTGATAAAGGATGTTCATTATATGCATCGAGCCCCGTATGAACTTTATCATATGATGGACCCCTGTATGGTTTTAGATTATGATTGAAAGTTAGAATATTATTAAAATATCTATCGTCGCCTGTTAGTATAGTCATTAGTCCCTTGACACTTGTTGAATGAGCAAAGTGGTAGGGGGTAAATCTATTTGGAACAGGTCTAAGTATAATTTTTCCTGTTATCAAATTATGCATATGAGCGGTACCCTGAGATGCATTTAATATTGAAGTTTCTGATAACATAATATTATTGTCTACGATCATTGGTCCATGGTTGACCTCATTGAAAAAGTCCTCTTGCTCGTTGTTATAAAAAATATTTCCAGAAACACGAGTTCCTTGAGATTGCCAATCCAGCCATATTCCTCTATAATTATCATGAATTAGATTATTTTTTATTAGTGCATCAATTGGAGCATGCAGTTTTATACCACCTGTTTCATATCCAAAAAATTGCTTCTTTACATGAATATTATAAATATGGTTGTTATAAATCTTTGTAGCAATTCCACCTAAATGGCCACTAATTCCTGTTTGTTCACAGTTTGTAATCGTATTATTTCTTATAATATGTGATCCAATCGTTTCCATGGACCAGCCGAGTTCCAAAGCTTTAAAGATAACATCTCTTTCCCTTTGGGTACCGTGTTTAACTTTTAGATTTGTCCACTCATTGTGCCCGCTAGCTCGTTCTTTACCAACACTGATGCCAGTACATTTAGAATCTGTGATGAAGTTGTTTTCAATAATCCAACCCTTACTCCAGTATGGACCGATTAATCCAACTTGTTCTGCAGTAGGAGGCGACCATTGAGTAGCTGCATGAGACATTTTAAATCCACGTACGGTTATATAATTGATTCCGGTTTTTTTTGGTAAAAAAACTGCTGGTCTTACATTTATTTCAACGGTCTCAACATTTGGATCTAGACCCTTGAAGTTTGCGTAGATAATGGTTTTTTTCTTATCACTTTTACAATACCATTGGTATTTGGAAGCCTCTTGATCTTTTGCCCTCTTCATTGGTTTTTCTTCCATAAGTTTTTGCACTGAATCATTTTCATATAACGCATTTCCGTTCAAGTATACTTCACCCAGATGATGATCCCTTCCATAGTCATTTATTAACCAATCACCTTCTATAATTTCTTGATACGGGTTAAAGTCTCCAAACATTTGATTGTCTAGTTCAACCGTCCAAATATTTCCCTCATATTTTTTCCAGCCCTTTATTATTTCAGAGCCTTTAATCCAAACTTCTTCATTTTCTGCTGCTTGGTATACTATTCTTTTAGTATTACTTGCACCGCCATAGTGTGGGTCAATCCTTTCTCGGTATATACCTTTGTGCACAGTTATAACTGAACCTGGCAATGCAATTTTTGCAGCTTTTGATATCGTTAAAAAAGGCTCTTCCTTAGTGCCAGGGTTAAAATCATCACCGTTTTTTGCTACATGATAATTTTGAGTAAGTACAAGGTTTGAAAAAAACAATACGGATATGTATAAAATATTTTTCATAATCATTCTTGAATAGCCACTCCATCAGCCAAAAAAGATAATGTGATTTTTGGCTTTTTGATTTTCATAATTTCTTCGTTCTTTTTACCCGAATCTTCGGCATAATGTCTTAATTGAGCAACACTTAAAGTATCAATTGAAAGAAATCCATTAACGATAGCTGAACTACCCTCTACGCCTTGTTTTGGGACAAAAAATCCATAATCCTTAAACCTAACAAGAACCGTATCATTTGAAACCAGCATATTCATCCAGCAGCCTTTCATGGGACAGGTTGATATAATTTCTCCTTTTACTTTAACTTTAGTGGATGATAGCTCTAATGAATTATCAACATTTTTAAAATTAAATTTTTCACCATAGAATTTAGTTTGATCATCTTGAGAGTAAACTGAGATTAATGATAAAATAAAAAAGAGACTCAGAAAAGTTCTGAAGTTCATTCTAAATATTTTAATTCATTAATCTAAAACTGGTTTGGTAAATTGATTAACAAAAACAATTTTACCTCCAGAAATTCTGTAGGCTTCTTGATATCTCATCC
Organism: uncultured Bacteroidota bacterium; assembly: GCA_902550325.1. Taxonomy (GTDB): domain Bacteria; phylum Bacteroidota; class Bacteroidia; order Flavobacteriales; family Flavobacteriaceae; genus Eutrophosalina. Next base: position 46,402 of record CACCYT010000001.1, on the reverse strand, counting down.
TTACTGGCCCATCAGCTGTATCGTAAGTAACGGCATCCCAATTTATCACCCATTCATGACCATCTTCAGAGATAATAGGGAAATTTACACCCAAATTGTAATCTCTTAAATTAGCATCTTTATAAACCTCAAGAAGTTCTTTAAAGTTATCAATTCCACTCACCCTTGAACCATCACCCATGGACATTACAATTGTATCAGAAATGAATTCTGTTACTCTGTCAAATTCACCATCAAGAAGTGTTTTGTGTAAATTTTGAATTAGCAGTACGTTTTCCTGATTACCCATTTTCCAATCTTTTTGATAGCTAGGTTCAAATGGGAAATCTAGTTGAGTTTGAGGCTCTTGCTTATTTGTAGTTTCACAAGAGACTAGAACTAAAATCAACAATAAAAATATTTTTTTCATAAATAAATTTTTTAAATTAACTTAATTAAATATAGGTTAGAATAGATAATTATGAAAACGATTTTCAAAATATTAATCTTGGTTGTTTCTCTAGCTGTTTTAAGTGCATGGACTTGGAGATTAAATATGCCCTCATTATACAGAGGAGGAGATGCTTTAAATATGATTGAGGAGTTTCAGGCTTATGGTCTTAACCAAACAACAATGGTTGTAGTTGGAATATTTAAAGTTACATGTGCAATTATACTCTTGATTGGTTTAAAGGTTAGAAGATTTGTAACCCCTGCTGCATTTATTATGGGTTTATTCATGATAGCTGCTGTCTACTTTCACATAAGTATTAGTGATCCTCTGGTTCCAACATTACCCTCAGCCATAATGCTGCTTTCATGTGCGACTATAATTGCTCTTGACAAAAAAACTCAAGAAAGTTAGCTTAAAAATATCTATCGTATTTTTCTCACACCCTCTTATATTTTTTTAAAGTGGAGGATTTTTTTATGTATAACGGGTGCTTAGGTGTGCCATTATTATTTATATGAAAGCACATAGGGTCTTTAATTTTATTCTTTAGCCATATTGGTTCATTTTCAGTTGCTCCCCACCCATATATAATTGTTTTGTATTGTGCAACCAAGTTGATGATTAGATCTTTATTCTTTTGAGAAAATCTTCTTTTTTTCTCATATAACTTATTTCTTTTTGGATTAATTATCGTGTAAAGATTAACGACTTCAAAGCCCCCATAACCTAAATTTTTGGAAATAGAAATTAATCTTCTAATGGTAGGATCATTCTCTATGTCATCACCCTTAGATGGATTTAATAAAATAAATAGTACTTGTTCTTTTTCTGACCATTTCCGGGATAAAGAATACCTGTGCTTTTTATCTTTTGAAAATTCAGCAAATTTTAACATGATTTTTTAAAAAATTATCATTTATAATAATATCAATATTATGAATATGTTAAATATCATCATTGATTTTAAAATGCATGCTTGTTAGTCATCAAAATATTTAACTTGCAAAAAACAATACATAACACTATGAAAAATATAATTTATTTAATACTGTGTTTTTCTTTTACATTTTTGAATTCACAGGTCGAGGAGGGCAACACAGTAAGATTACAGTTTATAAAAGTCGAAGAAGATAAAGTTGAAGAATTTGAGTCTTACATGATTGAATATGTTGGACCAGCAGCTAAAGCAGCAGTTTCGGAGGGAAAAATGGAAAATTGGCTTTTAAGAAGAGTTGCAAAAAATGCAAGATATAATGCAGGATTTTCTCATATTGCTATTTGGGTAGCCACCAATCCTGAGCCTTCTTGGACACAAGTTTGGGAAAAAGCTTACCCAAACTTATCTGAAGATGCTAGGTCGTGGATTTATGGAAAAGGTGAAGAATTATACTCAACAGTTTACAATGCTAATTGTGAATATATCGCCGGGTTTTTAAGAGATCCCGCGACAATCCCTAATATTGCCATCTTCAATTTGATTAAAGCAAAAAAATATAATGCATATATTGATCAAGAAAAAGACGCTAAAGACATTTTTGAAAAGCATGCAAAAGGAATTGAGGGGTGGCATGTAATGAAAAGAAAAGGAATGGTTGTAAATTCTGAGAGTGCATGGGATATGGTTACAATTGATTTATTTGATACTTGGGAAAAAGCAAATCAAAATTGGTGGTCAGAAATTCCTAGAAATGTAATGAAAAAACATAACGAAAAGCACGGTTCGGATTTGAGAGAAATTAGACATAGAGTAATGACTGGTCTTTTATTTGATGCTAGAACCGAAAAAAAAGAAGATTAATTCAATAAATATATAACTATGAAAAAACTACTAATATTAATTTTAATTATACCTTTTTTAAGTTGTGAAACTAACACAATTGAAATAGAAAAAACTGCTGGAGAGTGGTACCGAGGTGGATGGAAAGGAAAAAAATTCCAGTTATCTGATGACAAATATGTCGACTTGGCAAAAAAGTTTATGGATGCTTATGAAAATATGGATCCCGCAACTATGGTTGAAATGACAACGGATACTGTTAAGTTTCATCCTGCTGATGTAGCTGGCATTTTTGATGTTGATATGACTAATACTGACTTCATTGTTGCAAGACAAGCTCCAATTGACTCAATAAATAGAAATTATACTTTTCTATTGCCAATTAAACTTGAAGAAACTAGCTCAACTATTATTGAAACTCATTTCAGAGAAGACAGATATTTAAAAACTGGCGAAACAGAATCAGTTCTTTTATTTGAGAGGTTGATATTTAATGCAGATGATAAAATAAACAGAGTTGTTCAATGGATGAGACCTGTAGAATAAACTTTAAATTATGAAAAAACTATTACTACTATTAATAAGTACAGTTTTAATTAGCTGTCAACCACAAATAACAGAAAAATCAGCAGGAAAATGGTATCAAGAAAATCCTCCTCAGCTTTCAGGTCAAAAATTCAAGATTGGTTCAGATGAGGCTGCTGAAATGGTTGTCAAAGTTATTCGTGATTTTGCAGATATGGACAAAAATGAAAGTATAATTGAAAGCATGGCAGATTCAGTTAATTTTTATTCACCTGAAGGATATCAAAAATTGGACATGACAACAACTGAAACTCTGGCTTCTTTTCAAGAGCCCTACGATTCAATAAAAAGGTTCGTTGTTAGTGCTGTCCCATTAACATTTGGAGAGGGTGCAATTAACATAGTTGATGTAGTATTCAGAGAAAGACGTTTTAAAGATGGAGAAGTAAATCGCAGAAGAGTTTTTGAAAGATTCTGGGTAAATACTGATGGTAAAATTTCAACAATTGCAATTTTCCCATCTGAAATGACACCTGCTAATTAAAATAAATCCAAAATAGTCTTATTAAAATCCTGGTATTTACCAGGATTTTTTAATTTAATATCATGAAGAAAATTTTTTTGCTAATGTGTTTTTTGGGGATTGCAGCCCCTTACTATTTTTTATTTAAATTCCTAGAATTCAAAAATTGGGAATGGTCACTGTCTGAATTTTTTGCCGACGCTAATGTAAATTTTGCATCATCAATGCTCTCAGCTGATTTAGGTGTCGCAGCAATGACTTTTTTTATTTTTATTATTTATGCATTTAAGAATCAGCCATTAAAACTTTTGAAATATACCGCCTGTATGTTTCTAGTTGGATTTTCACTAGCTATGCCAGTATTCTTATATGATAATTATAAAAAATTTAAAGTGAGTAAGGCTTAGTGTTACTGTTTCTCTAAGTATACTGAAGTAGATGGATAAGCAAAATCACTCTTGTGTTTTTTGACTATTTCAATGATTTTGTAATTGATATCTTGCTTGGTATCAATCAACAACTTCCAATCTGGACTGTTCACAAAATATAGAACCATAACGTCTAAGGAACTTGCGCCAAACTCTAAAAACCGAACAACTCCATCTTTGTTGGTATTTGGGTGATCATCAATTAAATTTTGAATATCAGCTACAATATTTTTTATTTGATCTACACTCGTGTCGTAAGTTAAACCAATATCAATTTTTACTTTTCTAACAGGTTTTAAGCTTAAATTATCCAATTCCGTATTGATCAAATTCTTATTTGGAACAGTTACTAAACTCTTATCAAAAGTTCTAATTCTTGTACTTCTAAATCCAACCTTTTCTACTACACCAGTAATTCCACCAATAGTAATAATATCTCCAACTGTAAACGGTTTATCAAAGAATATTGTAAAAGATCCAAGTAAGTTTTCAAGACTTTCTTTAGATGCTAATGCTACAGCAACACCACCAATACCAAGACCAGCAGCGAGTGCAGTTATATCAATTCCAAAAATATTTCCCAGAATAATTAAAACACCAAAAATTACAACCAAAACTTTAGCGATCTCTATTGCGAACGGTATCAACTGATCATCAACTTTGCTTTCAGTTTTAGCTGCTTTCTGAGCCAGCCTTAATCCGACATATTCTACTGATTGTAATACGATATAAATTATACTTGAAACAAGTAGAAGTAAAAACCCTTTTTCAAAAAACATTCTCAATCCAAGTTCATCAGAGCTTACTAGATTTAACGAATCCGGAATGCTTAATATGTTAGACGCCAAGTAAATTATAAGCAAGAAAAGAAAATAGGTAATTGGTTTTTTTAGAAGGTTATCAAATTCAGACTTACCCTTTTTGTTATTTCTGTCACCAACAATTTTGAATAAAAATTTCCTAAGAATAGAGCTTATGAATCCTTTAAAAATGAGACCCAATACAACAATAGAAATTGATATAAGATAGTTCTGTACTGTATTTCCGAAAAATTCAATATTTAGAAAACCTATATCATCCATTTGGTAAACAAAAATAGACAATTATTGAGAATAAGGTAAAAAACTTAAATCCATAAAGTTTGCCAACTCAAAATCAAGAGGAGATAAACCTCCAATATCGTGTGTAAATAATTCAACATCGATTTGGTTATAAACATTGGTCCATTTGGGGTGATGATTTAAGTCTTTACATTTTTCTGAAACAGTTTTCATAAAGTCGAAAGCTTCGTCAAAAGATTTAAAAGTAAATTTTGCAAAAAGTATATTATTATTAATGCTCCAGTTTTTTGATAATAGTCTAAACTTATCATTAACTTCATTTTTAGTTATTTTTTTCATTGATCTAGTTTAAATGAAATGGTTGTACCATATGTTGTTGTAACATACTTTTCTTGGTACTTGGCAGGCTCAAATGAAGGTAGTTTAATCATAATTCTGTAGGCTTCATCTTCTAAAATCCTACTTTCACCAATTGTAGTAAAGTTTGTGTATAATCCATCAGAAGTCATATCAAATTGTATAAATACATTTCCTTCTTCTCCTTTTTTTATTGCGCGCTTTGGATATTTGAAATTTTTTGAAATGTGATCGTCAATAAATTTTATAAAGCAAAGTTTTTCATTTTCTGACCCAGTACAATCATCAAACAAAGGGGGTGTTTCAATTTCATCAAAGCCTAGTTTTCTAGGAATTTGGTATTTTACCGAAACTAAAAAAGTTTTTTTAAATGCAATATTATTTTTCTTTGCAGGAATTGCATCTGGAAGAGTTTGAATTAGTTTAGACGCAGCATCATTAAACAGTTTTTTAGCTAGATTCAAAGATTCCCGTTCGAAAAAGCTAACACCAACTACACTTGAATTTGATATTATATTTGAAACACTTCCATTTTGATCAATATCAAATTTTACTTTAACAATTGCCTCAAGGTCATTCTCCCAGGCTTGTTTGGGATAAATAAAGTTTTTTTGAATATGATCGTCAATTGTTTCATTAAAGCAATTTTTTTGAAATTTATATGGAAGCAATTCACAAACAGGAAATATAGGGTAGGTTTCGATTAATTCATCAGAATTTTGGGCATAGTTGTTGATTATTACTAGGAAAAATATAAATATAAATTTTTTCATTGCTTACAAAATTATAAGATACAAAGTAACTACTAAAATTTTAAAATGCGTACACGATTATCATATAGATCAGGAAACCCAGCACTAAACAAAAATACATTTAAGAACTTAAGTAGAACAAGCTCTAACCCATTAGTTGCTGACCAATCCATGACAATTAAAGGAACAGTTGATAAGACAGCTATTTCTCTTCTTTTATTAATAGCTGCTGGATATTACTCATACAGTATAAATTCACCAATACTTTTGATTGGTGGGGCTTTAGCAGGCTTTATTACTGCTATTATTACAATTTTTAATAAAAAAGTTGCTCCGATAACAGCTCCTCTATATGCAATTTTTGAAGGTTTAGCTCTGGGTGGCATTTCATTTATGTATGCTCAACAGTATGAGGGAATTGTACTAAATGCCGTTAGTTTAACAGCGTTGATATTGCTATCATTACTTATGGCCTACCGTTCAGGTCTAATTAAACCTTCTGAGAATTTTAAACTAGGTGTTGTAGCCGCAACAGGTGGAATACTTTTAGTATACTTAGTATCGTTTATAGGAAGTTTCTTTGGAATGGATTTATCAATTTTAAATCCAACTAATGGTTCTATGTTTAGTATAATCTTTTCTTTAGTCGTTATCTTAATTGCCAGTCTTAATTTAGTTCTCGATTTTGATTTTATTGAAGAAGCTTCAGAAAATGGAGCGCCAAAGTATATGGAATGGTACGCAGCCTTTGGTCTTATGGTGACACTAGTTTGGTTGTATTTAGAGATCCTAAGACTTTTAGCAAAGATCAACTCCCGAGATTAATTTTAAACTTTTTATAACCCAAAAAAGTACTTTCCCTTGCATTTTTTTCCTATATATGCAAAAAAACAATTTTGAAGTTTTACCTAAAATTTGTAGTTTTTATTTTTTCTCTCTCCATCTTCGCACAATCGAACGATGAATTTAATCAAAAGCCAAAACTTGTTGTTGGTATTGTTGTAGATCAAATGAAATATGAATACATACCAAAGTTTTGGAATAAATATGGATCTAAAGGATTCAAAAGACTTGTAAAAGGTGGTTTTAATGCAAAAAATGCACATTACAGCTATGCTGTTACATCAACTGCTCCAGGTCATGCAACTGTAGTTACAGGAACAACACCAAATTATCATGGAATTATTGGTAACGATTGGTTTAACCCATCTTTGGGTAAAGAAGTGTACTGCGTAGATGATTTTTTTAAAAAGTCAGTTGGTACATCTACTGATGAGGGTAAAAAATCACCAAAAAATCTACAAACAACCACAATCTCTGATGAAAATAGAATATCAACAAACTTTAAGGCTAAAACCTTTAGCGTTGCATTGAAAGACAGATCTGCAGTATTATCAGCTGGACATACATCAGATATGACTTACTGGTTTAATGCAAAAAATGAGGGTAGATTTATTACAAGTTCATACTACATGGATAAACTTCCGGATTGGGTTGAAAGTTTTAATGACAGATCTAATATATCCAAATACATTTCGAAATGGGATACTTTTTACAATATTAAATTATATACAGAAAGCGGACCTGATTTAAATAAACATGAAATAAAGTATTTAGGTAAAGAGAATTCAACCTTTCCACACGATTTAGAAAAAATTTCAAAAAAAAAGAATGGTAAAATTGATTATGATGTTATTAAGTATTCTCCATTTGGTAATGACATCGTCAAGGATTTTGCATTAAATGCAATCAAGTTTGAAAACTTAGGTAGTGATGAAATAACAGACTTTTTACATATTGGATTCTCATCAACAGATCATCTTGGGCATAGATTTGGGTCTAATTCTGTTGAAGTATTGGATATGTACATAAGACTTGATAAGAATATTGAAGAGATTCTAAGTTATTTGGATAAAGAAATTGGAGAAAATAACTACCTAGTTTACTTAACATCTGATCACGGCATTACTCACGTACCATCTTATTTATCAGAAAATAAAGTACCCTTCAACCAATTGTATTCTATGAATATTTTTAATGATAAATTAAAAAAATATGTTAAAGATGTATCAAATTATAATATATACTTAAACAAAGATGAAATTATACAATCAGAGTACTCTCTTGACGATATTAAGACCTTAATTTCATCTGAATTAAAAAAAGAACCATGGGTTTATGACGTATTTGATTTTGAAAAGCTAGATAAAGCTATTTCTTACTCTGAGGATTACGGGATCAATATGGTATATTATAATAGCCATCCAGATTTAAGAGGTGATTTGGCATTCTTTTTAAAACCTCTTTGGCATAAAAGGTCTTCTAGTGCTTCCAATCATGGTACTGGCAGGACCTATGATACACATGTTCCATTAGTTTTCTTTGGAAAAGGAATTAAAAATGGATCGACTTCAAAAAAAATTTACGTTAAAGACATAGCCCCAACCTTGTCAACAATTTTAGGAATCAGTTTTACCGCACTATCGACAGGGAGTCCAATAATTTCTGCAATCAAATAAGTATATTAACATCATGAAAAACATTGAACTTGCTTCAATTGATCAAATTGACTTAATTATGAAAATTATTAAGGCCTGTACAAATCATATGATCAAAAATGGCATTTTTCAGTGGAATGATAAATATCCAACCAAACAATCATTCATTGATGACATAAATAATGAAGATCTATTTGTTTTAAAACATGAGGATAAAATCATAGGTTGTGTTTGTGCATCATTTGAAATGGATGATTTTTATAAACAAATTACTTGGAATACTTCATCAAAAAAAAATATTTATTTACACAGACTTGCAATTCATCCAGATCATCAAGGTCAAGGTTTTGCAAAATATATTATGAAATTTATTGAAAATTTTGCCAAAGAATCTGGTTGTCTTTCGGTTAGACTTGACACCTTTAGCCAGAATAAAAAAAACAATCATCTATACTCAAAACTTGGTTATAAAAAATTAGGAAAAATTTATTTTAGAGATCAAAGTGATATGCCTTTTAATTGTTATGAAAAACTGTTATAATTGATTGTTTACTTTTGTATTTTATAAATGGAGATAATTAATTTAGAAGAAAATAAAAAAGCTTACTTCTCATCTGATAATCATTTGGGACTACCGGGTAAAGTTAATTCTCTAAAAAGAGAAAAAATATTTATAAAATGGCTTGATTCCATAAAAGATGATGCACAGGTAATTTTTTTATTGGGAGACTTATTTGATTTCTGGTTTGAATTTAAAAAAGTTGTACCCAAAGGTTACACCAGATTATTTGGAAAATTAGCTGAGTTAACTGACTCTGGAATTAAAATTTATTTTTTTGTTGGTAATCATGATTCATGGATGATGAGTTATTTTAAAGATGAGCTAGGTATTGATATATTTTTTAAGCCAAAAAAGCTTCAAATTAATTCTAAAAAATTTTTTATTGGTCATGGTGACGGTTTAGGACCAGGTGACTATGGGTATAAGTTTTTAAAGCTTATTTTTAGAAACTCTTTTTTTAAATTTTTATATTCTTGTATTCATCCAGATATTTCCATAAGAATAGGAGAGTTTTTATCCAGAAAAAATAGTGTTATATCAGGAAAAGAGATTAAGTTTGAAAGTAACGAAAAAGAATTACTTTATAATTTCTGTAGAAAAATATTAAAGTCTGATCATTATCATTATTTTGTTTTTGGCCATAGACATATTCCATTAAAAATTAATCTTGGCAACAATTCATTATATTATAATTGTGGTGATTGGTTCAACCATTATTCATATTTGGACTTTAGTAACTCAGAATTAACTTTAAAGTTTTTCAAGCCTGAAATTTGATTGAAAATAAAAACATTTTTTATGAAAACTCAGTAGTAGTTGGCGCTATAATTAGTAACAGCTCGGAAGCCGTGGTTCAAGAGTTTTTAGATGAGCTGTGTTTCTTAGCAGAAACAGCTGGAGGAAAAGTTTTAAAAAGATTTATCCAAAAGATAGATAAACCAAACCCCAAAACCTTTATAGGTTCTGGAAAAATTCAAGAAATACAGCTTTTTATTAAAAATTATGATATAAGTTCAGTGATATTTGATGATGAATTGACACCTAGTCAGCAGTTAAACCTAGAAAAGACGCTAAGAACAAAAATAATAGACAGGACAGGATTAATTTTAGACATATTTGCTCAAAGGGCTAAAACTAGTTATGCTAAAACTCAAGTTCAGTTGGCTCAATATGAATACTTAATGCCGAGACTCAAAGGACTTTGGACACACTTGGAAAGACAAAAAGGAGGTATTGGTATGAGAGGTCCTGGTGAAACAGAAATTGAAACAGACAGACGAATTGTTCGCGACAAGGTGTCATTACTTAAAAAAAAACTTTTCAGTATTGATAAACAAATGTCAATTCAAAGAGGAAATAGAGGAAAGCTTGTAAGAGTTGCCTTGGTTGGATATACCAATGTTGGTAAATCCACAATTATGAATCAAATTTCTAAATCAAAGGTTTTTGCTGAAGATAAATTATTTGCAACCTTAGACACTACAGTTAGAAAAGTAGTTATTGAAAACTTACCTTTTTTACTTTCTGATACTGTTGGTTTTATACGAAAGCTTCCTACCCAATTGATTGAATCATTCAAAAGTACATTGTTGGAGATCCAAGAGTCTGATATCTTATTACACATAGTTGATGTTTCACACCCAAATTATCAGGATCACATTGATTCAGTTCAACTAATTCTAAATGAAATAAACTGTGGTGATAAAAAAACCATAATTATTTTTAATAAGGTTGATAAATTAAAAGGTAGAAGATTAAAAAATACTAATCATAAAATTTACATTTCTGCTTTGGAAAAGTTGAATTTCAAATTTTTAAAAGATACATTATATAAAAATATAAGTAAAATACATGAAAACAGATTTCCATATAACAATTACTTATTTCCAAAACCCAAAGTCTAAAAGTCTAAACTCAAACCAATTCCCATCACCTCTCTAACTTGGAGTCTTTTGACTGCATTATTATCATAAATAAACTGGAAAATTAGGTCGGTTGTCAAATATCTATTCACTTTAAGAGATGTATTTATTGTATAATCTAAATCTATATTTTCAGGATTTTCAAGGTAATCGGAATATAAGCTGATACGATTGGTTACAAATACATTTTCAACAAATTCGAATTTATAAAAAGATCTAACAGATGCCCCTAGTTCAAATCTACTAGTTGCACCCTTTTTTACACCAAAGTATTCTTGATTATCATTCAATCCAGCAGTAAAAAATTTATTGACTATAATTAGTCTACCTGTCACAGGCGCAAAGTTGATCCAAAAATCTTTATTTTTTTCCCAGTAAAGTCCTACTCCAATTTGGAGATATCCAGGTGAGAGAAACCTTGTTCTTTCAGTTCTTTCTTCTTCTCCATTAGAGTCTTTTTTAAATCTATATCCTTTTGTCCACTGTGTTTTAAAATTTATAAAGCTAGAGTAGCTTAAATCACCAATATTTGAAGACGAAAATTTTTTACTAATTAATGAGTTGATCTCTAATTTATCATCAGTTTTTTTTAAAAACTTACTACCAGCACTACTGTTAAGGCCGTATGCAGCAATAATCTTTGTATCCCAATTCCATCCACTTTTTTCATAATTCAAATCATAATCAATTTTTATGGTGCCTGAAATACTTGATTGGCCTCCAGCGGTCCAATAACTATAGCTTGATTGATTACCAAGAAATGTAAATTTTCCAGTCTTTTCCCAATTATAATTAATAGAGTCAGAAAGTTTGTCTTGAGAGAAGGATTTAGATATTAAGAAGATTATTAATACTAAAAAAATGTTTCTCATTATTTTTTAAAAATTGGAACTGCTGAGCACGCCTCTCCAAACATTATGCTTGAAACAACACCCTGTACCTTTTGAATTAATTGAGAATAAATGAACCTACTGAATTCATCATCTGAGCATCCTTTTATTATGACAGGTTTGTTTTTAACTGAACTTAAGTCAAGGTCATTAATCTTAAGATTTATTAAATACTCTTTATAAGATTTTATATTTCCTATAAAATTTTCTATTCCAGATTTTGTTAATTCAGAACTAACCAACATAAATGCCCAATCAGGAATTATTGCAGAATTTGAACAGATAATTGAAATGTTTTTTCCTTTAAGTAAAGACCAATTAAAATTTCTTACATTTTTTCTGAATTCCTTTTCAATTAGAATTAAATCATCCTTTAGCCAAGGTTTAATATCAAACTCTTCAATGTAAACACCTGTTAAGAAATCATTAAAATCAATAGTAACAAGCTTACTTTCTGAAACTCTATTTTTTATTTCATATTTCATTTACAAAAATCCAAGCTCTAGTTTAGCCTCTTCACTCATCAAGTCTTTTGACCAAGGTGGGTCAAAGGTCATTTCGATTTCAACTTCATTAACTTCGGGGATTTCTTTTATCTTATTTTTTACTTCTTCAGGTAGGGAGTCAGCAACTGGGCAATTTGGTGTTGTTAATGTCATTAAAACTTTAACATCATTACTTTCATTAAGAAACACATCGTATATCAATCCTAGTTCATATATATCAACAGGGATTTCAGGATCATAAACAGTTTTTAAAACTTTAACAACTAGGTCACCTAATTTTTTTGGATCAATTTTTTTAGTCATAATTTAAGTTTTACTAAAAGCAATAGCATAAAATTTTATTTGCTTATACATTGAAGAAAGACCATTAGCTCTATTTGGAGATAAATGCTCTTTTAATCCAATTTTTTCAATAAAGTCCATATTAGAACTAAGTATTTCATCGGGTGTTCTTTTGTTAAAAATATTCAAAAGTATAGAAATTATACCTTTTGTAATAATTGCTTCACTATCAGCTAAAAAATTAATTTTACCATCATTTAGTTCAGCATGAAGCCATACTTTACTCTGACAACCCTTTATCAAATTATCCTCATTTTTTAGTTCTTTGCTCATAGATTCAAGATCTTTTGAAAGCTCAATAATGTACTCATATTTTTGAGTCCAATCATCAAAAAATAAAAAGTTATCAATTATATCTTTTTGTGCATTTTCAATCGTCATTTTATAAAGTTATAAATTAACTCAACATGGATTTGGCTTTAATCAAAGAATCGTAGAAATGATCTATTTCTTCAACTGTATTTATAAACGAAAAAGATGCTCTCACGGTCCCATCAATCCCAAAATGATCCATTATAGGTTGGGCACAGTGTTGACCTGTTCTTACCGCAATACCAAATTTATCCAAAATAGATCCTATATCATAGGAATGAATTCCATCGATATTAAATGAAATTACGGATGTTTTATTTTTTGAGTCACCGTAAATTTTCAAGCCATCAATTTCTTTTAATTTAGAATTTGCATAATCAAGCAGACTTTTTTCATATTGCTCTATGTTATCTAAACCTATTTTATTCAAATAATCTATTGCTTCACCAAAAGCAATTACTCCAGAAATATTAGGTGTTCCTGCCTCAAATTTGTGTGGAAGATCTGCATAAGTTGTCTTTGAAAAAGTTACGTCAGAAATCATTTCACCACCCCCCATTAGAGGATCTAGCTTGGATAAGAGTTTTTCTTTTCCATAAAGAAAACCAACACCAGTTGGTCCACATAGTTTGTGAGCAGAAGCTGTAAAAAAATCAACATTTAGTTTTCGTAAATCGATTTTAAAATGGGCGGCACTTTGAGCACCATCAATTAAAACGATAGCACCATTTTTATGTGAAATATCAATAATTTCCTCAATCGGATTGATTATTCCTAAAGCATTTGAAACATGATTTAAGAAAACAATTTTTGTTTTATTGGATAAAATATTTTTGAATTCATCCATATCCAACTCTCCATTATCTTTCAAAGGAATTACTCTTAATTTAGCACCGTTATTTTTTATCATCATTTGCCAAGGGACAATATTTGAATGATGTTCAAGTCCCGATACAATGATTTCATCTCCTTTTTTTAATATTTTACTAAAACCATTTGATACTATATTAATTGAGTGAGTTGTACCTGAGGTAAAAATAACCTCCTTACTCTCATTTATATTAAAATGATCTTTTATCTTATTTCTAGCATTTTCATACGCATTGGTTGCTTCATCACTAAGTGAATGTACCCCCCTGTGAATATTTGAATTATATTTTTCATAATAATCCTTAATACAATCAATTACACAAACTGGAGTTTGTGATGTTGCAGCATTATCAAAATACACTAATGGTTTATCATGTATCTTTTTTGACAAAATTGGAAAATCTTGTCTTATACTATCAACGTCAAAACTTAGATTCATAATTCAAGGCCAATATTAATACCAATTTTTCTTGCAATAATCTTTTTGATTTTGGTTTTTAAAACTTGCATACCGACATTCTCCAACACATTATTTGCGAAAGCATATGTTAGGATTCCTTTAGCGTCATTATCATTAATTCCCCTGGTTTTTAGATAAAAAAGTGCATTTTCATCAATTTGTCCAATAGTACAACCATGTGAACACTTTACATCATCGGCAAATATTTCAAGTTGCGGCTTGGAATTTACAGTTGCATTATCCCCAATTATCAAATTATTGTTCTGTTGAAATGCGTTTATCTTTTGAGCAACTTTTTCAACAAGAACTCGGCCATTGAAGACACCAGTAGATTTGTCATTATAAATACCTTTATAATCTTGATGGCTTTCACAGTTGGGATTTGCGTGATGAACCAAAGTATGGTGATCTATATGCTGATCAGATCCAATTATTGTAATTCCTTTTAAAATGGAATTAATATTCTTTCCATTTTGAAAGAAATTTAAATTGTTACGAACAAGATTTCCCCCAAAAGAAAACGTATGACAACTTGCTTCACTATTACTTTTTTGATCAATGTATGTGCTGTCAATTATTGATGTCGTTTCAAGATCATTTTGGATTTTATAATAGTCCAATTTTGCATTTTCATTAACATGAATTTCAGTTACAGTATTCGTTAGGGGATCAACATATGTTGAATGTTTGTCAGAGTGAATTTTTTCATTAACATTTAAAGAGTAGTGACTTTCAATAATTTGAGCTTTTGAGTTTTTTTCAAGAATAACCAAACTTCTTGGTTGAAGCATTAATGATGATTCACCGCCAGAGTTTATATGAACAATTTCAACGGGCTTTTCAAGTTCTACATTTTTTGGGACATGAATAAAGGCTCCTTCTTTTGTAAATGAACTGTTTAGCAAACTAAATGACTCCTTCTCATTAATCAATTTGTTGTAGTACTTAGATATAACATTACCATATTTTTTATTCTCCAAAACGGATGATAATATACAAATGTCAGCACCCTCGTGAGTTGTACTTGACCATAGTGGATCATACATTCCGTCGATGAAAACAATTTTATAAGATTCAATTCCACCTAAAAAAAAGTCTTTTACTTTATCAAATTCAAGAAGATGTCTTTTTTTCTTAAATATTGTTAGCTCCTCATTCAAAACTTTTCTTATGGGAGTGTATTTCCAGTATTCATCTTTTGAATGTGGAAATCCAATTTTTTCAAAATCTTTGATTGATTTTGATCTAATTTCATGAACTTTTGAGTTGGTATCTGTATCAAGTTCAAATGCCAGAAATGAAGAAACTAGTTTTTCTTTGAGGGACATATTTTAAAAATTAAATCCAATCATATCCTTTTTCCTCTAATTCAAGGGCCAAAGATTTGTCTCCTGATTTGGAAATCTTTCCTTCCTGAAGAACATGAACAAAATCTGGTGTTATATAGTCCAGCAGTCTTTGATAATGTGTGATTATGACAATAGCATTATCATTATTTTTCAATTTATTTACACCATTTGCAACAACCTTTAATGCATCGATATCTAGTCCTGAGTCGGTTTCGTCGAGTATTGCAAGATTGGGTTCTAACATTGCCATCTGAAATATCTCATTTCTTTTCTTTTCTCCACCTGAGAATCCTTCATTTAGGGATCTAGATAGAAATTTTGAATCAATCTCCAATAATTTTGATTTTTCTCTTATCTTTTTGAGCATCTCTCCAGCAGGCATTTCCTTTTCACCTCTTGCTTTAAGATTTGAATTTATAGCTGTCTTAATGAAATTGGTAACGGTAATCCCTGGAATTGCAACTGGATACTGGAATGACATAAAAATACCTCTATTTGCTCTTTCATCTGCTGAAAGATCCTCAATATTTTCACCATTATAAAAAATATTTCCTTTTACAACTTCATAGTCCTCATTACCTGCAATAACAGATGATAGAGTACTCTTACCTGAACCATTTGGACCCATAATAGCATGAATTTCACCAGGCTTGACATCCAATGACAAACCTTTTAAAATTTCTTTGCCATCAATACTAACATGTAAATTTTCAATTTTTAACATAATAAATTTTTAACCGACTGATCCCTCCAATGAAATTTCAAGTAATTTTTGAGCCTCAACTGCAAATTCCATAGGAAGTTTGTTTAAGACCTCTTTGCTAAAGCCATTTACAATTAATGCAATAGCTTTTTCAGTGTCAATTCCTCTTTGATTGCAATAAAAAAGTTGATCCTCCCCAATTTTACTAGTAGTTGCTTCATGTTCAATTTGAGCTGATTTATTCTTGACTTCTATATATGGAAATGTATGTGCACCACATTTGTTACCCATTAATAAAGAATCACATTGTGAAAAATTTCTAGCATTTGATGCTCTTTTCCCAACTTGCACTAGACCACGATAGCTATTTTGGGATTTTCCAGCAGAAATCCCTTTAGAAATTATAGTGCTTTTTGTGTTTTTCCCTATGTGGATCATCTTAGTGCCTGTATCTGCTTGTTGATAATTGTTAGTTACAGCAATTGAATAAAATTCTCCAACACTATTGTCACCTCTTAAAATGCATGATGGGTATTTCCATGTAACAGCCGAACCAGTTTCTACTTGAGTCCAAGATATTTTTGCATTTCTATTACATAAACCTCTTTTTGTTACAAAATTAAAAACGCCGCCTTTCCCTTGTTTATTCCCTGGATACCAGTTTTGAACTGTGGAATATTTTATTTCAGCATTATCCATTGCAATTAATTCTACTACAGCTGCATGCAATTGGTTTTCATCTCTGCTAGGTGCAGTACAGCCTTCCAAGTAACTGACATAACTTCCTTCATCTGCAATAACTAAAGTTCTTTCAAATTGACCAGTGCCTGCCTGGTTAATTCTAAAATAAGTTGATAATTCCATTGGACACCTGACCCCTTTGGGTATATAACAGAAAGATCCATCGGAAAAAACAGCTGAATTTAGAGCTGCATAATAATTATCTTTTCTTGGAATAACCTTACCAATATATTTTTTTACAAGCTCTGGATAATCTTTTATAGCTTCAGAAATAGAACAAAATATTATTCCTTTTTCTGCCAATGTTTCTCTGAAAGTTGTAGCTACAGACACTGAATCCATTACAATATCAACGGCTACACCAGAGAGCTTTTTTTGTTCTTCAGTTGAAATCCCTAGTTTATTGAAAGTCTTAATTAGTTCAGGATCAACCTCGTCAAGACTTTTAAGATTATTTTTTGTTTTAGGAGCTGAGTAATATGAAATACTTTGAAAATCAGGTTTTTTATAATTTACATTATGCCAATTTGGCTCTTCCATATTTTTCCATGCTGCATAAGCTTCTAGCCGCCATTCAGTCATCCATTCAGGTTCATTTTTCTTTTCAGAAATTGATCTTACTATATCTTCATTTAATCCAACAGGAAATGTTTCTGACTCAATATCAGTTGTAAAACCATATTGATATTCTTGATTTTCTAATTCTTTTTTTAATTCTTCCTCAGTATAGGCCATAATAATAATAATTTATAAAGAAAAGCTTTCTCCACAACCACAGGTTCTATTTGCATTTGGATTTCTAAAAACAAAACCCTTCCCATTTAATCCTCCTTGATACTCTAATGTTGTTCCAATCAAATACAAAAAACTTTTTTTATCTACGGCAATTTTTATACCATTATTTTCAAAAACCTTATCATTATCGTTGGTAGATTTATCAAATTTCAGTTCATATGATAAGCCAGAGCAACCACCACTCTTGACACCAACGCGAATGAAGTCTTTTGATGGATTATAACCGTCTGATTCCATTAGCTTACTAACTTCTTCTTTTGCTGTCTGGTCTACCTCAATCATATTTTGCAAATATAATCCTTTAAAAAATATTTATTAATCTAAATTTGAAGTATTCTTTATACAAAATATGGACCATAGCAAAGAAAAATCAAATAATAAAAATCAGAATCTAACTGATCTTTCTTCATTGGGTGAATTTGGTTTTATTGAACATGTAAAAAAGAATGTCAAGAATTATAATAACTCAACTATTGTTGGTATTGGAGATGACGCTGCAGTATTAAAAGTTCCAAACTCTTATTCCTTAATTTCTACTGATATGTTAGTTGAAGGTGTACATTTTGATTTAACCTATTTCCCCTTAAAACATTTGGGCTATAAAGCTGTTGTTTGTAATATTTCTGATATATGCGCGATGAATGGAGCATGTAAGCAAATTACGGTTTCAGTTGCAGTGTCAAATAGATTCAAACTGGAATCTTTAGATGAGCTTTATGAGGGGATTAATTTAGCATGTAAAAGGTATCAAGTTGATTTGGTCGGGGGAGATACTACTTCGTCTCAAAAAGGGTTAATTATATCTGTTACATCAATTGGTGTTGTAGATCAAAAAAAGATCTGTAAAAGATCAGGAGCTAACAATAATGATTTAGTTGTTTGTTCTGGTAAGTTAGGATTGGCTTACCTTGGGTTACAAATTTTAGAAAGAGAAAAACAAGTATTTCTTGTCAATCCAAACAGTAAGCCAGATTTAGAACCTTACAAAGAATTGGTTGAGCGCCAACTTAAACCCGAAGCAAGAACAGACTTGATTAATTTTCTAGATAAAAATTCAATCACTCCAACATCAATGATTGATATAAGTGATGGTTTATCATCTGAGATTATTCATTTGTGTAATAGTTCAGAAAAAGGTTGTGTGTTATATTCTGATAAAATTTATAAAGATCAGTCCTTACTAAAAGTATGTAATGAATTTAATTTAGATCCAATTTCAGTTATCATGTCAGGAGGAGAGGATTATGAAATTTTGTTTACTATAAATTCAAGTGATTATGAAAAAATTGAAAATTGTGATTTTGATTTACATGTCATTGGTCATATCACAAATGATAAAAAAACATATTTAGATTTAGGCAACGGTTCTAAATCCGAAATCAAGTCTTTGGGATGGAAATCATTTTGAGTTCATTATTTCCTCGATATGATCAATTTCTATAGGGATATTGCTCATTAGATTAGTTGGGCCACCATTATCATTTATTACGACATCATCCTCTAATCTAATACCAAAACCCTCCTCCTTTATGTATATTCCAGGTTCAACTGTTAAAACCATATTTTTTTCCATAGGTATTTTCAGATCACAATAGTCGTGAGTATCTAAACCCAAATGATGGGATGTTCCATGGCTAAAGTATTTTTTGTACGCAGGTGTTTTTTTTGTTTCGCGTTGAACATCAGACTTGTCTAACAATTTAATTTTTAACAGTTCAGAAGTCATAATTTTACCAACTTCAACATGATATTCGTGCCATAGAATTCCAGGTCTGAGCAATTTTGTTGCTTCATTTTTCACATTCAGAACAGCATTATAAATAGTTTTTTGCCTCTTACTGAACTTACCATTAACTGGGACAGTTCTTGTCATGTCGGAGGAGTAGTTTGCATATTCAGCTGCTACATCCATTAATACTATTTCGCCATCTAAACATTGCTTGTTATTGTATATATAATGCAAAAAATTTGAATTTCTACCAGATGCAATAATGGGTGTGTATGCAAATTTTCTAGATCGATTTTTTAAAAATTCATGTGAGAATTCAGCTTCAATTTCATATTCCCATACACCAGGTTTGATAAAGTTTAAAACTCTTTCAAAACCCATTTTAGTTATTTCACATGCAGTTTTAATTAGTTGTATCTCAATATTATCTTTAATAGATCTTTGTTTTTGAAGTATAGGATTACTTTTCTTAAAATTAAGTCCACCGATTTTTTTTAATTTTTTAATAAACCTGTCTTCTCTCGTCTGGGTCTGAACATTTTGCCTGTAATGTTCATTTGTGTTTATATAAACAAAATCAACTTTTTTTAATATATCTCTTAAAATATCATCAAATTCACCTAGCCAATAAACATTATTAATTCCTGAGATTTTTTTAGCCTGTTCCTTTGTTAGCTTTTCTCCTTCCCAGTGTGTAATATGCTCATTTGTTTCTCTTATAAACAACATTTCTCTATAACTCATATTTTTTGAATCAGGAAATAAGACTAATATGCTCTCCTCTTGATCAATACCACTTAAATAAAAAATATCCCTGTGTTGGTCAAATGGAAGAGTTGAATCTGCACTAATTGGATAGATGTCATTTGAGTTGAAAAACGCGATACTCTTTTGTTTTAGTTTATTAACAAAATTTTTGCGATTTTTAACAAATAATTTAGTATCAATCTTTTTGTATTTCATTTATTTTGATATATCTCAAATTTAAAAATTAAAATGATGAAAAATTTTACCTTTTTAATAATATTTTTTTCTTTTTTCTCTTTTTCTCAAGTTAATTATACCTCCGCTGACCTAATTGAAAAATCTGAAATTGAATACAAAACCAGTATAAATAACTCAATTGTAAAAAATATAGAGATTACCAATATTGGTCCAAGTGTAATGAGTGGAAGGGTAACAGATTTAGAAGTTAACCCTGAGAATCCAACGGAATTCTTTGTTGCTTATGCATCAGGTGGGTTATGGCACACCACTAATAACGGTACAACCTTTAACCCCATTATGGATAATAGTATGACACAGAATATTGGTGATTTTGCAGTTGATTGGGAATCTGGAGCAATTTATGTTGGAACAGGTGAAAGCAATTCATCAAGATCCTCATATCCAGGAATTGGTATTTTAAAATCTCATGATAATGGAAAAACTTGGGAAAATATTGGTTTGAGAGATTCTCATCATATTAGCCGAATAATCATTAACCCAGATGATAATCAACATATTGTTGTTGCTGCAATTGGACACCTATATTCAAATAATTTGCAAAGAGGTGTATTTAACTCTTACGATGGAGGAAAAACGTGGTCACAATCACTATATATAAATGACAATACTGGTGCTATTGATATAGTTTATGATCCAGATAATTTTGAAATTCAGTATGCTGCATTCTGGGAAAGAAGTCGAACTGAATGGAACTTTAT
This sequence comes from uncultured Bacteroidota bacterium, assembly GCA_902550325.1. Classification (GTDB taxonomy): domain Bacteria; phylum Bacteroidota; class Bacteroidia; order Flavobacteriales; family Flavobacteriaceae; genus Eutrophosalina. Next base: position 25,161 of record CACCYT010000001.1, on the reverse strand, counting down.
TGGAAGTGGAGAAAGCTCTGCTATTTACAAAACAGTTGATGGTGGAAAAATTTGGAAAAAAATTACAACACAAAACTCTGGATTTCCAACTGGAAATGGTGTTGGTAGGATTGGTCTTGCAATTTATGATTCAAATATTATATATGCTGTATTAGACAATCAATTCAGAAGAAAAAAAGAGAAAAAATCACAAGGAATTCAAAGGTTAGATTTTAAAGATATGACCAAGCAAGGTTTTATGAGTTTAGATAACGAAGAATTAAATTTATTCATAAACAGAAATGGATTTGAAAATGAATTAAACTCCGAGCTATTAAAATCCAAGATAAACTCTGGTGAGTTAAAACCAAACGATATTTATAAATTTTTAACTGATGCAAATGCCGAGTTATTTGATGCTCCAGTTATAGGAGCAGAGGTTTATAAATCAGTCGATGGAGGTACAACATGGAATAAGCAAAATGAAGAATATCTGGATGCTGTTTATAATAGTTATGGATATTATTTTGGAAGGATACATGTATCACCCATTAATTCTGAACAAATATATATATATGGTGTACCTATTTTAAAGTCAAATGATTCTGGTAAAACCTACTCAAGAATTGGAGCAAGCAATGTGCATGTTGATCACCATGACCTATGGATTAATCCAAAAAATACAGATCATTTAGTTTTAGGTAATGATGGGGGTGTCAATATTTCGTATGATCAAGGTGCAAATTGGATGAAGCTAAATCAACCGTCAGTTGGACAGTTTTACTCCATTAATGTTGACAACGCAGATCCATACAATGTTTATGGAGGTTTGCAAGACAATGGTGTTTGGATGGCAAAGAATAACTCTTTTGAGTCTCCTTATTGGCATGAGTCCGGACATAATAATTGGACAAAAATTATGGGAGGTGATGGTATGCAAATACAAATTGATAATCGTGATAATAATATTGTGTATACAGGTTTACAATTTGGTAATTATTATAGATTAAATATTAGCCAAGGAACAAGAAAGGTGATAAAACCAAGACATCAACTTGGTCAATCTCCTTTAAGATTTAATTGGCAAACCCCAATATTGATATCGCCGCACAATCAGGATATAATTTATTTTGGTAGCAACAAGCTACACAGATCCTTTGATAAAGGTGACAGTTGGAATGATATCTCTAACGACTTAACTAAGGGTGGTAAAAAAGGAAACGTGCCATACGGGACACTAACTTGTATTGATGAATCTGTTTTTAACTTTGGTAAAATCGTTGTCGGCAGTGATGATGGAAATGTATATTTAACACAAAACTCTGGTGAATTTTGGAAAAATATTTCTAATAATCTGCCTCCAAACTTGTGGGTTAGCAGGGTAATTTTCTCTAAACACAATCAAAGTAGAATTTACTTATCGCTTAACGGATACAGAAAAAATGATTTCAAACCTTATTTATATTTAAGCGATGATAATGGAGTCTCTTGGAAAGAAATTTCTACTAACCTTCCACTTTCACCTATAAATGTAATAAGAGAAGACATTAAAGATGAAAAAATACTATATGTTGGTACGGATAACGGACTTTTTGTTTCATTTGATTTAGGTTCAAATTGGCATCCTTTTTCATCAAATTTACCAAGGGTAGCAATTCACGATTTAGTTATACATGAGGGGACAAATGAGTTAGTTATTGGAACCCATGGTAGATCAATTTATAAAATAGAATTAGATTTATTCTATAAATATTTGGAGGCATCAGTTAATCAAAATACTATTTCTTTTTTAAATTTTAATGAAATAAAGTTTTCTAATTCATGGGGAAATAAAATAATGTATTCCTCTGAAACCTATGATATAAATTTTACAATTGATCTGTTCAGCTCAAAAAATAAGAATTTTGAGTTTGAAATTTTAAATGAAAACAATAAAACCTTAAATCAAGGTAACTTTAATACTGATTACGGATTTAATAAAATTAAAATTCCTATAAAAATAGATAAGAAACTAAGTGGTAAATACCTAAAAAAAATAGGATTTAACGCTAAAATTTCAGATGACGGAAATAGATATTTAAGCAAAGGGGAGTATATTTTAAAAGTGGATAATCAAGAGCTAAAGTTCTCAGTTAAATAAGGCATATTATTTGTTTGTAATGCTTGTGTAAAGTAATTTTGTCAAATCATGTTAAAAAAGTTATTTAATTCTTCCATAGGCCGTAAAATTGCAATGGCTTTGTCTGGTATTTTTTTAATTGTTTTTTTAACACAACACTTTTTAATTAATATAACTTCAGTTTTTAGCGACAGCTTGTTTAATTGGCTTTCTCATTTTATGGGTACAAACCCACTAGTCCAGTTTGTTCTTCAGCCAATATTGATTGCTGGTGTACTTTTTCATTTTGTCATGGGGTTTATTCTAGATTATCAAAACAGAAAAGCTAGACCAGTGAATTATGCTGTTTTTAGTAGCTCTAAAAATTCATTGATGGTTTCAAGATATATGATTCTCTCGGGTATAGTTATTTTATCATTTTTGGGTTTACATTTCTATGACTTTTGGATTCCTGAAATGGAATACAAGTATATAGAATTCAAACCCGACGATCCAAATAGATATCATCATGAGTTAGTTGAAAAATTTCAAGACCCCATAAAAGTAGTTTTCTACTGTATTTCGTTTGTTTTTTTGGCTTTGCATTTAGTCCACGGACTAGCTTCTTCCACACAATCTTTAGGGACAAGTAATCGATACTCATCGCTAATCAAAAAAATTAGTTATTCATTTGGGATTTTCATTCCACTCGGTTTTTGTTTCATCGCCATCTATCATTTTTTATCTCATTAAAAAAAAATAAAATTATTTTTAATGTGTTATAATTTATCTATCTTTGACAGGTAAAATGGTGTGTTATAATATTTTCAGCCTGAATGAAAAAAATTACTTATTCCCTTAATTATCGAAAACCTAAAAATCAATACTCTAATCGTGATGAGTTGGTTGTTTGTCTAAGATACTATCATTCAATAGGAAACGGTAAGTATAAAGTCACTAAAAAAAGTACCGGCATTAAATGTAAACTTGAAGATTGGGATACAGATTGGCACAAATCCAATAATCGCCACCCTATAAAATCCTCCGACCCAGATTATCTAGAAAAGAATACGCTTCTGAAAAATTTGTCAGTCGAATTACATTCCCATGCTAAGAAGATTAAAGTTTCCAATGGTGTTTTGAACTCAAAAATACCTGAAGGTTCTTTGGATATGAAATGGACAAATCATAAAAACAATGTTCGCTTAGTTAGTCCTGCTAACAAGAGAAACATTGATGTTATTGTTGTGGGTACTGGTTTAGCTGGGGGCTCAGCATCTGCTACTCTTGCTGAACAGGGCTATAATGTTAAAGCATTCTGCTTTCAAGACTCATCTCGAAGAGCCCACTCAATTGCAGCTCAGGGTGGAATAAACGCGGCAAAAAATTACCAAGGTGATGGAGATTCTGTATACAGACTTTTTTATGATACAATAAAGGGCGGTGATTACAGGTCTCGAGAAGCTAATGTTTACAGGCTAGCAGAGGTTTCTACAAGTATTATTGACCAATGTGTAGCTCAAGGCGTCCCCTTTGCTAGAGAATATGGTGGATTATTAGATAATAGATCATTTGGTGGGGTTTTGGTTTCTAGAACATTTTATGCAAAGGGACAAACTGGACAACAATTACTTTTAGGCGCTTATTCTGCAATGAATAGGCAAATAGCTAGAGGTAAAATAAAAATGTACAGCAGACATGAGATGATGGACATCGTAATTATTAATGGAAAGGCAAAAGGAATTATAACTAGAAATTTAGTAACTGGAGAAATTGAGAGTCATTCTGCACATGCTGTTGTACTTGCATCTGGAGGTTATGGTAATCTATTTTATTTATCAACAAATGCTATGGGAAGTAATGTTTCAGCTGCCTGGAAAGTTCATAAAAAAGGAGCTTTTTTTGCTAACCCATCTTTTACTCAAATTCATCCTACTTGCATTCCTGTTTCTGGTGATTACCAGTCAAAATTAACTCTGATGTCAGAGTCATTAAGAAATGATGGTAGAATTTGGGTTCCAAAAAAATTGGAAGATGCTAAAAAAATTAGAAATAACATATTGAAACCAACTGATGTACCCGAAGATGACAGAGATTATTATTTGGAAAGAAGATATCCTGCTTTTGGTAACTTAGTTCCTCGTGATGTGGCTTCTAGAGCAGCCAAAGAAAGATGTGATTCAGGTTATGGGGTGAATAAAACTGGTGAAGCAGTTTTCTTGGATTTCTCTTCCTCAATAATTAGATATGGAAAAGAAAAAGCCTTAGTTAAAGGTCTTGATGTTAATGATTTAAATTTGATTAAGTCATTGGGTGAAGATGTAATAAAGGCTAAGTATGGTAACTTATTCCAAATGTATGAGAAGATTGTTGATCAAGACCCCTACAAAACTCCAATGATGATTTACCCTGCTGTTCATTATACAATGGGAGGTTTGTGGGTTGATTATAATTTAATGACTACAATCCCTGGTTGCTATGCTATTGGTGAAGCTAATTTTTCAGATCATGGAGCGAACAGGCTAGGGGCTTCAGCTTTAATGCAAGGATTAGCTGATGGGTATTTTGTGTTACCAAATACCATTAATGATTTTCTTGCAGATGATATAAAAACAGGTCCAATTGATAATGAATTACCAGAATTTATTCAAGCAAAAAAATCTGTAGAAGATAGTATAGAAAAATTAATGAATATAAACGGAACTAAAACAGTTGATTATTTTCATAAAAAATTAGGTAAAATAATTTGGAACAATTGTGGGATGTCTAGAAATTCAGTTGATTTAAAATCAGCAATAAAAGAAATTCAAAAGTTAAAAAAACAATTCTATTCTGATTTATTAATTCCTGGCGATCAATTTTCATTTAATGAACCGCTTGCAAAAGCTTTAAGGGTTGCTGATTTTATGGAGCTTGGTGAATTATTCGCATTAGATGCTTTAAAAAGAAATGAATCTTGTGGAGGTCATTTTAGAGAAGAATTCCAAACCAAAGAAGGTGAGGCAATGAGAAATGACGAAGAATTTACTTTTGTTTCTGCTTGGGAGTATAATAAAGTAATTGAAAACTCGACACTTCACAAGGAAAAATTACTATTTGATAATGTAGAATTAAAAAATAGATCTTATAAGTAGAATGAAATTATTTTTGAAAATATGGAGACAGAAAGACTCTAAAGAAAAGGGAAAAATCGTTAATTATGAAATTGACAAAATAAGCGAGGACATGTCATTTCTAGAAATGATGGATGTACTTAATGAAAAAATAGTGCTTGAGGGAGGAGATCCTGTTGCTTTTGATCATGATTGTAGGGAAGGAATTTGTGGGTCATGCTCAATGTTTATAAACGGTGAACCACATGGGCCAGATCGCGGTGTAACCACATGTCAATTGCATATGCGTAAATTTAAAGACGGTGATACAATATATATAGAACCTTTTAGGTCTAGAGCTTTTCCAATCATTAAGGATCTTGTTGTTGACAGAACAGCATTTGACAGAATTCAACAAGCGGGTGGATATATTTCAATTAATACATCTGGAAATACCCTCGATGCAAATACAATTCCTATTGAAAAAGAAAATGCTGATAAAGCATTTGATGCAGCAACATGTATAGGATGTGGTGCTTGTGTTGCAACCTGTAAAAATTCATCAGCCATGCTATTTGTTTCAGCTAAAGTTTCTCAGTTTTCTTTACTTCCACAAGGAAAAGTTGAAGCAACTGACAGGGTTTTAAATATGGTTAAACAAATGGATTTAGAGGGTTTTGGTAATTGTACAAATACTGGTGCATGTCATGTTGAATGTCCCAAGGGAATCTCTCTTGATTATATAGCAAAATTAAATAACGAATATGCTAAAGCAAGTTTGAAGAAATAATTAAAAACTTTCTCTAATTACCCAATTTGCTCTAACCTTTATAATTTCATTATTGAAGTAAACTTTTTCAGGTTGAATTTTTTCTAGGAAATTTCCAGTATCCCTTTTTTTGTTCTCATTCTTATCTTCAACTACCCTAATATTGTATTCTCCAGGAACTATATTTTCAAAAACACAATTTTCAGATGCAAATGCTAGATATTGCGTATCAATTACTTCTCCCTTCATATTAATTAAATCAATTATTAAAGGATAATTTTTCTGAATTGGATTGAAAAAAATTTTTCCATATTCAGAAATTTTTTTTGTTTTAAAAGTAAATTTTAGGCTATCGGTTGTTTTTTGAAACAGATCAACAATAGCATTAGGTGTTATATTAATGTAGTAGCTGTCGTTTGGTAGAACCTCAAAATCTATAATAATTTTTGTATAATTATCTACTTTAGTTTTGAATAATACCGGCAATGAATCTCTATTAAAAACCTGTATTTTGTTGTTATCAATCTTAGTCACTGGTGTAGTGGACTCTAATATTAATTTATCGGATAGTTCTAGAATTTTTGATTGTTGTTTTAACTGTAAAGAATCTTTACCTAGTTCCTTTTTTTGAAATTTAAAAACAAAATCTTTTTTATAGGTTTTATTTTTAATTTCAAAATTCAAAGAATCATAATTGGAATTCTCAAGCCAAAAATATAATGTATCCTTTTCCTTATCAAACGTCACGACATTATTTAAATTATTTAAAGATTTAATTTGTATATCTAAGTTCTCAACTTCACCCTGAAAACCAAAGTTTATTCTATTCTCATTTTCTTGAAATGGTTTAAAAATTTTAAACTCTGGGGTCTCCTTAAAGACATTTAAGTTGAAGAGAGAATCATTTGGAATGGAAATAAAAGTTTCATTAAATGCTATTTTTTCTGTTAGTGGATCATATCTGTAATTATTATTGTAGTCTTTAATTGCTATCAAATTATAAGTGCCCATTTTGAGGTTAGTAAATTTAAAGTTGGTGCTGTCTAATGTGTTTGAGACATAAAGTGGCTTACCGTTATAAATTATTGAATCATTGTACAGACTGTCAATTGGATATAACATCATGGTAATAAATTCATCAGTATCTATATTATAGCTATCATTTACATTGCCCGAAATTTCGAGAGAGTCCACATAACTGCCTGTTGAAAAAACATATTTGAAAAATGGTAATGGGTTGCCCTCATTATTGTCAACTAATGCTTGACCAAAATTAAATGAGTAAGTAGAGTTTTTCATTAGGCTATCTTTTAGCTCAATATCAATAAATTTTGAAGCACCACCCTGTGGGAAGATGGAGTATCCAGATTTTTCAATCGGTGGAGAGACAATTAATTGAGAATTTATTTTTTCAAGCTTTACATATTCATCAAAATAAATCCTGATTTTTTCTGAATCAAAATTTGAAGAATTATTGGCAGGTTGAGCTCTTAGTAAAACAGGTGGGTCCTCATCTTTTGGTCCACCATCTGGTGTTCCTCGTTTCGCACACCCAATGACAAAAAAAATGATTGAAATCAGAAAAACTTTCTTAATCATATATTATACAAATTAAAAAGTTTATTTTGAAAAATACTATCTTATCTTTTATTTAGATATAGTATTTTTGCTTTATGTCATCTGATCATTTTAAAAAAATAATTTCTCATTCAAAAGAATATGGATTTATTTTTCAGTCAAGTGAAATTTATGATGGCTTAAGTGCCGTATACGATTATGCCCAAAACGGTGTACTACTTAAAAATAATATTAAAGATTATTGGTGGAAATCAATGGTTCAATTAAATGACAATATTGTTGGTGTTGACTCTTCAATTTTCTCACATCCTACAACTTGGAAGGCTAGTGGCCATATTGATGCTTTTAATGACCCACTTATTGACAATAAAGATTCAAAAAAAAGGTATAGAGCAGATAATTTAATTGAAGATTACATTACTAAATGTGAATCTAAAATTTTAAAAGAACAAAAAAAGCAAGAAAAAAGATTTGGTGACACCTTCAATAAAGAAACATTTTTAAAAACCAATCCAAAGGTTTTAAAAATCAGAGATAATATAAATCAAATATTATTAAGATTTAGTGATGCTCTAAAAAATGATGATTTAGAAGAACTCAAGAAAATCATAGTGGATTGTGAGATAGTCTGTCCTGTATCAGGTACAAAAAATTGGACTGATGTAAAACAATTTAACCTAATGTTTAAAACTCAGATTGGTGCCACAGACTCTAACTCAAGTGATCTTTTTTTAAGACCAGAAACAGCTCAGGGAATATTTTTAAATTATTTAAACGTCCAAAAAACTGGCAGATTGAAAATACCTTTTGGCATTGCTCAAATTGGTAAAGCTTTTAGAAATGAAATTATAGCTAGGCAATTTATTTTTAGAATGAGAGAATTTGAACAAATGGAAATGCAATTCTTTATTAAACCAGGTTCACAAAAAGATTGGTACGAGTACTGGAAACAAACAAGGTTAGATTGGCACCTTTCATTAGGAATTGATAAGAGTCTTTTTAGATTTCATGATCATGAAAAACTTGCACATTATGCTGATGCAGCCTGTGATATTGAATTTAATTTCCCTTTTGGATTTAAAGAATTGGAGGGTATTCATTCTAGAACTGACTTTGATTTATCTAATCATGAAAAATTTTCAAATAAGCAAATAAAATATTTTGATCCTATAGATAATAAAAAATATACACCATATGTTTTAGAGACCTCAATAGGCGTTGATAGAATGTTTTTAGCTGTATTTTCCTCGTCATTAGTTTCTGAAAAAATTGATTCTGATTCGGAAAGAGTAGTTTTAAAAATACCTAAAATTATAGCGCCCTATAAATGTGCTTTTCTCCCATTACTTAAAAAAGATGGCTTGCCTGAAATTACAAAAGAAATTAAAGAAAAATTAAAACTTAAGTTCAGTACAACTTATGATGATAAAGATGCCATCGGAAGAAGATATAGAAGGCAAGACGCAATAGGAACTCCTTATTGTATAACAATTGATCATCAAACTTTGGAGGACAATACTATTACGGTAAGGGATCGTGATAGTATGAAACAGGAAAGAATCAATATTGAAACCTTAGAGCAATTTTTAAATAATTCACTTGACATCAACAATTGGTTACTAAGAGGTGATTAATATTATTTCATACAACATTAACGGAATTCGGGCAGCTATCAGAAAAGATCTATTTTCTTGGCTAAAAAACTATAATCCAGATATAGTTTGTTTTCAAGAGATTAAGGCAAATGAAGATCAATTCGATTCGTCAATTTTCGAAGAATTAGGATATTATAGCTATTGGTACCCAGCAAAGAAAAAAGGTTATAGTGGAGTTGGAATAATATCCAAGATCAAACCAAAAAATATAGCCTATGGTGTAGGAATTGATTACATGGATTTTGAGGGAAGGAATTTGAGGGTTGATTTTGATAAATTTTCTGTTATGAGTTTATATCTGCCCTCAGGAACTAATATAGACAGGTTAGGATTCAAATTTAAATATATGGATGATTTTGCCTCCTACATTAACTCTTTAAAAGCATCGATACCAAATCTAATAATTGGAGGAGACTACAATATCTGCCATAATGCCATTGACATTCATGACCCCGTTAGAAACGCCAAAGTATCAGGATTTTTACCTGAGGAAAGAGAGTGGTTAGATAAGTTTATTAATAATGGTTTTATTGACACGTTTAGATATTTTAATCCCTCTCCCCACAAATATTCGTGGTGGAGTTATAGAGCAAACTCAAGATCGAATAATAAGGGTTGGAGAATCGATTATTTATTAGCTTCACTTGAATTGCAAAATAATTTAATGGAATCATTTATATTGTCTGATGTATATCACTCCGATCATTGTCCTGTTGGATTAAAAATTAAAATATAATGGATTATAATTATTTACCAAATACTAAAATTAAGGTTAGTAAAATTTGTTTGGGTACAATGACTTGGGGAAGACAAAATAATCAAGATGAGGCTTTTGATCAGATGAATTATTCTATTGACAGGGGAGTTAATTTTTTTGATACTGCAGAGTTATATCCAGTTCCAGCAAGTCCAGATAAATACGCAATAACTGAAGAAATAATTGGAAATTGGTTTCACAAGTCTAAAAAAAGAGACAAGGTAATTTTAGCTACGAAAATTGCAGGGCCAGGTGACTACACAGCACACATAAGAAAATCTGGCTTTAAAGGATCCTCAATTGAGGATGCTGTAAACGGTAGTTTAAAACGCCTAAAAACAGATTATATTGACTTGTATCAATTGCATTGGCCTGAGAGAATTACAAATACATTTGGAAATAGAAATTTCCAATACTTTAATGACTCATGGGAAGATAATTTTGAAATTATATTAGAAAAATTTAAGAGTCTAATTGATGTTGGAAAAATTAGATACATAGGCTTATCTAATGAAAACCCTTGGGGAATTATGAAGTTTTTAGAATACTCAAAAAGAGATCTCCCAAAAATGATTACCGTTCAAAATCCCTATTCTTTATTAAATAGATTATTCGAAATTGGAAGCTCTGAGATATGTAAAAGAGAATCTATTGGTCTTTTGGCTTATTCACCTTTAGCTTTTGGAGTTCTAACAGGAAAGTATTTTGATGGAAACATTCCAAAGAATAGTAGAATGGAACTTTTCCCTAGATTAAAAAGATACAATAGTGAAAATTCCTTTAAAGCTGCAAAACTATACAATGAAATTGCTCAAAAAAACAATCTATCATTGACTCAACTATCACTAGCTTTTGTTAATGATCGTCCATTTGTAATAAGTAATATTATTGGTGCAACAACCATTGATCAATTAAAGGAAAATATTGATAGTACTGATGTTAAACTTTCAGATGACATTATTTCCGAAATTAATCAAGTAAATAATAAAATCCCTAATCCTTCTCCCTAAAAACTTCTTTAGCAACTTGAGAAAGATTCTTCAATCTATGGGTTTGTATCGAGTCAGTAATATATCCAATTTTAGAATTATTGGATATAATAATTTTTTTATAACCCAATCTTTCAGCTTCAGAAATACGTTTATCAATATTACTTACACTTCTTAATTCTCCAGAAAGATCTACTTCTGCACAAAAACAAGTATCGTTGTTAATAGCAATATTAATGTTTGAAGACAGTATTGCCGCCACAACTGCTAAATCAATGGCTGTGTCTTCTATTTTTATTCCACCTGTGATATTAATGAAAACATCTTTTACTCCAATTTTAAATCCTGCTTTTTTTTCAAGTATTGCTAAAAGCATATTCAATCTTTTGGAATTAAATCCATTTGAAATTCTTTGCGGAGTTCCATAAACAGCACTACTAACCAATGCTTGTATCTCGATCATAATTGATCTATCACCATCAAGAGTAACAGCAATCGCAGAACCAGACTCAGAGTTTTCTTTTTTTGAAACAAATAATTCACTAGGATTTGTTACTATTTGTAAACCTTTTTCATTCATTTGATAAATTCCAATTTCATTAGTTGATCCAAACCTATTTTTTTTAGAACGCAAAATCCTAAATTGATGTTGTTTATCTCCTTCAAAATGTAAAACAGTATCCACCATGTGCTCTAACATTTTTGGTCCAGCTATATTTCCATCTTTAGTTATATGACCTACAATTAAAACAGGAATACCAGTACTCTTAGCAAGTTTAATTAAAATACTTGCGCATTCTTTTATTTGGGTTGTACTTCCTGGGCTGTTATCAAATAAATCAGTTTGAACTGTTTGTATTGAGTCCAATACAACAATACTAGGCTTAATTTTATTAATGTTTTTTAATATTATTTCAAGATTAGTTTCTGTTAATACGTAGCAATTTTTTGGGTTTTCTGAAATTCTTTCTGCTCGAAGTTTTAATTGTTCAGCACTTTCTTCACCAGAAACATAAAGGACATTCTCTGGTGAATTAATGGAATTCTGCAATAAGATAGTTGATTTACCTATTCCTGGTTCACCAGAAATTAATACCACAGAGCCACGAACTAATCCGCTCCCTAAAACTCTGTTAAATTCATTGTCATTAAATCTTATCCTCTTATTTTCTAAACTCTCAATTTCAGTTATTTTTTTTACAACCCCATCAGATTTGATCAAATCCTTTTTAGGATTCTTCTTAACAAATTCTTCCTCGATTGAGTTCCAGGATCCGCACTTAATGCATTGACCTAACCATTTTGGATATTTTGCACCACAAATTTTACAACTATAAATTTTTTGTGTTGGTATCATTTAAATCGAATTTCCTTTTTTTGGAAAAATAATAGTTGGATTAAAGCTTTTAGCATTATTAAAATCTATTAATGCATAGCTCACTATAATCACCTCATCATCTTTATTAATTTTCTTTGCTGCTGGACCATTAATAAAAATATCACCGGAACCTTTTTTACCTTTTATTACATAGGTTTCCAACCTTTCACCGTTAGTTAAACTTAATACCTGAACTTTTTCCCCAGCAACAATGTTTGAAGCATCCATTAAAGCCTCATCAATTGAAATACTACCAATATAATTAATTTCAGCACCAGTAATTTTAACTCTGTGAATTTTTGATTTTAAAACTTCAATCTTCATTTATTACTAAATTATCTATTAATCGTACATCTTCTACCACAACACAAATAAATGCTCTACAACAGCAATTTTTAATGTTTTTTCTACTACAAACCTTTAAGGTTTTGGAACATCTTAATTCAAAATATTCGAGTACAAATCCCTCATTTTTTTCAATTTTATTTTTGATTATGTTCTTTAATTCTCCGCTTGAAAATTTATAAAAATTTTGTTTTGTAAACAACAATGAATCATAAATAACTGAAACATTCTTTTTTGCATGTTTTGATAATAAAGAGTTTCTGGAACTTAATGCTAAACCATCCTTAGACCTAACTGTGGGACAAACAATCATTTTAATATTTTCAAAATAATTTTCTATTATTTTTTGTACTATAACAGTTTGTTGAAAATCTTTTTCTCCAAAAAAAACAAGACTAGGCTTAAAAATTTCAAAGAGTTTTTTCACAATTGTGCCGACTCCATCAAAGTGTCCAGGTCTTTTAATACCCTCTAAAACCTTACCAATATCTTGAAAATCAAATTTATCTTTGAAAATTTTTAATCCATAAATATCATCAATATTTGGTATGAATATATTTACATTTTGGTCTGTAGATTTAATTTTATCAATATCTTTTTTTAAGTCAGTGGGGTATCTTTTATAATCATTAATATCATTGAATTGGGTTGGGTTTACAAATATAGAAACCCAAACCTCGTCACATAATTTAACTGCGCTTTTAACAAGTGAAATATGTCCCTCGTGCAAAGAACCCATCGTTGGAACCAAGCCTAAAACTTTTTTCTCACTTGATTTATTTAATATAACCTCTAAATCTTTAAGTTTTCTGATTGTAGTCATCAAATACAAATTCGAATGCAAACTTAATACTTTGGTGTCAATCTTATATAAATTTTGTAATTTTGACAACCTATTAATGTTAGGATTTATGAAAGGAAAGAAAATTTTATTTATTTCTTCAGAGGTTATTCCCTATATGCCTCAAACCGAGCTTTCCTCAATGACATATAAACTCCCTAAACTTGTAAATGATAATCAAGGTCAGACAAGAATATTTATTCCAAAATATGGTGTAATTAACGAAAGGAGACATCAGTTACATGAAGTAATAAGGCTTTCAGGAATCAATTTAATTATCGATGATATGGATATGCCTTTGATAATTAAAGTAGCTTCAATACCTAAGGAAAGAATGCAAGTATATTTTATTGATAGCGAGGACTATTTCAAAGGGAGAAATGTTTTTTTTAATGATAAAGGGAATCTTTATAAAGATAATGATGAAAGAGCTATTTTCTATGCCAAGGGTATCATTGAAACTATTAAGAAATTAAATTGGGCTCCAAATTTAGTTCATGTTCATGGATGGATTTCTTCATTAGTGCCTCTATATATTAAACATTATTATAAAGATGACCCTATTTTTAGTAATACAAAGACAATTGTTTCAATCTATGAGGATAGACTTTCAGGAAAATTTGATAAAAATTTTCTCAAAAAAATTCAGTTTGATGAGATTATAGATGAAAACTTGAGTTTACTTAAAACACCAACTTATGAGGAATTATTTAAATTATCCTTAACTCAATCAGATGGTGTTGTGTTTACATCTAATTCTGTAAAAGAAGAATTTAAGGGACTTATTAAAAAGGATATACCAACTTTGGAGTGTACTAGTAGTGACGATGACTATGAAAACAAATATTTAGAATTTTATAATTCCATGTTAGATGAATAAAAAACTCTTAATAGTTTCTTTATTATTTTTTTTGTTTTCGTGTACTAAAGAATTTAATTCTATTGGAACAGAAATTCTAAAAGATGATTCCTTTGAAACAAAAGTAGAAAATATTGGTGTTTATGCATCTCAAAAAACCATAAGCCCCTTCAACACTACAAACCTGCCTATATATCAAATTGGTGAAATTAGAGATAATATTTTTGGAGCTACAACATCTTCCTTTATTACTCAATTACAGCTTTCGCAATACAATCCTGCTTTTGGTATTGCTTCTCAAGAAAAAGAAAATTCTGGAGATCCAGCAAATATTACTGTTATTCAAGAAAATGAGTCGGTAAATAGTGTTTATCTTGACATACCTTTCTTTACGAACAGAAATGATAGAGATGGTGATGGTGTAATTGACGCTTATGATGTTGATGACAACGATGTTAACAGTGATAGTGATGGTGATGGTGTATCCGATGCTGTTGAAAGAGCTAATGGAACAGATCCTTTAAATCCTGATACAGATGGCGATGGAATTCCAGATGGACAAGACGATGATACTGTTAATCCAAATCCTGGTGCTATAATTTATGATGTGGATTCATTATTAGGGAATTTTGATGATGCATTCAAACTTAAAATTCAAGAGATGGACTATTATTTACGTGAATATGATCCAACAAATAATTTTGAAACTCGACAAAGATATTACAACGATAACAACATACTGGAAAACTTTGCTGGACAAGTTCTTTTTGACGGTGAGGTCCAAATAGATAAAAATGAATTGGTAATTTATAGAGAAGATGACCCAGAAACGACTGATATTGATGAATCAGAAGAAGTTAAAGAAAGATTATCTCCAAGAATTAGAGTTCCACTAAATTCTGATTTTTTTCAGTCAAAACTTATTGATAAAGAGGGCTCAGTTGATTTAACTAATAGTGATAATTTTAACTTGTATTTCAAAGGAATATTTATAAATGCCTATGATTTTTCCGACCCTCTAATGATGATTTTAGATTTTGATTCATCAGAGATTGTAATTAATTATGAATATGATAAATATAATAAAAACAACACCGAGGAAGATTTGACTGATGATACTATTGATAGAGAGTCAGAGGATTTTATAATTACTTTCTTTGGTAATAAAATTAATCTGATTAAAAAAGATCTATTTTCATCTGAAATCATTACCAATATAAATTCAATAAATAATCTCTCTAAAATTTATTTAAAGGGTGGTGAAGGTTTAATGGCAGAAATAGATTTGTTTAAAGATAGCGAAGGCAATGATTTGTTAGAAGAGATTAAATCAAGACCATGGTTAATTAATGAGGCTAATTTAACATTTTATGTAGATCGTGAAACTATTGATTTAAATGGTGGTTTAATAGAGCCTTTTAGAATATATCTATACGATTTAGACTCAAATTTACCATTAGTTGATTATTACATTGACGATACGCAGGGCCCTAGAAGTTCTGAAAAGAAAATTAATCATGGTGGAATAATTGAGGTTGACTCTGACCAACGTGGAATTAAATATAAAATCAGAATATCAGAACACGTTAAAAATATTGTTAGGAAGGATTCCATAAATAAAAGACTTGGCCTTGTTTTATCCTCGGACATTACAAATATTTTGTCTACTGAACTTAAAGAAGGTTCTGGATTAGAATCTGTTCCACAATCTTCAGTTGTAAACCCGCTCGGTGTGGTATTACATGGCCCAGAGCCAGATCAATCTAATTATGAGAAAAGATTAAAGCTAGAACTCTTTTACTCTGAAATTAAAAATTAGATTATATAGTAAAAGTCTTTTTAGTTTTGAAAAAGGACTCAATAATACATATTCAATAATTCTTGAGCTTATAAATAAAAATTTTAATATTTTTTTGGAAAAACCATCATAGTGTTTATCAATAAAAATAATTCCAGATTTTAATAGTTGAGTCTTAGTTTTAAGAGTTATTTTTTGGTTTATCCTTGATGATTTACCATGATGATGAGTACATGAAATTGAATTAATTAAAATAATTTCCATTCCAATATTTTTAGCTCTTTTACATAAATCCATATCCTCATAGTACATCCAATAATCTTCATCCCATCCACCAAGTTTATTAAAATTTTTCTTATCGATGGAAAAAAATGAGCCTGAAACCCAATCAGGTTTAAGCAAAGGTTTTGTATGATCCTCTAATCTGCTTTCAAATTTTAAAAATCTAAATAAGAACCTTATGATCCCGTTAAATGTTTTAATACTTAAAAATTTTCCATATGGGAAAGTTTTATTGCCATATGAATCTAATTGACTAATTGAAATAATGGAGTTTGGATGATTAATAATGTGTGACTTTAGTTGAATTAAACAGTTTGTTCCAAGTTCAGTATCAGGGTTTAAAAAAACAAAGTGTTCATATTTTGCAGCTTTAGCTCCTATATTGCATGCTTTAGAAAAACCTAAGTTTTTATCATTTATGATCCATTTACATTTATTATATTTTATTTTGTATTCTTTTACAAGACTGTCATCAGAATTATTATCAACAATTATAATTTCATTATTACTTATATTTTGTGATGAGATACTCTCAATACATTTTTCAAGTACTGACCATGATTTGTAATTAACAATGATAATGGATAGTTCAGGCATTAAAGCTTTTTTCTTAACCGAGCTACAGGTGCGCCTATCATCTCTCTGTATTTTGCAACTGTTCTTCTTGCAATTGGATAACCTTTGCCATTTAGTAGTTTAGTTAATTGGTCATCAGTGTAAGGAGATTTTTTATCTTCATTAAAAATTATTTCCTCTAGGGATTTTTTGACTTCAATTGTGGAAATTTCTTCACCTTTAGAGTTTTTTATTCCCTCTGAAAAAAATGATTTTATTAGTTTAATGCCATATGGAGTGTCAACATATTTTGAATTTGCTACTCTTGATATTGTTGATATATCCATATTTATTGTTTCAGCAATATCTTTTAAAATCATTGGTTTGATTTTACTTTCGTCACCACTCAAAAAATATTTTTTTTGAAAATTAAGTATTGCCGTCATTGTATAAATTAAAGTTTGATTTCTTTGCTTAATAGCATCTATAAACCACTTTGCAGAGTCTAGCTTTTGTTTTATAAAAATCACTGCATCTTTTTGATTTTTATTTTTTGTTTTACTTTCACTATATCCTTTGAGCATATTTTTATATTCACTTGAAACAAATAATTCGGGTGCATTTCTTGAATTTAACTCTAATTTTAGTTCTCCATCAATAATTTTGATTGTAAAATCAGGTACAATTGAAGAATTCAATTTATTATTTTCATTGTGTGAACCTCCTGGCCTGGGATTTAGTTTCTCAATTTCTTTTATACATCTTTTTAAAAGATCTTCATCAATGTTCAATTTCGTCTTAATTTTCTCAAAGTGTTTTTTTGAAAATTGATCAAAATGATTTGTAATAATATTTAATGCTAAATCAACTACTTGATTTTTAGGTTTTCTAATTAATTGTAATTCCAAACATTGTTGCAAATTTTTTGCACCAACACCCGCTGGATCTAACAAATAAATTTTATCAAGTATTTTTTGTATTTGCTCCTCCGAAAAATTTATTCCAAGTGTAAAAATTAAGTCATCAGAAATATCAATAATATCTCTCCTCAAGTATCCAAAAGGGTCCAAACTTCCAATTATAAATTCTGCAACAAGTAAATCTTCACCTCGTAATGAAAATGAGTGTAGTTGTGTTTTGAGATATTGGTTGAAAGATTCACCAGATGTGAACGGTATATCCTTTTCATTGTCTTCGTTGTAATTATTTGTTTTAAGCTTGTAATCAGGGATATCATCATCGGACAGATAGTCATTTACATCAATTTCGTCGTAATCAGATTCATCGGAGTTAGGTGATTCATTCTCAAATTCAGTATTTCCTTCAATTTCATCTTGGGATGTGTCTAATGCTGGGTTTTCTTCAACTTCTCTAGAAAGTCTTTGTTCAAACTCTTGAGTTGATAACTGAATTAACTTCATCAACTGAATTTGCTGTGGAGATAGTTTTTGAGAAAGTTTTAATTGTAGTTTTTGATTAAGCATTATAATCAAAATTACAAAATATCGATTTAAATTTAGAAATCAGCATTCTTTGGTGTTCGTGGAAAAGGTATCACATCCCTAATATTATTCATTCCCGTAATAAAAAGAATTAATCTCTCCAAACCTAGTCCAAAACCACTATGTTTAACCGACCCATATTTTCTCAAGTCTAAATACCACCATAATTCTTTACTATCAATATTTAACTCTTTAATTCTTTTCTCAAGAACATCTAATCTTTCTTCTCTTTGCGACCCACCAACAATCTCCCCAATCCCAGGGAAAAGAATATCCATTGCTCTGACAGTCTTGGCGTCTTCATTCATTCTCATATAAAATGCCTTGATTTTTGCTGGATAGTCAAATACCACCACAGGACATTTGAAATGCTTTTCAACTAAAAACCTTTCGTGTTCGCTTTGTAGATCACAACCCCAATTTTCAATTTTATATCTAAACTTATTTTTTTTATTTGGCTTACAATTTTTGAGAATTTCAAATGCATCAGAATATGGTAACTTGACAAAATCATTATTTATAACAAATTCTATTTTTTCTTTGAGTGATAATTCACTCCTTTTATCTTTTGGTAGAGACATTTCCTCTTTGGCCAATCTCTCATTTAAAAATTCAACATCATCGTTACACTTTTCATAAGTATGTTTTAGGATATATTTTATGAACTGTTCGGCAAGATTAATATTATCCTCTAAATCAAAAAAAGCCATTTCAGGCTCAATCATCCAAAATTCGGCAAGATGTCTCGATGTATTTGAATTTTCAGCCCTAAAGGTTGGACCAAAAGTATACACTTTGCTGAGTCCTGATGCCATGGCTTCAGCTTCAAGCTGACCTGAAACAGTCAAATGTGTTTCTTTACCAAAAAAATCTTTTGAAAAATCTATTGATCCATCAGGACTCTGAGGAATATGACTTTTATCTAGTGTACTTACGCTAAACATTTCTCCAGCACCCTCAGCATCAGATCCAGTTATTATTGGTGTATGAATGTAAAAAAACCCATTATCATTAAAAAATTTATGTATCGCATAAGAAATTTCAGATCTGATTCTAATGACAGAGCTGATTGTTTTTGTTCTAACTCTTAAATGAGCATTCTCACGAAGAAATTCAAAGGAGTGTTTTTTTGGTTGAATTGGATAATTTTCGGAATCGGATGGTCCTAATACACTTAATTTGTCAACTAAGATTTCAAATTTTTGTCCCTTTCCTAAGCTTTTAACTAGCTTTCCAAAGACCTCAATTGATGAGCCCGTTGTAATTAGACTTATATCATTTTTATTCTTATCCAAATCAATAACACATTGAATGTCATTAATTGTTGACCCATCATTTAATGCAATAAATCTATTTGATCTAAATGTTTTTACCCAACCATTTACTTTAACAGACTGATTTAGTAGTTTATTGTTATCTAAATCTTTAATCGGAATAGATCTTAACATCCTATACTTTTAAAATTTCTGCTTCTTTTGATGAAAAAATACTATCAATTTTTTTAATATAATTATCTGTAATCTCCTGAATATCTATTTCATAATTTCCTTTAACGTCTTCAGAAAATTCTGACTTACGAATTTCATTATTGGCATCTTTTCTAGAATTTCTTACACTTACCTTTGCATTTTCAGATCCACTTTTTGCAAGTTTAACTAACTCCATTCTTCTTTCTTGAGTTAATGGTGGAATATTAATTAAAATTGACTCCCCATTATTCATCGGGTTAAAACCTAAATTACTGTCTACTATAGCTTTTTCAATGTCTTGCAATTTATCTTTTTCCCATGGTTGAATCGAAATTGTTTGAGAATCTGGAGTGCCTATATTCGAAATTTGGCTTAAAGGTGTAAGTGAACCATAGTATTCAACCTTCAGACTTGAAATCATATTGGGATTAGCTTTACCAGCTCTAATATTTAGCAACTCTTTTTCTAAATATTTTATTGATTCATCCATTAGCTCCTTTGTAGTCTCAATTATAAAATCCAACTCTTCCATTTTTATTTAACTTTTGTTCCTATAATTTTACCTTCAATTATTTTCTTTAAGTTACCAGTTTTGTTAATATCAAAAACAATAATGGGTAATTTATTTTCTTTACTAAGGGTGAATGCAGTAGAATCCATTATCTTAAGATTTTTAGAAATTGCCTCATCATATTCAAGTTCATTAAATTTTATGGCGTTCTTATTTATTTCAGGATCATCATTATAAATACCATCAACACGAGTACCCTTTAAAATCACATCAGCTTCAATTTCAATAGCTCTCAGAACAGCAGCTGAATCGGTAGTAAAAAATGGATTTCCCGTACCGGCACCAAAAATCACTATTCTTTTCTTTTCAAGATGACGAACTGCTTTTCTTTTAATATATGGTTCAGCAATAGCTTCCATATTAATTGCCGTTTGTAATCTAGTTTGTAATCCAATTTTTTCCAGACTACTTTGTAGGGCAAGACCATTTATTACAGTGGCTAACATACCCATGTAGTCACCTTGAACACGATCAATTCCATTATTTGCGCCAGATAAACCTCTGAAAATATTACCGCCACCAATTACAATAGAAACCTCAACACCCAAATCTACTATTGATTTAATCTCTCTACTGTATTTATTAATAGTGTTTGGATCAATGCCGTGACTCCTATCTCCTAAAAGAGCTTCTCCACTTAGTTTTAGCAAAATTCTGTTGTAAATCATCTATGTCTATGTAAATATAGGCATAGATAATAAATAAATAAATTTGGATTTATATGAAATAAGTCAGACTAGTGATACCCTTTTAAAATCAGAAATAGAGCAATTTTGATTTACAGATTGGAGGTAATTAACAACACTAATTTTACTATCCTTGATATAGGCTTGATTGACTAGTGTATTTTCTTTAAAAAACTTTTTCAGTTTTCCCTTAGCAATATTCTCAAGCATATTTTCAGGTTTACCTTCTGATCTTAGTTGTTCCTTAGCTATTTCAATCTCCTTTTCAATAACTTCTTTTGATACACCGCTTTCATCCAAAGCAATTGGATTCATTGCCGCGGCTTGCATCGCAATATTTTTTGCAACATCATCGCATCCCCCAAAATTTTCTGTCAAACCTACAAGTGTGGCTATTTTATTTCCAGCATGTATATAATAACCTACAAATTTTGATTTAAGTTTTTCAAAACTACCAATTTCAATTTTTTCGCCAATAACTCCTGTTTGTTCTGTGAGCTTTTCTTTTACAGACGTTTCACTATCAAACCTTGAGTTAAAAAGATCATCAATTGTATTACAACTTAGTGCAATCTCAGAAATTTGTTTGGCAAGATTTACAAAAGATTCATTTTTAGCTACAAAATCAGTCTCACAATTTAATGAAATAATAACACCAGAATTATTTTCATTATTGACGGTAGCTATAACTGCACCTTCACTGGATTCTCTGTCAGCTCTTTTTGCTGCAACTTTTTGGCCTTTTTTTCTAAGATTTTCAATAGCAAGATCAAAATTACCATTCGATTCAACCAAAGCATTTTTACAATCCATTATGCCAGCACCAGTTGCTTTTCTCAATTTATTGACTTCACTAGCAGAAATATTTCCCATAATTTAATTTTTTTCCTGGCTATTCTCTTTCTCAATTTTAGCTTGCTCTTCTTCTTTTTCTTTGTTTCTTTGGTCAAGTCCTGACTTTATTGAGCTAGTCACTTTGTTGAGAATAATTTCAATTGATTTGGAAGCATCATCATTTGCAGGGATCCCAAAATCAACTAATCTAGGATCGGTGTTTGTATCTATCATAGCAAATATGGGAATATTCAACTTAATCGCTTCTCTTACAGCTATGTGTTCTCTTCTTATATCTACAACAAAAATTGCTCCAGGAAGTCTAGTCATGGAATTAATTGAGCCAAGGTTTTTTTCAAGTTTAGCTCTTGTTCTATTAACACTTAATTTTTCTTTTTTTGATAAAGATTCAAAAGTACCGTCTTGCTTAGACCTGTCAATCGCTGACATTTTTTTAACAGCCTTTCGAATTGTAACAAAATTTGTTAACATACCGCCTGGCCAGCGCTCTGTAATGTAAGGCATTTTAACTTCTTCTGCGTATTTGGAAACGATGTCTTTTGCTTGTTTTTTGGTTGCAACAAATAATATTTTGCGACCTGAAGAAGCAATTTTTTCCAACGCTGAACATGATTCTTCAAGCTTTTGAATTGTTTTGTAAAGATTAATTATATGTATACCGTTTTTTTCGGAATATATGTAAGGGGACATATTAGGGTTCCATTTTCTTGTAAGATGTCCAAAGTGAACCCCTGCTTTTACTAATTCTTTTATTTCCATATTGTCATAATATATTTAGTTTACTTTCTCAATTAGCAACAGTTTAAAAACTGTTTAGATGCTAAACTAAATTTCGTAAAACGAAATTTGACTGTGAAAAAATTCAAAACCTCTTTTAGAACTAATAACATATTATCTTTTAGAGAATTGAAACTTTTTTCTTGCTTTTTTCTGACCAAACTTTTTTCTTTCAACCATTCTAGGATCACGTGTTAGCAATCCTTCAGCTTTTAAAACACCTTTGTTACCATCAGATATTTTACATAAAGCTCTGCAAATACCAAGCCTTATAGCTTCAACTTGACCAGTTGTACCCCCACCATAAACACTTACAGAGAGATTAAATTTTCCTAAATTTTCGGTTAATTTAAATGGTTGTAAAATTTTATATTGTTGAGATTTTGTTGGAAAGTATTCTTTGTAATCTTTATTGTTTACGGTAAAGATATCTTTACCACTAGAGAGATATATTCTAGCCACTGATGTTTTTCTTCTTCCTATTGTGTGTATCGTTTCCAATATTTAAAATTCTTTTAGATTGATTAATTTTGGATTTTGAGCTGCATGCTTGTGTATATCCCCTGTATAAACTTTGAGGTTGGAAAATATAGATGAGCCAAGCTTATTTTTTGGTAACATTCCCTTAACTGCTTTTTCAATTAGTATCGAAGGATTTTTATCAAATATCTGCTTAGCAGTCTTTATTTTTTGGCCACCAGGATAACCAGAGTGAGAAACATACTCTTTAGCTTCAAACTTTTTTCCACTGAGCTTAATTTTTTCTGCATTAATTACAACAACGTAATCACCACAATCAACGTGTGGGGTAAATGAAGGTTTATGTTTTCCTCTTAATATCTTGGCTACTTTTGATGAAAATCTACCTAGCACTTCATTACTTGCATCAACTAATAGCCATTCTTTACTCACATTCTCTTTTTTTAGAGATTTTGTTTTAAAAATTTTTGAACTCAAAACATGTATTTTGGGCGACAAAACTACAATTTTTAATCAAAACAGCAAATGATTTGAAAAAATATAAATCAAATTTCTAGTGGGCTACCAACCAGTTATCACCGAAACCAATATCTACCTTAAGTGGCACATCCATTTGAATCACATTCTCCATATTATCAATAATAATTTTTTTTACAATATCTATCTCGGATAAGTGAACATCAAATACAAGTTCATCATGTACTTGTAGCAACAATTTAGAACTTAAAGATCTCTTTTCAAATTCATGGTCAATTTTAATCATTGAAAGTTTTATTATGTCAGCAGCACTCCCTTGTACGGGTGTATTAATTGCATTTCTTTCTGCTGATGATCTTAATATTGCATTCCTAGAATTAATTTCTGGCAGATACCTTTTCCTCTTCAAAATAGTTTCTACATAACCATTATCTCTCGCAAAAGATATCTGATCACTCATATATTCTTTGAGCTTTGGATAGGATTTAAAATAGTTATTGATAATTTCTTTGGATTCGCTTCGAGTCAAATCAGTTTGATTACTTAAACCAAATGCTGAGACGCCATATATTATTCCAAAATTTACAATTTTAGCATTTCTTCTTTGTTCTTCACTAACATCATCAATATTCACATCAAAAACACGAGCAGCAGTACTTCTATGAATATCTTCATTATTAATGAATGCATTTTTCATATTCGAATCTCCACTCAAAAAAGCAATAATTCTTAATTCAACTTGAGAATAATCTGCACACAATAGAGTGTGGTTTTTATCTTTTGGTATAAAAGATTTTCTAATTAGTTTTCCCCTATCTGTTCTTACTGGAATGTTTTGTAAGTTAGGGTTAGTACTGCTAAGTCTGCCAGTTGTTGTAAGCGTCTGATTAAACTCTGTATGAATTTTATTTGATTTAGGATGGATTTGCTTAGGTAAACTGTACACATAAGTGGTTAATAGTTTTTGCAAAGACCTCCACTCTAGAATTAGCCTTATAATTTCATGTTTTTTAGCAAGTTTAGATAGTGTATCCTCTGATGTTGAATATTGTCCTGTTTTTGTTTTTTTTGGATTGGATTCTAAAACTAGTTTTTCAAAAAGAACTTCTCCAAGTTGTTTTGGTGATGCAATATTGAATTCTGTTTCACTAATATTATATATTTTAGTTTCGAGTTTGTTAATTTCAAATTCAAAGATTTTCTTTGTTTCCTTTATTAGATCGGAGTCTAGCTTGATTCCCTCAAACTCCATCTTCATCAAAACATATGATAGTGGGTTTTCAATTTCTTCAATAAGATCAATTAAGTTTTTTTGTTTTAAATCATTATAAATTTTTGAGAAAAGTTCCTCATAGTAGTAAATACTATC